>CAZPJC010000119.1:0-7598 GCA_964586645.1 uncultured Schumannella sp.
CCGACTCGGCGATCTGGATCGCGAAGTACTGGATGTTCTCGGTGAACGCGAACCCGCCCGCGACGAGTGCGGCGAACACGATGCCGTCGACGGGTCCGTCGAAGTAGCGGCGCGCGACGAGGTAGATGAGCAGGATGCCGAGGCCCTTGCCGCCCTCCTCGACGATCGGGGCCTGCACGACGCTCTGGAGGAACACCGTCCAGTTCTGGTCGGCCCCCGCCGCGGCATACAGGTACGACGTGCCGACGTCGGCGACCAGGGCGATCACGATCGAGACGGTCGCGCCCCAGAGGAACGCGATGATCAGCAGCAGGCGCGGCTCGGGCTCCCAGCGGTCGATCCAGCGCACCCCGATCAGCACGATCGCGAGCGGGATGAGGGCGAGGAGTGCGCCGACGAACGACAGGCCGGGGCCGATGAAGATGAGGAAGTAGGCGAGCACGAGCAGCAGCGCGATGCCGAGCACGACGCCCGCCACGATGACCGCCGCGAGCAGGCTGTTGCGCCGGCGCGGGTCGGTGTCGAAGATCGGCTGCGGCGTCGTCGCGGTCGCCGCCTGGACCTCGGCGGGAGCCTTCTCCGGCAGGTGCACCGTGGTCTTCTGCGCCACGTGAGCCGTCACCGTCTGCGTGGCCTGCGAGGCGCTCGCCTGCGCCGCGGCGACGTCGCCCGCCGTCGGAGCCGTCTCGGGGTTCTCGGGGGTCGCCTGGGCCATGGGTGACAATCTATCCAGGATCAGCGCTGCTTCTCGCGCAGAATCGCGAGAGCACGACTCACCCGGTCGCGGAGGCCCGGCACGCTGCCCCGCTGCGGGATGCGGGCGCGTTCGAGCATCGCCACGACCTCGTCGCGCTGGGTCTCGAGAACGGCTTCGAGCCTCACCCGGTGGACGGCGGCGGCGCGCAGCGCGACGACGAGCGCGCCGATGTGCAGCACGACGGCGACGAGGGCGGGGACGAGCAGCGCGCCCGCATCCATCGCCACGAGCACCGCGGCCGCCGCGACGAGCAGCAGACCGAGGATGCGCAGCACGAGTGCCGCTTTCGGCCGTCGCGCGCGCACTCGGTCGGCCCGCTCGAGGCGGGCTTCGAAGTCGCGGAGTTCGTCGGCATCGACGGTGAAGGTCGAGCGGTCGCGCAGATCCCGTCGCAACCGGGCGTAGGTGGGGCGTTCGCGACGGAGCACGGCCAGCACGCCGACGCAGCCGACCGCGAACGCCGCCAGCGCGGTGATCAGCAGCACTCCCACGCCGGCGCCCCAGACCAGACGGGCCGCCCGGTCGACGCCGTACGCGATGAGCACGGCGAGGGTCGCGGTGAGGGCGAGCGCCCAGAACAGCTCGCGTCCGCGGCGCCGGGTGAGGGTGTCGGGTTCGTCGCGCTCATCGACAGCCGAGTCGCGCACCGTGCCGGCGTCGATGAGCGCTCCGATCGCGTCGCTGACCTGCAGTACGAGGGCGGCGAGCCCGGCCACGATCAGACCGACGAGCAGCGAGTCGCTCATGCCGGCAGCACCTGGGGGCGGCGGCTCACGCCGAAGCTGACGATCGCCGCGACGACGCACAGTCCGGCGGCGCCGAACCAGGCCCACGTGTACTCGCCGGCGGCGTCGCGGAGGACCCCGGCGAGCACGGCGGCGGCCGCGGCGCCGAGCTGGTGCGATGCGAACACCCAGCCGTAGACGACCGGGCCGTCGGCGCCGAACAGTTCGCGGCACAGGGCGGCCGTGGGCGGGACGGTCGCGACCCAGTCGAGGCCGTAGATGACGACGAACAGGATGATCGGCGGCTGCACCGTCGCCGACAGCAGGAACGGCAGGATGAGCAGCGAGACGCCGCGGCCGCCGTAGTAGACCGCGAGCAGGATGCGCGGGTTGACCCGGTCCGTCAGCCAGCCCGACGCGATCGTGCCCACGACGTCGAAGATGCCGACGACCGCGAGGAGCCCCGCGGCGGCGACCTCGCCCATCCCGTGGTCGTGGGCGGCGGGGATGAAGTGCGTGCCGATGAGGCCGTTCGTCGTGGCGCCGCAGATCGCGAACCCCGCGACGAGGGCCCAGAAGGTGCGCACCCGGGCGGCGCGGCGCAGCACCTGCACGGCGCGCAGCGCGGGGTTGACCGAGCTCCGCGCGGGTGGGGTGGGCACGGCGTCCGGCGGTGACCCGTAGGGCGTGACGTTCAGGTCGGACGGCGAATTGCGCAGGAAGATCGCGACGAGCGGCACGACCGCGAGGGCGATGCCGGCGATGAGCAGCGAGGCGAGGCGCCACGAGGTGTCGGCGGCGAGCCCGGCGACGATCGGCAGGAAGATCAGCTGCCCGGTCGCGCTGCCCGCGGTGAGGATGCCGACGACGAGTCCGCGATTCTTCACGAACCAGCGGTCGGCGATGATCGCGGCGAAGACGAGCGCCATCGACCCCGTGCCCAGGCCGATCAGCACGCCCCAGGTGAGCAGCAGCATCCAGCTCTGCGTCACGAACACCGACAGGCCCGCGCCCGCGGCGATCGCGAGCAGGGCGACGCTCGTCACCCGGCGCACCCCGAAGCGCTCCATGAGCGCGGCGGCGAACGGCGCGGTGAGCCCGTACAGCAGGATGTTGACGCTGACCGCGAGGGAGAGTTCCGAGCGACCCCAGCCGAACTCGGTCTCGAGCGGCAGGATCAGCGCGCTCGGGGCGCTGCGGAACCCGGCGGCGCCGACCAGCGCGAGGAAGGCGACGCCGGCGACGATCCACGCGGGGTGGATGCGACGACGGGTCACGGGGCCGATGTTCCGGAAACCGAGCCCTCGGCCGGGAGCTGGGCGATCAGCGAGAAGATGCAGACGGCGAACATGAGACCCGCGTAGCCGGCGAGGACGGCCCGCGTGGATTCCTTGAAGGTGCCCTCGACCCGGGCGATCAGCTCCGCGGGCACGCGGCTCGGGTCGGCTCCGACCGCACGGCCCCACTCGAGCAGGAGCGACTCGGCCTCGGTCACCTGGGGGTTCACGGGGTCGTCGCCGCCGTCGCGGAGCACGCCCTCGAAGAACGCCGTCGGATACGGGGCCGGCACCGCCCGGGACAGGGCGACCGAGAACAGCGTGACCGCCCGTTCGCCGACGAGCGCCTCGAGCTCGTCCTTGACGTCGTACCAGCGCGTGTACGCCTCGAACACGGTGACGTTGTTCAGCAGCGCGCGGTCGAGGGCGTTGAGCGGCCCCGGATGCTCGTCGCCGAAGCGGTTCGCCGCGGCGACGGCGTCGGGCGACAGCTCGGCGTCGGACGGGACGGGGAGGAAACCCATGCCGTCAGCCTAGGGCTCGACTCCCCCGCGGCGAGCGGTGCTACGCGGCCAGTCGGCCCTCGGTGGCGGGAAGCAGCGGAACGTCGTCGAAGACGCCGGCCCGGATCGCCTGGAACACCTCGACCGCGGCCTGCGCGAGGCGGCCGTGACTGCCCAGACCCCGGCGGCGCGCCATCCGGTCGTCCTGGATGGCGACCTCCGCCGTCTCCGCATCGACGACGCGGGCGCCGAGCGAGCGCGCCCAGGCGGCCGTCATCTCCGCGACCAGCGGATCGTGCGACTCGATGCGCACCTGCTCGCCGCGGCTGAACGGCCGCGTGCGCACGAGGGCGCGGGCGATGAGACCGGCGCCCAGGTAGGAGACGACCTTGTCGTCGCTGATCCAGCTCGGCACGCCGAGCACATCGTCCTGATCGATCAGGATGAGCTCGTCGAGGTGCTGCCCGGAGTCGCGCCAGGCGACCCGGTCGCGCGGCGCGAAGCCGTTCGTGTCGGGGCCGACGGCATCCACGATGCCGACGATGAAGCCACGCCCGCGGCGCGTCGGGCGCAGCCGGAGCCGCCCGATCGTGGGACGCGGTACCAAGGTCGGGCGGATGCGCGAGTCACTCAGATTGCTAGACATACAACGGGCATAACGCCGGGTGAGGGCACCCTATTCCCGGGTCCGCACACGCTCTTCGCGGCTAGAAGACCTTGCCCGGATTGAGGAGATTGGCCGGGTCGAAGACCTGCTTGATCTGGCGCTGCAGGTCGAACGAGTCGTCGCCGAGTTCATCCCGCAGCCAGCGCTTCTTGAGGATGCCGACCCCGTGCTCGCCGGTGAGCGTGCCGCCCAGCCGCAGGCAGTCGAGGAACATCTCGTCGGCCGCCGCCCAGACCTCGTCGGGCACGGCGACGTGGCCGTCGACCTCGGGGGCGGTGAACACGAAGTTGGGATGCAGGTTGCCGTCGCCGGCGTGCGCGACCGTCGGGATCTCGATGCCGTACTTCGCCGAGATGCGCTCGATTGCGGCGAACATCGCCGGGAGCGCGCTGCGGGGCACGGCGACATCCTCGATGAGCACGGTGCCGAGCGCCTCGAGCGACGGGTGGAACGCGCGACGGATGGCGAACAGGCGCGCGGACTCCTCCGGATCCTCGGTCAGCTCGACCGTGCCGCCGAGCGAGCGCATCACGGCGGCGATCGCGGCGGCCTCCTCGGCGGCGGCGACCCCGTCGGTCTGGGCCAGGAGCACCGCGCCCGTCCCCAGCTCGACGTCGAGGAAGGCGCCGATGCTGCGCACCGACGCGGCGTCGAGAAGTTCCATGATCGCCGGCGTCGTGCCGCTCGCGCTGACCACGCTCGAGGCGCGCGCCGCCTGCTCGACCGTCGCGAACTCGGCCTTCACGGTGACCGGCGTGCCCTTCGGCAGCGGGCGCAGCCTGAGGGACGCCTCGACGATCACGCCGAGCGTTCCCTCCGAGCCGATCATGAGCGCCGTCAGGTCGTAGCCGGTGACGCCCTTGACGGTGCGGTGCCCGAACTCGAGCAGCCGGCCGTCGGCGAGCACGACCTTGAGCCCGAGGACGGCTTCGCGGGTGACCCCGTACTTGACGCAGAGCAGGCCGCCGGCGTTCGTGGCGATGTTGCCGCCGACGGTCGAGATCGCGCGGCTCGCCGGGTCCGGCGCCCACCACAGCCCGCGGTCGAACAGCGCGGCATTGAGGTCGGCGTTGAGGATGCCGGGTTCGACGACAGCGAGTTCGTCGTCGGCCGAGACCTCGAGGATGCGATCCATCGCGCGGGTGCTGAGCACGATCTCGCCCGCGCTGCCGATCGCCCCACCGGCGAGACCCGTGCCCGCTCCGCGCGGAACCACCGGGATGCCGTGGGCGCTCGCGAATCGCAGCGTCGCCTGCACGTCGCCGATGCTGCGCGCCTCGACGACCGCGAGCGGGAACGTCGGGGCGACGTGGCCCGACTTGTCGGCGCGCACCTCGTTGAGCGCGGCCTCGTCGGTGCGCACGGCCTCGCCGAGCTCCGCCTTGAGCCCCTCGAGGGCCGGCACGGGATGCGGGGCCTCCATGGTCATGTCGACAGCGTAATCGCGCCGGTCATGTCCGATTCCCGCTGACGGAGGTCGGCGGGCCGTGCGACTCTGAACGCATGGACCCGGTCTTCGCGGAACGCTACGGCGCACTCGCCTCGCGCGACGCCCGGTTCGACGGCCAGTTCATCGCCGGCGTGCACACCACCGGCATCTACTGCCGGCCCAGCTGCCCGGCGATGACGCCGAAGCCCGGCAACGTGTCGTTCTACCGCACGGCCGCGGCCGCCCACGAAGCGGGGCTGCGCGCGTGCAAGCGCTGCCAGCCGGATGCCGTGCCCGGCTCGCCCGACTGGAACCTGCGGGACGATCTCGCGTCGCGCGCCATGCGGCTCGTGCACGACGGAGTCGTGGAACGCGAAGGGGTCCCCGGGCTCGCCGCGCGACTCGGCTACACGCCGCGTCACGTCACCCGCGTGCTCACGGCCGAACTCGGCGCCGGACCCCTGGCCCTCGCCCGGGCGCACCGCGCCCAGACCGCCCGCTCGCTGCTCGCCGCGACCGACCTCCCGGTCACCGACATCGCCTTCGCCGCCGGCTTCGGGTCGCTGCGCCAGTTCAACGACACGATCGCGGCGGTCTACCGGGCGACCCCGACCGAGTTGCGCGCCCTCGCCCGCCGAGGCGCCCCCGCGGCCGTCGACGCCGGGACCATCACGCTGCGCCTGCCCGCGCGCGCCCCGTTCGACGGACCCGGCCTGTTCCGCTTCTTCGCCGACCACGGCATCCGCGGATTCGAGGAGGGCGACGAGACCCGCTTCGCCCGACCGCTCCGGCTCCCCGGCGGCCGCGCCGACGTCGACATCCGGCTCGACGGAGCCGGCGTGCTGCTCAGCGCGAAACTCGCGACGCTCTCCGACCTGCCCGCGCTCACCGCCCGGGTGCGACGGATGTTCGACCTCGACGCCGACTCGGTCGCGATCGACGCGCACCTCGCCCGGGACCCGCAGCTCGCGCCGCTCGTCGCCGCCGTGCCGGGCATCCGCATCGCCGGCAGCGCCGACCCCGAGGAGGCGCTGTTCCGCACCCTCGTCGGGCAGCAGATCTCGGTCGCGGCCGCGCGCACGGTGCTGGGCCGGATCGTCGAGCACTTCGGCGACTTCCCGACCGCCGCGCAGCTCGCCGAACAGGGGCACGAGGTGCTGCGCGGACCGTCGACGCGGGTGGCCGCCATCCGCCGGATCGCGGAGGTCGTCGCCGCCGGCGGGCTGCCGCTCGACCCGGCCACCCCCGTCGCCGAACTGCGGGAGAGGCTGCTCGCCCTCCCCGGAGTCGGGCCGTGGACGACCGAATACCTCGCGATGCGGGCGCTCGGGCACCCCGACGCCTTCCCCGGCACCGACCTCGTGCTCAGGCAGTCGGCCGCGGCGCTCGGCATCCATCCCTCCCCGCGCGCGTCCTGGGCGCCCTGGCGCTCCTACGCCGCGCTCCATGTGTGGAGGGCACGGCCCGCGAAGGCGTAGCCTGGCGACCGATGTTCGTCTCGGTCGTGATCCCCGCGCGCAACGACGCCGAGATGCTCCGGCGGTGCCTCGCGTCGCTCGCCGCCCAGCGCCGGGTGCCCGACGAGATCGTCGTCGTCGACAACGGCTCTACCGACGACACCCGAGCCGTCGCCGAGGCCGCCGGGGCCCGCGTGGTCTGGGAGCCGATCCCGGGGATCCCCCGGGCCTCGTCGGCGGGCCTCGACGCCGCGCTCGGCGACGTGATCGCCCGCATCGACGCCGACTCGGTGTGCCCGCCGGAATGGCTCGAGCAGGTGATCGCGGTGTTCGAGCGCGACCCCGCGCTGTCGGTCGTCTCCGGATCCGGCGACTTCTACGACGCGGGCCCGATCACCCGGCGCCTCGGCAAGTCGTGGTGGGTCGGGGGGCTCTACTGGTCGATGACCCTCTACCTCGGGCATCCGCCGATCTTCGGCTCGAACTTCGCGATGCGCCGCGAGGTGTGGGAGGAGATCGGCCCGGAGGTGCACCGCGTCGAGCGCGACATCCACGACGACCTCGACCTGAGCCTGCACGTGAAGCCGTGGATGACCGTGCGCTACGACCGCGATCTCGTCGTCGGCATCTCGGCGCGGCCGTTCGCCACCTGGTCGGGATTCACCCGGCGCCTGTCCTGGATCGTGCCCACGCTGCGCAACCACTGGCCCGAGGACTCGCCGTGGGCGCGCCGCGCGGCCCGGCGCCGCTACCTCGAGGAGCAGACCGAAGCGGTCGCCTAGG
>CAZPJC010000120.1:0-7564 GCA_964586645.1 uncultured Schumannella sp.
CGCCCACGATCGCGCCGACGAAGTCGAGGTCGCTGAGGGTCCACCAGATCGACCCGTCGTCGGTCCACGGCGCGATCCACGGGGTGACGAACAGCACGAGGGCGCCGGCGAGGGCCACGATGAGGCCGACCACGACGAGCAGGACGCCCCCGATCGTGCGGCCGACGGCAACGGCCACAGGTGCTTCCTCGTCGAGGGGCGGTGGGGTGGTCATGGTTCCTCCGAGACGGTGGGCGGAGCGGCGTGTCCATCCCGCCGGGTCGTGCGGGTGCCGACGGGGACGGGCGCAGGGGGCGTCATGCGCCGAGCCTCGCGGCGAGAGCATCCATCTCGGCTTTGGCCTCGGCGAGACCGAGACCGGTGTAGTCGCGCCACAGCTTGATGGCGGTGATCTGCTGGCCCGACCGGATGGCGTCGACGACGTCGGCGGGTGGGGCGTCGAGCGTGAACTCCAGGTCGGGCATCGGCTCGCCGGATCGGGCGTAGAGGGCCTCGACGAGTCGCGACAGGCGCGCCACCTCGACCTTCAAGGCGGCGATCTCCTGCGCATCACTGGTCACGCGCACAACCTAGCGGTCGGGCACCTCGAACGGGAGTACCCCGTCGTCCGGCATCGGCAGCACGCCCTCGAACGGGCTGAGGGTGCGCCACGAGCCCGCGTCGTCGTAGAGGAAGAGGACGAGCTCGTCCGCGGTCGCGAGCGGGTCGATGCCGTCGACGAACTCGCTCACGCCGTCGCCCATGCAGGTGAGCGGGGCCGGGGCCACCTCGAGCGGATCCGGGGCGGAACCCTTGAGCGTCTCGGCGACGTCGATCTCGTAGACCGGCACGTCGGTTCCGAACACGTCCCGCGTCGCCCCCGTGGGTTCCGCCGTACCCACCACGACGAGAGCCGTGTCGTCGAACAGGGCCTGCGGCGAGTCGTAGACGTGCCACGACACGCAGGTCCCGCTGGTGCAGGCGGTCAGCATCCCGAACCCGGTCGCGACGACCAGAGCTGCGGCGAATCCTCGACGACGCACGACGGCCCCCTCCGCCCACGGTAGGCGGAGAGAGGCCGTCCGTGAAGCGTCTACTTCTTCGTGCCGGTTCCGGGGACCTCGCCCTCCATGGCGTCGTAGCCCTCCTTCTGCGGGTCGCCGTGCAGGCCGCCGGAGAGCGCGTACTCCTCCTCCGGCGAGAGCACGAGCCGGTGCCGGCCCCAGATCGCGAACGCGAGCACGATGACGACGTAGACGGCGCCGATCGCCACGATTGCGGGCTGGAACGTCGGGTTGAGCAGGAACCCGAGGAAGATGAGCGCCGCGATGAGGGCGGCCGCGGCCGCTCCCGGGATGCCCCACGGGCTCTTGTACGGGCGGTTGGCGTTCGGGAACTTCCGGCGCAGGATGATGAACGAGATCATCTGCAGGAGGTAGGCGAGCACCGCGCCCCAGACCGCGATGTTCAGCACGATCGCGCCGGCGACGGCCCCGGCATCCGGGTTCAGTCGTCCGACGATGTCGAGCACGAGGAGCGCGACGAACCCGATGATCGCGCCGACGACGAGCGCGACCCAGGGGGTCTGGCGCTTGCCGGTGAGCGAGAAGAACTTCGGGTAATAGCCCGCCCGCGAGAGGGAGTACATGTTGCGCCCGTAGGCGAACATGATGCCCTGGAGTGAAGCGAGCAGGCCGATCAAGGCGAACAGCGCGAGCACGGCCGCGCCGGTGTCGCCGACGATGGCCCGGAACCCGTCGAGCAGCGGCTCCAGCGAGACGCCGGTCGCCTCGGCGCCGAGCACTCCGGTGTTGAGGAACAGCACGAGCAGACCGGTGACGATGAGGGTGCCGCGTGCCCAGAGTCCGGCGCGGGGGATGTCCTTGGTCGGGTTGTGCGACTCCTCGGCCGCGAGCGGCAGCTCCTCGATGCCGAGGAAGAACCACATCGCGAACGGGAGCGCGAACAGGATCGGGAGCACGCCGTGCGGCAGGAACGTCGACTGGCCCTCGTCGGGCGGCATGTTCCACAGCGAGTCCCAGCTGAAGAGGCCGGAGAACAGCGCCATCGCCGAGAAGACGAGCAGGATCGCGATCGAGATGATCGAGACGATGATCGCGAAGCGGAACGAGATCGCCGCACCGGCCGAGTTGAGCGCGATGAAGACCACGTACAGCACGACCCACCAGATCCACATGTTGGCGGACAGGTCGAAGCCGAGCAGCTCGGTGGTGATCCCGTTGGCGTACTGCGCCGAGAAGAACACGATCACCGCCGTCGTGGCGACGTACTCGATGGTCTCGGCGAGGCCCGTCACGAGGCCGCCCCAGGGTCCCATCGCCGAGCGGGCGAACGAGTAGGCGCCACCGGTGTGCGGCATCGCGGACGCCATCTCGCCGATGCTGAAGATGAGGCCGTAGTACATGACGACGAGGATCGCGAAGGCGATCAGCATCCCGCCGAAGCCGGCGAAGTCGATGCCGAAGTTCCAGCCCGAGAAGTCGCCGGAGATGACCGCGGCGACGGCGAGCCCCCAGAGCCCCCAGACGCCGGCGCTGCGCTTCAGTTTGCGCTTCTCGAAGTACTCCTGGCCGGCGCTCGTGTACTTGACGCCGGCGACCTTCCTCTGTTCAGCCATCTGCGGTCCTTCCGAATACGGGGGTCCATGGACAGCCGGGAACTCCAGCGTCCACGCTTGCCGACGACTATGGCGTCCATTGGTACTTGGTGTCTACCTTTGGGTGTTAACGACTCGTTACATCTGCTGAGTGGTCCTCGGGGACGCCTAGGGTGTAATGGTCGAGTCCGCGACCGCGAGGAGAAACGAATGGCCGTCCGATCCGGCAATCTCACGCTCGAGGAACTGAACCGGCTGATCGACAAGCGCGACATCGACACCGTGATCCTCGCGTTCGCCGACATGCAGGGCCGGCTCGTCGGCAAGCGGGTCTCAGCCCGGTTGTTCCGGGAGGATGTCGCCGAGCACGGCGCCGAGGCGTGCAACTACCTGCTCGCCGTCGACGTCGATATGAACACCGTCGACGGCTACCCGATCTCCTCGTGGGAGACCGGCTACGGCGACATGGTGCTCACGCCCGACTTCGACACCCTGCGCCTCATCCCGTGGCTGCCCGGGTCGGCGCTCGTGATGGCCGACCTCACGACGCCCGACGGGGTCGGGGTCGACGTGTCGCCGCGCGCGATCCTCAAGCGGCAGATCGACCGCCTCGCCGAGAAGGGGCTCGTGCCGTTCGTCGGCACCGAGCTGGAGTTCATCGTCTTCGACGACTCCTTCCGCGGCGCCTGGGCCAAGGGCTACAAGGATCTGACGCCGGCATCCGACTACAACATCGACTACGCGCTGCTCGCCTCGACCCGGATGGAGCCGCTGCTGCGCGACATCCGCCTCGGGATGGAGGGCGCCGGCATGTACTGCGAAGGCGTCAAGGGCGAGTGCAACCTCGGCCAGCAGGAGATCGCCTTCCGCTACGCCGAGGCGCTCGCGACCTGCGACAACCACACGATCTACAAGAACGGCGCGAAGGAGATCGCCGACGCGCACGGCAAATCGCTGACGTTCATGGCGAAGTACAACGAGCGCGAGGGCAACTCGTGCCACATCCATCTCTCGGTGCGCGGCACCGACGGGTCCGCCGTGATGGCCGACGGCCACGGGATGTCGAAACTCATGGAGCACTGGATCGCCGGCCTCCTGCACACGATGCGCGAGATGACGCTGTTCTTCGCGCCCAACATCAACTCCTATAAGCGCTACGTCGAGGGCTCGTTCGCCCCGACCGCGGTCGCCTGGGGCCACGACAACCGCACCTGCTCGCTGCGGGTGGTCGGGCACGGCGCCGGGCTCCGCGTCGAGAACCGCGTGCCCGGCGGTGACGTGAACCCCTACCTCGCGGTCGCCGCGATCATCGCCGGCGGGCTGTACGGCATCGAGAACGAACTCGAGCTCGAGCCGATGTTCACGGGCAACGCGTACGAGTCCGACAAGCCGCGCGTGCCGTCGACGCTGCGGGATGCGGCCGAGCTGTTCGACGCCTCGACGATCGCTCGGTCGGCGTTCGGTGACGCGGTCGTCGACCACTACCTCAACAACGCCCGGGTCGAGCAGAAGGCGTACGACGCCGCGATCACCGACTGGGAGCGCGTGCGGGGGTTCGAGCGGCTGTGATCCGTCCCGTCATCGGTCTCACGACCTACAAGCAGCGCGCCCAGACCGGGGTCTGGGACGTCACCGCCGCCTTCCTCCCCGCCGTCTACTTCGAGGCCGTGCAGCGGGCGGGCGGCATCCCGGTGCTCCTCCCGCCGCAGCCCGCCTCCGACGAGGTGGTGTCGCGGGTGCTCGACGGGCTCGACGGCCTCATCGTCACCGGGGGAGCGGATGTCGACCCCGCCCGGTACGGCCAGGAACCGGGCGAGCACACCGACACGCCGCACCTCGAGCGCGACGCGTGGGAGGACGCCTTGCTCTCCGCGGCGATCGAGCGCGAACTGCCGTTCCTCGGCATCTGCCGCGGGATGCAGGTGCTCAACGTCAACCGCGGCGGGTCGCTGCACCAGCACGTGCCCGACGTGATCGGCACCGACAGGTTCCGCCTCGGCGGCGGCGAGTTCGCGACCAACGTCGTCGAGACCGAACCCGGGAGCGGACTCGACGCCCTCGTCGGCGCGAAGCTGCCGGTGAAGAGCTATCACCATCAGGCGGTGGATGCCGTCGGCGACGGCCTGCGGGTGACCGCCCGCACGGACGACGGCATCGTGCAGGCCGTCGAGCTCGAGGGCGTGCCGTTCGGGCTGGCCGTGCAGTGGCATCCCGAGGAGGATGCCGCCGAGGACGCCCGGCTGTTCGCGGGCCTCGTCGACGCCGCCCGTTCCTACGCCGGAGCTCGCGCATGAGTTCGACGACCGTCATCAACCCCGCCGACGAGTCGGTGCTCGCCCAGGTGCCGCACACCCCGCTCGAGGCGGTGGATGCCGCGGTCGCCCGCGCGGTGACGGCCCAGGCGGCGTGGGCATCCGTCGCCCCCGTCGACCGGGCCCGCGCGCTGCGGCGGTTCGCGGCGGCCGTCGACGGCGCGGTCGAGGAGCTCGCGCTGCTCGAGGTGCGCAACTCGGGGCATCCGATCGGCTCGGCCCGCTGGGAGGCGGGGCACGTGCGCGACGTGCTCGACTACTACTCGGGCGCCCCCGAGCGGCTGATCGGCGCGCAGATCCCGGTGGCCGGCGGGATCGACGTCACCTTCCACGAACCGCTCGGCGTCGTCGGCGTCATCGTTCCGTGGAACTTCCCGATGACGATCGCGTCGTGGGGGTTCGCGCCGGCGCTCGCCGCCGGCAACGCGGTGCTGCTCAAGCCCGCCGACTGGACTCCGCTCACCGCGATCCGCCTGGGCGAACTCGCCCTCGAGTCGGGGCTGCCCGAGGGGCTGTTCCAGGTGCTGCCGGGCCGCGGTTCGGTCGTCGGGGAGCGGTTCGTCACGCATCCCGACGTGCACAAGATCGTGTTCACCGGGTCGACCGAGGTGGGCAAGCAGGTCGCCGCGAAGGCCGCCGCCCTCGTGAAGCCGGTCACCCTCGAGCTCGGCGGCAAGAGCGCCAACATCGTCTTCGCCGACGCCGACCTCGAGAAAGCGGCGGCGACGGCGCCCGGGTCGGTGTTCGACAACGCCGGGCAGGACTGCTGCGCGCGGTCCCGGCTGCTCGTGCAGCGCTCGGTGCTCGAGAAGTTCCTCGAGCTGCTCGAGCCGGCCGTGCAGGCGTGGCGGGTCGGCGACCCGCTCGACGAGGCGACCGAGATGGGTCCGCTCGTCTCGGCCGCCCATCGCTCGTCGGTGGCGTCGTTCCTCGACGGGGTCGACGTCGCCTTCCGCGGCAGCGCGCCCTCGGGTCCCGGTTTCTGGATGGCGCCGACCGTGCTGCTGCCCTCCCGCACCGACGCCGTCGCGACCGAGGAGATCTTCGGCCCGGTCGTCTCGGTGCTGCCGTTCGACGACGAGGCCGACGCGATCGCCCTCGCGAACTCCTCGATCTACGGGCTCTCCGGCTCGATCTGGACCCGCGACCTCGGCCGCGGCATCCGCGTCGCCCGCGGCGTGCAGAGCGGCAACCTGTCGGTGAACTCGCACTCGTCGGTGCGCTACACGACCCCGTTCGGCGGCATGAAGCAGTCCGGCCTCGGCCGCGAGCTCGGCCCCGACGCCGCCCTGCACTTCACCGAGACGAAGAACGTCTTCTTCAGCACAGAGGGGTAGTCCATGGATCTCACGAAACGCCTCGCCGACCGGGTCGCCGTCATCACCGGCGGCGCCTCCGGCATCGGCCTCGCCACCGCGCGCCGGTTCGCCGCCGAGGGCGCCCGGGTCGTGATCGGCGACCTCGACCCGGCGACCGGGGCCGCGGCAGCCGACGAGGTGGGCGGCCTGTTCGTCAAGGTGAACGTCGCCGACAAGGCCGAGGTGGACTCCCTCTTCGACACCGCCGCGAGCGAGTACGGCTCGGTCGACATCGCGTTCAACAACGCGGGCATCTCTCCGCCCGACGACGACTCGATCGAGACGACCGAGCTGGATGCCTGGGACCGCGTGCAGCTCGTCAACCTCACGAGCGTCTACCTGTGCTCGCGCGCGGCCCTGCGCCACATGGTGCCGCAGGGGCGGGGATCGATCATCAACACGGCATCCTTCGTCGCCGTGCTCGGGTCGGCGACCAGCCAGATCAGCTACACCGCCTCGAAGGGCGGCGTGCTCGCGATGACGCGCGAGCTCGGCGTGCAGTTCGCGCGGCAGGGCATCCGCGTCAACGCGCTCTGCCCGGGGCCGGTGAACACGCCGCTGCTCAAGGAACTGTTCGCGAAGGATCCCGAGCGGGCGGCCCGGCGGCTCGTGCACGTGCCGGTCGGCCGGTTCGCCGAGCCGGAGGAGCTCGCCGCCGCCGTCGCCTTCCTGGCGAGCGACGACGCGTCGTTCGTCACCGCGTCGACGTTCCTCGTCGACGGCGGCATCTCGGCCGCCTACGTCACCCCGCTGTGAGGCCGGCGCCGTGAGCACCGTCGGCCCCGTGTCGCTCGTCGACGAGGCGGTGTTCCGTCCCGTCCGCAGCGGCAACTCGCTCGAGGACACCGTCGGGCGGCTCATGCAGACGATCCGCCTCGGCGTCGTCGCCCCCGGCCAGGCCCTGCCCTCCGAGCGCGACCTCGCGGCCCGGTTCTCGGTCTCCCGCGACACGGTGCGGGAGGCCATCCGCGAACTCAGCGAAGCCGGGTACCTGACCCCGAGACGCGGACGCTACGGCGGCACGTTCGTCGCCGATCCGGTGCCCGCCCCGCCGGTCACCCCCGCCGTGATGCCGACCGCCGCGGAGATCGAGGATGTCGTCGGCCTCCGCGAGATCCTCGAGGTCGGGTCGGTCCGGGCCGCCGCCACGAGGTCGCTCGGTGCCGACGATCGCGCGCTGCTCTGGACCCGCCTGGGCGAGGTGCAGGCCGCCTCCGCCGACGACTACCGGCGGCTCGACTCGCGGCTGCACCTCGCGTTCGCCGAGATCGTCGGGGTGCCGTCGCTCGTCACCCTGC
>CAZPJC010000121.1:0-7521 GCA_964586645.1 uncultured Schumannella sp.
CCGGCGTCGAGGGCCGTGCCGAGGTAGACGATGCGCTCGCTCAGCAGGTGGGAGTAGACATCCATGATGCGGTCGCCGCGCGGGTGCGCCGAGACGACGTTCGGGATGAGGTAGTTGCTCACCGGATCGCCCCCGATCCGATGCCGATGGGGCGCCCCCGGTCGGGCATCACCTCCGCGAAGTCGCCGACGATCGCGTCGATGAACCCGTAGTCCCGCGCCTCGGGAGCCGAGTACCAGCGGTCGTGGAGCGAGTCCTCGAAGATCCGCTCGACGCTCTGACCCGTGTCGGCGGCGATCAGGGCCAGCACGGTGTCGCGGGTGCGGCGCAGATCGTCGGCCTGCAACTCGATCTCTACGGCCGATCCGCCGATCCCCGCCGACCCCTGATGCATGAGGATGCGCGCGTGCGGGAGGGCGAAGCGCTTGCCGCGCGCACCGGCGGAGAGCAGGAACTGCCCGGCGCTGCAGGCGAGCCCGAGAGCGAGGGTCGACACGTCGCACGGCACGAGGTTCATGATGTCCCGGATTGCGAGCATCGACGGCACCGAGCCGCCGGGGGAGTGGATCCAGAGGGCGATGTCGGCGCGCGGGTCGTCGGCGGCCAGAGTGAGCAGCTGGGTGGCGAGCAGCGTGCCGTTGTCGTCCTCGAGGACGCCGTCGAGCACGATGACGCGGTCGTGCAGCAGGCGTTCGCGCATCCCGGGGGAGAACTGGCGGTGTGGGGTGTCGGTCATGCCTCCAGCCTGCGCTGCCGGAAGCTACGACGGCCGATCTGCCCGCTGGGAGCAGATCGGCCGTCGGCAGATGGAGGTCAGTGGTGCGACTGAGCCTCCAGCTCGGACTTCGTGACCGGCGCGATGCGGTCCTCGAAGAAAGCGTTCGACAGCGCGGCGCGGATGCGCTGCATGACCGAGATGCGGCCGCGCTTGTCGGGGCGCACCATGAGCGGCTTGTAGTCGGTGTAGGCCACCAGGCGCCAGCGCTCGTAGTCGCTCAGCGGCTGGTGCACCTCGACGTACTCGCCGCCGGGGAGCCGCACGATGCGGCCGGACTCGTAGCCGTGCAGCGCGATCTCGCGGTCCTTCTTCTGCAGCGCGAGGCAGATGCGGCGCGCGACGATGAAGGCGATGATCGGGCCCAGGATGAGCAGCGCCTGGAGCACGTGCGTGACGCCCTCGACCGCGAGCTTGAAGTGCGTCGCGAGGAGGTCGGACGAGGCCGCCGCCCACATCACGGCGTAGAAGGTCACGCCGGCGGCGCCGATCGCGGTGCGCATCGGGGCGTTCCGCGGACGGTCGGCGATGTTGTGGTGACGCTTGTCGCCCGTGACCCACGCCTCGAAGAACGGGTAGAACGCGACGAGGGCGAGGAACAGCGGCAGCACGAGCAGCGGCACGAGGATGTTGAGCGACAGCGTGAAGCCGAAGATCTCGAGCTCCCAGCCCGGCGGGATGAGGCGCAGCATGCCGTCGGCGAACCCGATGTACCAGTCGGGCTGGGTGCCGGCGGAGACCGGCGACGGGTCGTAGGGGCCGTAGTTCCAGATCGGGTTGATCGTGACGTTGGCCGCGACCAGCACGATGACGCCGAAGACGATGAAGAAGAAGCCACCGGCCTTCGCCGCGAACACCGGCATGACCGGTACACCGACGACGTTGTCGTTGGTGCGGCCGGGGCCGGCGTACTGGGTGTGCTTGTTGACGAAGACCATGATCACGTGCACGCCGACGATCGCGACCAGGATCGCGGGCAGCAGCAGGATGTGCAGGCTGTAGAACATGCCGATGACGCTCGTGCCCGGGAACTCGCCGCCGAAGAGGAAGTACGAGATCCAGGTGCCGATGATCGGCACGCCCTTGACCATGCCGTCGATGATCCGCAGGCCGTTGCCGGAGAGCAGGTCGTCGGGGAGCGAGTACCCGGTGAAGCCCTCGGCCATCGCGAGGATGAAGAGGGTGAAGCCGAGCAGCCAGTTGAGCTCACGCGGCTTGCGGAAAGCACCGGTGAAGAACACGCGCAGCATGTGCAGGCCGATCGAGGCCACGAACAGCAGCGCCGCCCAGTGGTGGATCTGCCGCACGAGCAGGCCGCCGCGCACGTCGAACGAGATGTCGAGCGTCGAGGCCATCGCCGCCGACATCTCGATGCCCTTGAGCGGCGCGTACGAGCCCTCGTAGTGGGTCTCGACCATCGAGGCCTGGAAGAAGAAGGTCAGGAACGTGCCGGAGAGCAGCACGACGATGAGCGAGTAGAGCGCGACCTCGCCGAGCATGAACGACCAGTGGTCGGGGAAGATCTTGCGGCCGTAGTCGCGGATCCAGCCCGACAACTTGAAGCGCTCGTCGACGTAGCCGGCGGCCCAGTTGGTGAACCGCATGCCGCGGCCGACCTCCTGCGCGACGGGGGCCTGACCCGGACGATCAGTGGTCTCGACGGTCACAGCGAACGCTCCCAGAAGCTCGGGCCGACGGGCTCGTGGAAGTCGCTCTGCGCGACGAGGTAGCCCTCGTCATCCACTTCGATCGGCAACTGCGGCAGCGGACGCTTGGCGGGACCGAAGATGACCTTCGCCTCCTCCGTGATGTCGAACTGCGACTGGTGGCACGGGCACAGCAGGTGGTGGGTCTGCTGCTCGTAGAGCGCGACCGGGCAGCCGACGTGAGTGCAGATCTTCGAGTAGGCGACGATGCCCTGGTAGTTCCAGGTCTCCTTGCCCTCGGAGACCTTGAGGTCTTCCGGCTTGAGACGCATGAGGAGCACGGCGGCCTTGGCCTTCTCCTCGAGCTTGCCGTGCTCGAGGTCCGGGAGGCCCTCGGGGATGACATGGAAGACCGAGCCGAGGGTGACCTCGGAGGCCTTGATCGGCGAGCCGTCGGGGTCGCGCGCGAGGCGCGTGCCCTTCTTCCAGAGCGTGTGGCTGAGCAGCTCGACCGGGTCGTCGGCCGGGGCCAGGTCGCGGAAGAGCACGACGGCCGGGAGCGGGAAGACCACGAGCGCGCCGATCAGCGAGTTGCGGATCAGCTTGCGTCGGGTGAAGCCCGACTCCTGGTTGCCCGCGGTGAAGACGGCGGCGGCACCTGCGCGCTTCTCGTACTTCTCGGCGGGCGGGTGGCCGGCGTTGCGGTCCTCGACGAGGTCGTGGCCCTCCATGATCGTGCGCGACCAGTGGACGGCGCCGAAGCCGATGCCGAACAGCGCGAGCGCCATGCCGAGGCCGAGCATCCAGTTGTTCATCCGGACCGAGCCCGGGTCGTCGGCGTCGATCGGGAAGACGAAGTAGGCGGTGATCGCGAGGATGCTGCCGATGATCGACGCCCAGAAGAACCAGGCGACGCGGCGCTCGTTGGCGCGCTCCTTCTTCGGGTCGACGTCGCTGACGCGCGGGCGGAACGGCGGGAACCCGGGGTTCTCGATCGCGTCCGTCGCGACGACGGCAGTGCCGGGGGCATCGACCGGGATCGCGACGTCCTTCCCGGAGGAGGTGCCGTGGTCTGCCATGCTCAGGTGCTCTCTATCTCTCGGGTTCGACTGGGTCGTTCAGCGACGTGCGGGCGGGCCGTCAGTTGGCCTTCGAGGTGAGCCAGACGGTCACCGCGACGATCGCGCCGAGCGCGAAGATCCAGACGAACAGTCCCTCGGACACCGGGCCGAGGCCGCCGAGGTCGATGCCGCCGGGGGAGGGGTTGTCGTTGAGGTACTCGAGGTAGGCGATGATGTTCGCCTTGTCCTCGGGCGTGATGTTGAGGTCGTTGAAGACCGGCATGTTCTGCGGGCCGGTGACCATCGCCTCGTAGACGTGGGCGGGGTCGACATCCCGCAGGTCCGGCGCGAACTTGCCCTCGGTGAGCGCGCCGCCGGCGCCCGCGACGTTGTGGCACATGGCGCAGTTGATGCGGAACAGCTCGGCGCCCGCGGCAATGTCGTCGCCGCTCGTGAGCGTCGCGTCCGTCGGGATGCCGGGGCCGTCGCCGAGAGTCGCGACGTAGGCGGCGAGGGCCTTGATCTGGTCCTCCGTGAACTGCACGGGCTTGGCTTCGGCCTGCGGGCCCGACGCGGCCATCGGCATGCGGCCGGTGCCCACCTGGAAGTCGACGGCTGCGGCGCCGACGCCGACCAGGCTGGGGGCGTCGGTCGTGCCGACGGCGCCGATGCCGTGGCAGGACGAGCAGTTCGCGAGGAACAGCTTCTCGCCGTCCTCGGCCTGGGCGGCGCTCGCGGACGACGTGCTCGCGGTGGCGCTCGACGTGACGAGGGCGTAGGCGCCGCCGGTGGCGAGCAGGCCGATCAGGAGCAGGGCGACCGAAGCCAGGGGGGAGCGACGGCCCGTGCGGCGGGTGCGTGACATGAGACTCAGACTCCGATGCGCGGGAAGACGTAGATGACGATGAACAGCCCGATCCAGACCACGTCGACGAAGTGCCAGTAGTACGAGACCACGATCGCCGTGACCGCTTCCTTGTGGGTGAAGGTCTTCACCGCGAAGAAGCGTCCGATGATGATCAGGAAGGCGAGGAGGCCGCCGGTCACGTGCAGGCCGTGGAAGCCGGTCGTGAGGTAGAACGCGGAACCGTAGGAGTCGATGTTGAACCCGACGCCTTCGCTGACCAGGAGCGCGTACTCGTAGACCTGACCGATGACGAACAGCGCGCCGAGCACGAAGGTCAGGTAGAACCACTCGACGACGCCCCAGTGCTTGAGGTCCCACCAGGGTCCGGTGCGCCACTTCTGCAGGCGCTCCGCGGCGAAGACGCCGAACTGCGCGGTGAACGACGACGACACGAGGATGACCGTGATGATCCCCGAGAAGACGATGTTCAGCTTCGAGGACTGGTCGGCCCACAGGCCGGGCGAGGTCGACTTCAGCGTGAAGTAGATCGCGAACAGGCCGGCGAAGAACATGACCTCGCTGCCGAGCCACACGATCGTGCCGACCTGCACGGAGTTGGGCCGCTGGATGCCGCCGACACGGGCGTGCGAAAGCTGTGCAGAGGTCACGGGTCCATTATGGCCGATATCCGGGGTCGCTACGATCGACGCCATGCCGACGGAACTCACCTGGCCTGCCGTGCTCACCCAGCTCCTGGCCGGGGCCGATCTGTCGATCGCCGAGGCCTCCTGGGCGATGGAACAGGTGATGGAGGGCGCGGCCACGCCGGCCCAGCTCGCCGGGTTCCTCGTCGCGCTGCGCGCCAAGGGCGAGACTGTCGACGAGATCGTCGGCTTCCGGGACGCGATCCTCGCCCACGCCCAGCCGCTCGCCGTCGATCCGATGGCTCTCGACATGGCGGGCACCGGGGGCGATCGGATGGGCACCGTCAACGTGTCGACGATGGCGTCGATCGTCGCGGCCGCCGCGGGCGCGAAGGTCGTCAAGCACGGCAACCGGGCCGCCTCGTCGGCATCCGGATCGTCGGACGTGCTCGCGGCTCTCGGGGTCGACCTGCAGCTGCCGCCGGAGCGCGTCGCCGCGGTGCTCGACGAGGTCGGCATCACGTTCGTCTTCGCGGCGCTGTTCCACCCCGGGTTCAAGCACGCCGGCCCCGTGCGAGGCGAGCTCGGCATCCCGACGGTGTTCAACTTCCTCGGCCCGCTCTGCAACCCGGCGCGGCCGGAGGCGTCGAGCGTCGGGGTCGCCGCTCTCGACAAGGTTCCCCTGATCACGGGCGTGTTCCGCACCCGCGGGGCGACCGCGCTCGTCTACCGCGGCGACGACGGCCTCGACGAGCTGACGACCACGGGGCACAGCCACATCTGGGAGGTCTCGCGCGGCGACATCCACGAGCACGACCTCGACCCGGGCGACTTCGGCATCCCGCGTTCGACCATCGACGCCCTGCGCGGCGGGGACGCCGCGCACAACGCGGCGATCGCCCGCGGGGTGTTCGCGGGGGACGCGGGCCCGGTGCGCGACATCGTGCTGCTCAACGCCGCCGCCGGCCTCGTCGCCTGGGAGCTCGCGCACGACGCGACGCAGCAGGAGCGCGACATCCGGGTGCGGTTCACCGAGAAGGTCGCCGTCGCGGCGGCGACGATCGACTCCGGCTCCGCGACCGCGAAACTCGACGCCTGGGTCGCCGCGACGAACGCGTAGGTCGCCGGGTCGGTCGACCCAGTCGAACGTGCGGGTCACACCCGCGGCCGCCGGGTCCGAGGGCGCTCGGCGCGAGGCGGCCCCCGTGCCCGGACCGGCTTTACTGCGAGATCGGCTCCGCGTGGTCGACGCTCGCGTCGTACCAGTCGCGGATCACCTGACGCTGTGCGTCGTCGCACGTGTAGCCGTAGCCGAGGCTCACCTTCCAGTACTGGTAGCTGCCTGTCTGTCGGCGCCCGCGAGGGGACGCACGGGAATCCGGGAGGTGCCGCCGAGGCGGAGGCGCCGAAGCGCGAAAGACACGGATGTCCGCACTACCTGGAGCCGGCGCCCGAGGCGCCGACGACCTCCTGACGCCCGGCGGGCAGCGCAGGGGTCGGGATGCTCACGGCTCGAGAATACGTCGAGTCGTCACCAGGTGCCGGGGGAGTAGTCCTTCAGGAACACGCCGAACAGATCCTCACCGGCTTCGCCGCGCACGATCGGGTCGTACCCCCGGGCGGCGCCGTCGACGAGGTCGAGGGGGGCGTGGAAGCCCTCCTCGGCGAGCCGCACCTTCGTCGGGTGGGGGCGCTCGTCGGTGATCCAGCCGGTGTCGACGCTCGTCATCAGGATGTTGTCGGTCTCGAACAACTCGCGCGACGCGGTGCGCGTGAGCATGTTGACGGCGGCCTTCGCCATGTTCGTGTGCGGATGCCCGGGGCCCTTGTAGCCGCGCCCGAAGACGCCCTCCATGGCACTGACGTTGACGATGTACGTCCGTCGCGCGGAGGACGCCGCCAGGGACGGCCGCAGCTTCGAGATCAGGATGAACGGCGCCGTCTCGTTGGCCAGCTGCACCTCGAGCATCTCGAGCGGGTCGACCTGGTCGACGCTCTGGACCCAGGAGTTGACCGCCGCATGATCGGGGATGAGTCCGCCCGCGTCGATCGCGGTGCCGGCCGCGAGGCGCTCGAGCGACGACGACCCGGCGGTCATCGCCTGCTCGGTCAGCTCGTCGGCCTTCGCCGCGGCGGCCGCGAGGATCGGATGCGCCGCGACCGAGCGCTCGAGGGCCTGCGGGTGCTGGTCGTTCGTGTGGCCGAAGGTCTCCACCTCGGGCAGCGGGCCGTCGGGGAGCGGGGCGAGCTCGGCATCCACGAGTTTCGAGTACGCCCCGGGGGAGCGGCGCACCGTCTGCGCGGCGTTGTTGATGAGGATGTCGAGCGGTCCCTGCGCGGCGACGGACTCGGCGAGCGCGATCACCTGGGCCGGGTCGCGCAGGTCGATGCCGACGACGCGGAGCCTGTCGATCCAGTCGCCGGAGTCGGGCAGGCTCGTGAAGCGGCGGACGGCATCCCGCGGGAACCGCGTCGTGATCGTCGTGTGCGCACCGTCGCGCAGCAGCCGCAGCGCGATGTACATGCCGATCTTCGCGCGGCCGCCGGT
>CAZPJC010000122.1:0-3214 GCA_964586645.1 uncultured Schumannella sp.
GCCCCGGCCGACCCCGGCATCCCCACGATCACCATCCGGGACATCGCGACCTTCATCCCGACCCCCGGGCGCCAGCAGATGGAACCCGACGGCTGGGCGGTCGCGGGGCTCGACACGAACTTCTACGCGATCACCGACACGCACGTGGTGACCGGAACCCTGCTCGGCCGCCCCGCCGATGTGCGCTTCACCCCGACCAGGTACCTGTGGGCCTACGGCGACGGGTCGAGTGCGACGAAGACGACGAAGGGCGGCACCTGGGCGGCCCAGGGCATCCCCGAGTTCGAGCCGACGCCGACGTCGCACGTCTACGACCAGCTCGGGGAGTACACGATCACGCTGGACATCGTGTTCGCGGCCGAGTACCGCTTCGCGGGCGGACCGTGGCGCCCGGTGGTCGGCACGATCACCCTTCCGGCGAACGATCTGCACATCCGGGTCGGCACTGCGAAGACGGTGCTCGTCGAGCACGACTGTCTCGCGAATCCGGCGGGACCGGGATGTTGACCGAACCGAAGTAGGCTCCCAGCGCGGCCATAACGGACGCACAGGATTCGGCGAGATGCTGGCTCCGCCGAAAGGAGCACTCGATGTCCGAGTCCAACCCGAATCCCGCCCCCCGCGTCCGCCGCCCGCGTGCCGCCGCACCGGAGGGCACCGCCGCGGAGAACGCCGCGCCCCCCGCTCCCGCCGCACCCCCGGCTCCGGCCGCGCCTCGAGCGCCCCGCGCCCCGCGCGCTGCAGCCCCGGTCACGCCCGCCTCAGCCCCGGCCACTCCTGCCGCCGCGCTCGCCGCGCCCGCGGCATCCACCGCCCCGCCGCCTCCGGCTCCGCCCGTCACGGCGCCTCCCGCGCCGCCCGCCGGCCCGCAGGGGGTCTCGCAACCGCCCGCCCCCCGCCGCATCGGCGCGGGTGCCCTCGTCGCCGTCGCCGCGGCCGCCGCGCTCGTCGGTGGAGCCTCCGGTGCCGGGATCGCGGCGTGGGCCGTCTCCTCGACCGTCGCGAACCAGGAGGCGGATGCCGCCGGGCCGCAGACGATCACGGTGAACAGTCCCGACGACGTCAACGTCGTCAACGCGGTCGCCGCGAAGGCCGGCCCTTCGGTCGTGACGATCTCGGTCAGCTCGCAGAGCGCGGCGGGAACCGGCTCCGGCGTCATCCTCAGCGACGACGGCTACATCCTCACCAACAACCACGTCGTCACCCTCGACGGCGCCTCGAGCGACGGCTCGATCGAGGTGACCACCGCCGACGGCCGCATCTTCAAAGCCGAGGTGGTCGGCACCGACCCGATCGTCGACCTCGCCGTCATCAAGCTCGTGGATGCGAGCGGCCTCACCCCGATCGACTTCGGGGATGTCGACGCGCTCGACGTCGGCGACCGGGTCGTCGCGATCGGCGCCCCGCTCGGCCTGTCGAACACCGTCACCGACGGGATCGTCAGCGCGCTCGACCGCAGCATCCAGATCGCGTCGTCGGCGGTTCCGGATGACGGCACCAACGAGGACAGCGACGGCGGCACCGGGCCCTTCAACTTCGACATCCCCGGCCAGCAGGCGACGTCCGGCTCCGGCTCGATCTCGATCCCGGTGATCCAGACGGATGCCGCGATCAACCCCGGCAACTCGGGCGGCGCCCTCGTGAACGACAGCGGCGAACTCGTCGGCATCAACGTCGCGATCGCGAGTGCCGGCGGCACCAGCACGACGTCGGGCTCGATCGGCGTCGGCTTCGCCATCCCGGCGAATCTCGCGAAGCGCGTCGCCGACGAGCTGATCGAGAACGGAACCGCGACCCACGGCCTGCTCGGCGCGACCGTGCGCAACGCCTCGAGCGCCGACGGCTCGGTCGTCGGCGCGGTGATCGACGAGACCACGCCCGGCGGCGCGGGAGCGGCGGCCGGGCTGAAGAAGGGGGACGTCGTCACCAGCTTCGGCGGCACTCCGATCACGAGCAGTGTCGACCTCACCGCGCAGGTGCGCCTCCACGCGGCCGGCGACGAGGCGGAGCTCGTGTACGTGCGCGACGGTCAGGAGCACACCGTGACCGTCACGCTCGGCGAGTACCAGGCGCAGTAGACGCCCGTCGTCGCGCGGGTCTGCCCGGGGAGGGGCGGGCCCGCGCGATAGGCTCGCGCCATGCCGAGCCGCTCGTCGTCCCGCAGTTCGGCCGACAGCGCCTCGGTTCCCGCAACGCCGGTCTCCTACGTGATGCCCGTGCTCAACGAGGCGGGCTACCTCGAGGCCGCCGTGGCGAGCATCATCGCCCAGGACCATCCGGGCGACTTCGAGATCGTCCTCGCGGTCGGACCGTCGACGGATGGCACGGCCGGCATCGTCGACCGGCTCACGAAGGCCGACCCCCGCATCCGCGTCGTCGAGAACGCGGGGATGGACATCCCGATCGGACTCAACCTCGCGATCGCGGCGAGCCGGTATCCGATCATCGTCCGCGTCGACGCGCACACCGAGCTCGCGCCCGGATACACGAGCCGCGCCGTCGCAACGCTCGAGCGCACGGGCGCGTCGAGCCTCGGCGGGGTGATGATCGCAACCGGCCGGCCGGGCCTCCAGGCCGCGGTCGCCCGCGCGTACAACAGCCGTTACGGCCTCGGCGGCGGCGCGTATCACGGTGAGCACGCGACCGAGGGTCCCGCGGAGTCGGCGTACATGGGCGTGATGAAGGCGGAGGCGCTCCGCGAGATCGGCGGCTTCGACGAGACCCTGCGCCGGGGCGAGGACTGGGAGCTCAACCACCGCCTGCGCGAGGCCGGCCACATCGTCTGGCTCGACCCGCAGCTGCGCGTCAGCTACTGGCCGCGCAGCACGCTGCTGAAGCTGCACCGGCAGTTCTTCGCGACCGGGGTGTGGCGCGGCGAGCTGGTCCGCCGGCTCGGAGCGCAGAACCCGCTCCGCTTCTTCGCGCCGCCGGTGCTGCTGATCTCGATCGTGCTGTCGCTGCTGATCCTGCCGTTCCACCTCGCCGGGCTGCTGCACGGCTGGTTCGTGGTCGTGATCCTCTGCGGCCTGTACCTCGGCCCGGTCGCCTACCTCGTGCTGCTCATCGTCGCCGCGATCACGACACCCGGGTCTCTCGCCGACCGGCTGCGGCTCATGGTGGTGCTCGCGACGATGCACCTCAGCTGGGGTGCGGGCTTCCTCGTCGGAGTGCTGCGCGGGGCGCGGGATGTCGTCGACCGCTCCCGCACGGAGTC
>CAZPJC010000122.1:3314-7389 GCA_964586645.1 uncultured Schumannella sp.
CCCAGCCAGCCCTCCGCGAGCATCCGCTCGACCACGCGCCGTCCGGCGGCGCCGTCGTCGAACGGGGTGAAGCGTTCCCGCCAGGCGGCCGCGCGGGCGGCGTACTCGGGCTGTCCGTCGGCGGCGGCGAGGATGGCATCCCGCAGCTCCTCGCGCGTCGAGACGACGGGCCCCGGCGCCGACGAGAGCAGGTCGAAGTAGAAGCCGCGCAGGTCGGTGCTGTAGTGCGCGAGGTCGGGGGTGAAGAACACGATCGGGCGCCCGGTGCCGGCGAAGTCGAACATCACCGAGGAGTAGTCGGTGACGAGCACGTCGGCGACGAGCAGCAGGTCGGCCATGTCGGGGTAGCTCGTGACGTCGACGAGGTTCTCGCCGAGCAGGTCCTGACCGTGGGCGAGGGTGCGGGAGTGCCCGCGGGCGAGCACGACGAACCCGTGGTCGAGGTCGCGCGCGAAGGCGGCGAGGTCGACGAAGTCGACCATCTCGGTGCGGTCGTCGCGCCAGGTCGGGGCGTAGAGCACGACTCGCGCGTCCGCCGGGATGCCGATCGCCGCGCGCACCTCGGCGGCGCGTCCGGGGTCGTGCAGCACGTCGTTGCGCGGGTACCCCTCCTGCCAGATCGGCTTCCGCATCGCGTACGCCGAGCGGAAGATCTCCGCCGAGTAGGGGTTCTGGGCGAGGAGGGCGTCCCAACGGTCGCGTTCGCGCTTCACGGCGATCCGGGTGCGGATGCCGACGTTCCGGTCGAGGGCGAGCTTCTTGAGCATCGTGCCGTGCCAGGTCTGCAGCACCTTCTGGTGGGCGCGGCGACGGTAGCGCTTGCGGACCCAGTCGTTGACGACGAGGGCGCGCGCGGCGGCTCGCACCCGCCACCATTCGCGCGACCCCTCGATCAGCCGCACCGTGCCGTCGGGCACGGCGACCGAGCCGTCGACGACGCTCCAGTACCGCGTCGTGCTCGGTCGGAGGTCGGCGAGGGCGCGGTCGATGCCGAGGGGATTGCACGACGCCGACTGCCCGTAGAAGCTTTCGAGGAACACGGCGTCCTCGGGTGCCGGACGCGAACGGCGGTAGGCCCGTTCGAGCCGCCGCTGGGCGGAGGTCCCCCGCTCGTCGTCGGCGAGCGGTGCGGCGATGGTGACCACGACGCCTCCGGCCCGGGCGCCGACCGTCGCGCGGAACAGCTCGTGATCGAGGGCCGCGTCGCCGGAGAAGACGCTCCGCGACGACCAGCCCTCGGGCGTCGCCAGTTGCAGCCGGTACCCGTCGGACGGCAGCGCGAGCCCCGCGGCCCCCCAACGGTCGGCGATCAGGCCGAACTCGGCGACCGTCCCGGCGGGGGTGGGGGAGAGGATGCCGTCCACCCGCGCGCGGCGCCCCTCGAGCCGCGCCCCGGTCACCTCGCCCGAGATGACGAGCCGCAGCTTCGAGCCGTCCACGGAATCCACGGTGACGGCGGGACGGGTGCGCAGCTCGATCGCGGGGGCGGCCGCGCCGCGCGTGCGCGCGAGGATCTCGTCGAGCACGCGACCCGTCGCGTCGCCCGAGACGTCGACGTACTCGTCCCGCAGCCACGCGCTGTGGCCCAGGGCGACGGGGTCGCCGGCGAGGGCGGCGCCGAGCAACTCGAGCGCGCCCTCCCACGCGGTCGCGTGCCGTCCGCCGCTGAACTCGCGGTAGGCGTCGTAGAGGCCGCGGCGCTTCGCGTACTGCTCGAGGTCGGCGGCGAGAAACACGATCGGCCGGCCGAGCAGCGCGAAATCGAAAGCGATCGACGAGTAGTCGGTGAGCAGCACGTCGATCTCGGGCAGCACGGCGTTCACGTCGCGCACCCGGTCGCCGCCCAGCATCCGCACCCGGTCGCTGCGGGCGGGTCCCGCCGCATAGTCGCCCGCCCCGAGCGGGTGAGTGCGCACGTAGAGCACGGCGTCGTGGCGCTCGAGCCAGGCGCCCACGGCATCCCACTGCTCGGACGTCGGGGCCGCCGGGTCGGGGTCGCCGTCCCGCCAGGTCGGCGCGTAGAGGATCGTGCGGGCGCCCCCCGCGTCGAGCAGCGGCGGTCCGGGGTCGAGGAGAGCGTCGTCCCGGGGGTCGCCGGTGACGACGATCCGGTCGCGCGGGATGCCGAACGCCGACGCGATCCGGGCCGCGACGAGCTCGGACGCGACCGGGAACAGCCGGATGCCGCGCCCGGCGACCCGGTACGCCCGCGCGACGACGGCGCGCACCAGACGGTGGTCGGGCAGGAACGACACCCGCAGGGTCGCGGGCGAGTCGAGGTGCAGGCGCTTGAGCGGGATGCCGTGCCAGAGCTGCGCGACGAATCCGCCGCGGGTCGCGAACCGGTTCACGTCGCCGAAGCCGTGCGTCACGACGAGCACCCGCGCGCGGAGGGTCAGGCGGAAGCCCCGCCATCCGGTCTTGAGTTCGGCGTCGAGCCCGAGGCGCCGCGCCTCGGCGAGTTCGGCCCCCGTCGTCGCGAGCCAGACCAGCCGCGTCCCGTCGAGCCGTTCGCGCGCGGCCCGGTACAGCGGCAGGGCGCCCTCGCCGACCCCGATCCCGGAGCCGAACACCCACAGCCGGTTCGTGCGCGGCACGACGAGGGTCGCGAGCGCGCCGAGGGCGTAGAGCGGCAACCGGAGCAGCTTGCGTGCGTTGCCGGCACCGAAGGTGAATCTCGCCATGGCGGGAGTGCGCGTGACCCTTCTCACCGCGCCATCGGCGGCACGGTCACGATTCTGTCACGACGGGCCCGCTCACGAGGGCCAGGACGGATGTGCGCGGCGCGGCTGGTTAGATCGGAGGGGGAGGTTCCCATGGGACTGATCGATCGGCTGGCGAGTGACGCCCGCACGGCGACGAAGGTGCTGCGCAACGGCCTCCGCAACCGGCGGACCCGGAACGAGGCGAACCGCGCGGCGGCGACGGATCCGCGACCGACACCGGGCAGCATCCAGGTGGGCGTGTACTTCGCCGACACCCGGGTGAACCTCTACCAGATCCGCCAGTGGTACGCCCCGCTCGCCGAACTCGCGAAGCACCGCGGGGTCGCGATCATCGCGCGCAGCCCGGGCTCCTATCTGACCCTCCGGGAGGAGTCGCCGGTGCCGGTGCTCTACCTGCGCACGGTGACCGACATCGAGGGGTTCCTCGAGCAGCAGGACCTCGCGACGATGCTGTACGTGAACCAGAACATCAAGAACTTCCAGATGTTCCGGTACGGCCGTATGTGGCACGTGTTCATCAACCACGGCGAGTCCGACAAGATCTACATGACGTCGAACCAGTACAAGGCCTACGACTACGCGTTCGTCGCGGGCCAGGCCGCGATCGACCGGCTCTCGAAGAAGCTGTGGAGCTACGACGTCGCGAACCGCGCGATCCCGATCGGTCGGCCGCAGTCCGATCACCTGAGCGACCACGTGCCGTTCGAGGCCAACGGTCGCACCGTGGTCTTCTACGCCCCGACCTGGGAGGGCGACCGCCCGACGATGGCGTACGGCTCGATCGCCTCCCACGGCGTCGCGCTCGCCGAGGCCGTGCTCGCCTCGCCGGAACACCGGCTGATCTACCGCCCGCACCCGCGCAGCGGCGTGAACTCCCGCGAGTACCGCGAGGCGAACGAGCGCATCCAGCGGATGATCGCCGCCGCCGACCCGGCCGCCGGGCACCTGTTCGACCAGGGCGGCGAGCTCGGGTGGCAGATCGCCGTCGCCGACGTGCAGGTCACCGACATCTCCGCGATGGTCTACGACCGCCTCGCGACCGGCAAGCCGCTCGTGGTGACGCGCCCCGCATCCCCGACGGCCCAGGTCGACGAGAGCGGCTTCCTCGCCTCGGCCGAATGGATGTCGACCGCCGACCTCACCGATCCTCTCGGGTTCCTCGACCGGGTGATCAGCGACGAGGCGTCGCGGTCGAACCTCGCCTTCTGGGCGAACCACCACTTCGGCGACACCACTCCGGGCTCGGCGACGGCCCGCTTCCACGCGGCGATCGACACCCTGGTCGAGCGCTGGGAGGAGCAGGCCGCCCTCCACGCCGGGGAGCCGCGGGTCGAGCACGACGCCCTCGA
>CAZPJC010000123.1:0-7292 GCA_964586645.1 uncultured Schumannella sp.
GGACGGCGGCCTCGGCGCCGACGACGAGGCGCTGCTCTACCACGAGCGCACCTACCTGGTGCCGGGCGCGCCCGTCACCGACTAGCGTCCGCTCAGCGCGGCCCGTAGACGAAGACCCGGTCGGGGTCGACGCGCCGACGGATGGCGGCAAGCCTGTCGAAGGTCTCGTCGGGCCACGCCGTGCGGAACTCGGTCTCGTCCTCGAAGGCGTGGGCGTAGTGCACGGTCGTCTTGGCGGCGACCCACGGCGCGAGGGCCTCGCGGAAGCGGGCGGCCGCCGCCGGGAGGATCTCGGCGAACAGCGCCGGGTCGGGGGCGCCGATCACGTGGATCGCGAAAGCGCCGTCGCGACCGCCCACCGCCGAGCCCCCCGGGACGTCCTGACTCGTCGCCTGCCCGAGCTGTCGCAGCTCGACCGCGAGGAACGGGAGCGGCGCGGTCGGGTTGAACTGCTCGGTGAGCACGGTCGCGAAGTCGTCGTCGAGCTTGTCGAGCAGCGTGCCCCAGCCCCAGCCCGGCCCCGGCTCGGTCGGGTCCGCGTGGATCGCCGCGATGTCGGCGAGGGCCATCGGTCCCAGCGCGTCACGCTCGACCGGCGCGAGTGCGCGCAGCGGAGCCGCGATGCGATCACCCCAGGTCTTCGACCCCGGGTACGCGAGGCGGAGGGTCGCGAGGAATCGGCCGCGCACGGGCGCCGGCACCGCCTCGAGGTCGGGGAACCTGATGAGCAGCAGCGAGGTCGTGACGTCCTCGGGCGGATACTGGGCCCAGTCGATCCAGCCGCGCAGCACCGCCTCGGCGTGCGCACCGTCGTAAGTGATCGATCCCGCGTAGAGCTCCGGGATCGCGACGAGGCGCAGCCGGACCTCGGTCACGACGCCGAAGCCGCCCTTGCCGCCGCGGACGGCCCAGAACAGGTCGGCGTCGCCCTCGGGGCTGGCATCGACGACATCGCCGGACGCGGTGACGACGGTCGCCCCGAGCAGGTAGTCGGAGGAGAATCCGTGGCTCCGCGCGAGCGGACCGAGCCCACCGCCGAGCAGGTAGCCCACCGCGCCCACCGTCGCGGCGGATCCGGTGATCGGAGCGAGGTCGTGAGCGGCCGCTGCCGCCACGACGGCCGACCAGGGGACGCCGGCCCCGATCGTCGCCGTGCGGGCGTCCGGGTCGATCGCGACGCCGTCGAGTCGCTTCGTCGTGATCACGAGGCCGTCGGTGATCGGAACCTCGGCGCCGTGCCCCGTCGACTGCACGCGCACCGCGAGTCCGTTCGCGGCGGCGTGGCGCACCGCCGCGACGACGTCGGCGGTCGAGGCGACCCCGACGACGAGCTGGGGCGCGTGGGTGACAGCGGTGTTGAACCCCGCCAGCTCCTCGGCGAAGCCCGGATCACCCGGCTCGAAGACGACTCCATCCAGGCCCGCGAGTTCGCTCACCGTGTCATGGTAGCGATCCCGCCGTGGCCCCGGAAGGCGGGCGTCAGACGATGCAGTTCGGCCCGAGGAGGCTCTTCAATTCGCCGTACAGATCCGCCGTGACGGTCACCGGGAACGGCACCTCGAACATCCGCGCGCTCTCGCCGCGCACGAGCCGCAGCCGCACCTCGTTGTCGCCGCGGTGCCGGATGAGCACCTCGTTGAGCGCGGAGACCACCTCGGTCGTCGCCCGGTGCTCGGGCAGCGAGATGACCACCGGGCCCGCGCCGAGCGACGCGCCCGTGTCGGGCACGAACAGGCTCACGGCGTGCAGGTTGAGCCCGTCGTCCCGCGTCGCGACCCGGCCCTTGATGACGACGATGGCGTCGTTCTGCAGCGACGGCGAGAACTCGAGGTAGGTCTTGCCCATGAAGAGCACGGTCACCTCTCCCCCGAAGTCCTCGACGGTGACCATGCCGAACGGGTTGCCGGAACTGCGCGCCGTGCGGTGCTGCACGCTCGTCAGCAGCCCGGCGACCGTCACGGTCTCGCCGTCGTGCGCCGCCTCGCCGCCGACCAGGTCGCTGATCGAGATGCTGGCGTGCTTGGCGAGCGTCGACTCGAGGCCGGCGAGCGGATGATCCGAGACGTAGAGGCCGAGCATCTCCCGCTCGAAGGCCAGCTTGTCGCGCTTGTTCCATTCGGGACGCGGCGGGACGACCTGGGTGGAGTGCTCGGGCTCGTCCCAGAGGCTGTCGAAGTCGAACCCGACCTGGCCGTTCGCCTCCTCGCGCTTGCGCTTGACCTCCTGCTCGACGGCGCCCTCGTGGATCTCGATGAGCGCGCGCCGGGTGTCGCCGAGCGAGTCGAAGGCGCCGGCCTTGATCAGCGACTCGACCATGCGCTTGTTGGCGGCCTGGATCGGCACCTTGGTCAGGAAGTCGTGGAACGAGGTGAAAGCGCCCTTCTCCTCGCGCGTGCGCTTGATCTGATCGACGACCGCGAACCCGACGTTGCGCACGGCGCCGAGACCGAATCGGATGTCGTCGCCGACGGCGGCGAAGTACGCGATCGACTCGTTGACGTCCGGCGGCAGCACCTTGATGCCCATCCGGCGGCACTCGTTGAGGTAGATCGCGAGCTTGTCGCGCGCGTCGCCGACGCTCGTCAGCAGAGCCGCCATGTACTCGGCCGGGTAGTGAGCCTTGAGGTACGCGGTCCAGTAGGAGATCACGCCGTAGGCCGCCGAGTGCGCCTTGTTGAAGGCGTAGTCGGAGAACGGGACGAGGATCTCCCAGAGTGTCGCGACCGCGACCTTCGAGAACCCGTTGGCGAGCATCCCGGCCTCGAAGTCGGCGTACTGCTTGTCGAGCTCGGACTTCTTCTTCTTGCCCATCGCCCGGCGCAGGATGTCGGCCTGACCGAGCGAGAAGCCGGCGACCTTCTGGGCGATCGCCATCACCTGCTCCTGATAGACGATCAGGCCGTACGTGGTGTCGAGGATGTCGCGCAGCGGCTCCGCGAGCTCGGGGTGGATCGCGCTGATCGGCTGCAGCCCGTTCTTGCGCAGCGCATAGTTCGTGTGCGAGTTGGCGCCCATCGGGCCCGGCCGGTACAGCGCGATGAGCGCCGAGATGTCCTCGAAGTTGTCGGGCCGCAGCTGCTTGAGCAGCGCCCGCATCGGGCCGCCGTCCAGCTGGAACACGCCGAGCGAGTCGCCGCGGGCGAGCAGCGCGTACGCCTCGGGGTCGTCGAAATCGAGCTCCTCGAGCACCGGCCTGATGCCGCGGTTGGACTGGATGTTGTCGAGAGCGTCGTCGATGATCGTCAGGTTGCGCAGGCCGAGGAAGTCCATCTTGACCAGGCCGAGCGACTCGGACGCCGGGAAGTCGAACTGCGTGACGATCTGCCCGTCCTGCTCCCGCCGCATGATCGGGATGATGTCGATGAGCGGTTCGCTCGACATGATGACGCCGGCGGCGTGCACGCCCCACTGGCGCTTGAGCCCCTCGAGGCCGCGCGCGGTCTCGTAGACGGTGCGCGCGTCCGGATCGGTCTCGAGGATGGCGCGGAAGTCCGCCGCCTCCTTGTACCGCTCGTGCGTCGGGTCGGTGATGCCCGACAGCGGGATGTCCTTCGCCATGATCGGCGCGGGCATCGCCTTCGTGAGCTTCTCGCCCATCGAGAACGGGAAGCCGAGCACGCGGCCGGCGTCCTTGAGCGCCTGCTTCGACTTGATCGTGCCGTAGGTGACGATCTGCGCGACCCGCTCGTCGCCGTACTTCTCGGTGACGTACTTGATGACCTCACCGCGTCGACGTTCGTCGAAGTCGACATCGAAGTCGGGCATCGAGACGCGGTCGGGGTTGAGGAATCGCTCGAAGATCAGCCCGTGCCGCAGCGGGTCCAGGTCGGTGATGCGCATCGCGTACGCCGCCATCGAGCCGGCGCCGGAGCCGCGGCCCGGGCCGACGCGGATGCCGTTGTTCTTCGACCAGTTGATGAAGTCGGCGACGACCAGGAAGTAGCCCGGGAAGCCCATCTGCAGGATGACGCCGATCTCGTACTCGGCCTGCGCGCGCACCTCCGCCGGGATCCCGTCGGGGTACCGCGCCTCGAGCCCGCGCTCGACCTCTTTGACGAACCAGGTCTCCTCGGTCTCGCCCTCCGGCACCGGGTACCGCGGCATGTAGTTCGCGTTCGTGTCGAACTCGACCTCGCAGCGCTCGGCGATGAGCAGCGTGTTGTCGCACGCGTCGGGGTGTTCGCGGAACAGTTGCCGCATCTCGGCCGCCGACTTCAGGTAGAACTCGGTGCCCTCGAACTTGAACCGGTTCGGGTCGGCGAGCGTCGAGCCCGACTGCACGGAGAGCAGGATCTCGTGGGCGCTCGCGTCGGCCGCGTGCGTGTAGTGCAGGTCGTTGGTGGCGACGAGCGGGAGTCCCAGATCCTTCGCGAGCCGGATGAGATCCGCCATCGTGCGGCGCTCGATGCCGATGCCGTGATCCATGATCTCGGCGTAGTAGTTGTCCGCGCCGAAGATGTCGCGGAAGTCCGCGGCCGCCTGCCGGGCCTCGGCGTACTGACCCAGGCGGAGACGGGTCTGCACCTCGCCCGAGACGCAGCCGGTGGTCGCGATGATCCCCGACGCGTACTGCTGCAGCAGCTCGCGGTCCATGCGCGGCTTGAAGTAGTAGCCCTCGATCGACGCGCGGCTGTTGAGGCGGAAGAGGTTCTTCATCCCCTCGGTGGTCTCGGCGAGCAGCGTGAGGTGGGTGTAGGCGCCGCCGCCCGAGACGTCGTCCTCGCCGCCGTTGCCCCAGCGCACCCGCGTCTTGTCCGACCGGTGGGTGCCCGGCGTGAGGTAGGCCTCGGTGCCGATGATCGGCTTCACGCCGGCCTCGGTCGCCTGCTTCCAGAAGTCGAACGCCCCGAAGTTGTTGCCGTGGTCGGTGATCGCCACGGCCGGCATCCCCTGCTCGGCGACCGTCGCCATCAGATCGCCCACCCGCGCGGCGCCGTCCAGCATCGAGTACTCGGTGTGGACGTGCAGATGCACGAAGGAATCAGGCACTTGGTCTCCGGGGTCGACCCCCAGGATAAGCGGTGGTCAGTCGGCGCGCAGGACGTCGAGAGCGTGTTGGAGATCGTCCGGGTACGGCGACTCGAACAGCACGTACTCCCCCGTCGCGGGATGCCGGAATCCGAGCCGGTGGGCGTGCAGCCACTGCCGGGTGAGCCCCACCCGCTCGGTGAGCGCCTTGTCCGCGCCGTACAGCGTGTCGCCGACGCAGGGATGCCGCTGGGCGGCGAGATGCACGCGGATCTGGTGGGTGCGGCCGGTCTCCAGGGTGACCTCGAGCAGGGTCGCCGCCCGCATCGCCTCGAGCGCGTCGTAGTGCGTGACGGCGTGCTTGCCCTCGGCGCGGATCGCGAACTTCCAGTCGTTGCTCGAGTGGCGCCCGATCGGCGCGTCGATCGTGCCCGACAGCGGATCGGGATGCCCCTGCACGACCGCGTGGTAGATCTTGTCGACCTCGCGGTCGTGGAACAGCCGCTTCAGCTCGGTGTAGGCCGACTCCGACTTCGCGACGACCATGAGCCCGCTCGTACCGACGTCGAGGCGGTGCACGATGCCCTGCCGCTCGCTCGCCCCCGACGTCGAGATGCGGTACCCCGCCGCGGCGAGGGCGCCGAGCACCGTCGGCCCGCTCCACCCCGGGGCGGGGTGGGCGACGATCCCGACCGGCTTGTCGATCACCACGAGATCGTCGTCGTCGTGCACGATCCGGAAGCCGGGCACCAGCTGCGGGACGACGCGCGGCGCCTCCTTGGGCGCCCACTCGATCTCGAGCCAGCTGTCCGCGCGCAGACGGTCGGACTTGCCGAGCAGGATCCCGTCGAGCCGGACCCCGCCCGCCTCGAGCACCTCGACGGCGAAGCTGCGGGAGAAGCCGAGCAGCTTCGCGACGCCGGCATCCGCGCGCTCCCCCGCGAGCCCATCGGGCACCGGCAGGCTGCGGCTCTCCACTACTCGGCCGTGGGCTTCTCGACGGCGAGCTTCTTCTCGTCGACGTGACGTGTGCCGTCGAGCCCGATGTTGCGCAGCGACAGGAGCAGGAACAGCCCCATCGCCGAGACGACCGAGACGTCGGCGACGTTGAAGATCGCGGGGAAGCCCCAGATCTGGATGAAGTCGACGACGTGCCCGACGCCGAACCCCGGCGGGCGGGTCAGCCGGTCGGTCACGTTGCCGAACGCGCCGCCGAGTACGAGGCCGAACATCGTCGCCCAGCCGAGCGAGCGGATGCGCGGCGCGAACCACACGATGAAGACGATGACGCCGACCGCGACGATGGACAGGATCCAGGTGAACCCCGTGGCGAGCGAGAACGCCGCCCCCGGGTTCGTCACGTAGTGCAGCTGCAGCACCTCGCCGAGCACCGGGACGACGTCGTTGAGCTCGAGATTCGTGGTGACCAGGAACTTCGTGACCTGGTCGACCCCGTACGCCACGAGGGCGACGGCAGCGAGCAGCCCGAGCGCGCGCGGGCTCACCCGCCGGCGCGGTGCTGCCTCGGGCGCGTCCGGGTCAGTTGCCCGAGCCAAAGCCCGGGTACTCGGTGGGCTGCGGATAGGCGGCGTAGTCCGGCTGCTGCGGCTGGCCGTACGCGGGTGCGGCGGCGTACTGCGGAGCGGCAGCCTGCGGTGCGGCGGCCTGCGGCGCGGCGGTGACCGCGGCCTGGGCCGGCGCGGCGCTCAGCGCGTTCGAGGTCTCGAGCTCGCGGAGCTGGCCCTCGATGTAGCCGCGCAGCTTCGTGCGGTAGTCGCGCTCGAACTGGCGGAGCTCCTCGACCTGGCGCTCGAGTTCGACCTTCTCCTGCTGGAGGGCGCCGAGCTGGGTGCGGGCGCCCTGCTCGGCCTCGGAGACGACGCGCGCCGCGGCGGCGTGGCCCTCGGCGATGAGCGCGTCGCGCTTCTCCATGCCCTCGCGCACGTGCTCCTCGTGAAGCCGGCGGGCGAGCTGGAGGAGGTTGTTGGTGTTCCCCGGGTCCATCGCGTTCGGGTCGAACCCGGCCGGCGCGAAGGCGGGCTGCTCGGGGACCGGAGCGGGCATGGGCGCCTGCTGCATCTGCGGCTGGGCGGCGGGCTGCTGCGCGGCCTGGCGCTGCAGCTCGGCGAGGCGGGACTCGCCGGCGACGAGGCGCTGACGCAGCTCCTCGTTCTCCTGGTTCAGGCGGCGCAGCTCGACGACCACCTCGTCGAGGAAGTCGTCGACCTCGTCCTGGTCGTAGCCCTCGCGGAACTTCGTCGGGTTGAACCGCTTGTTGACCACATCTTCAGGAGTCAAGGCCATGTCTTTCACCTCACGCATTG
>CAZPJC010000124.1:0-5535 GCA_964586645.1 uncultured Schumannella sp.
TTCCACTTGTCGGAACCACCCAGCCGCGACGAACGCCCCCCTGCGAGAATGAGAGCGTCGACGATCATGCCGAACACTCTAAGACGCGGGTTCGGATGAATCACTATCGTGATAGGTATTGGACATGGGAAGAATCACCGCAAGGAAGCGGATCACCCGGATCACCCTCGGCGACGCCGGGGCTGACGCCACGGTCTCCCGCCGCGAGGACGTCCTCGCCGTCGAGGAACCGCTCGAGATCCGCGTCGGCGGCTCGTCGCTCAGCATCACGATGCGCACCCCGGGCCACGACTTCGACCTCGCCGCGGGCTTCCTGATCTCCGAGGGCGTCGTCGCCCACTCGACCGACATCGCCGCGATCCGCTACTGCGCGGGCGTCAACGGCGACGGCGAGAACACCTTCAACGTGCTCGACGTGACGCTCGGGAAGGGCGTCGCGGCCCCCGACCCGAGCCTCGAGCGCAACTTCTACATGACCTCGTCGTGCGGGCTCTGCGGAAAGGCGAGCATCGACGCCGTGCGTACGGCGTCGCACCACCCGGTGGCGCACGACGACCTCGAGATCGACGCGCACCTGCTCGCGACCTTCCCCGACCGGCTGCGCGCCGGGCAGGACGTCTTCGACAAGACCGGTGGCCTCCATGCCGCGGCGCTCTTCGACGGTCGCACCGGCGAGATGCTCGTGCTCCGCGAGGACGTCGGGCGCCACAACGCCGTCGACAAGGTCATCGGCTGGGCGCACGGCGAAGGTCTCCTGCCGCTCACCGGCATGGTGCTGCAGGTCTCGGGACGGGCGAGCTTCGAGCTGACCCAGAAGGCGTCGATGGCCGGCATCCCGGTGCTCGCCGCCGTGTCGGCGCCCTCCTCGCTCGCGATCGACCTCGCGCAGGAACTCGGGCTGACGGTCGTCGGATTCATGCGGGGCCGATCGATGGTGGTCTACGCGGGGGAGCAGCGCGTGACGGTGTCCGAGCCGGCGACGACGGCGGTGGCGCGATGAGCAAGAAGCCGCCCGTCGGCGCCAAGATCGTCCGCGGGGCCGAGCCGATCGAGCCCGAGGCGTTCTCCGACATCTACCCCGACATCTCGATCGGCCACAACGAGCCGTGGGCGGTCGGCGTTCCCGCGATCCTCAACTCGATGGAACCGGCCCTGATGGAGATGGGCCCGGCGCGCACGGCGAAGCTCGCGCTCACCATCAACCAGAAGAACGGCTTCGACTGCATGAGCTGCGCGTGGCCGGATCCCGGTCACCGCAACACGCTCGAGTTCTGTGAGAACGGGATGAAGGCGGTCACCTGGGAGGCGACGCCGATCACGGTGCCGACCTCGTTCTGGGCCGAGAACCCGATCCCCGTGCTCCTGGAGAAGGACGAGTACTGGCTCGGACAGCAGGGCCGGCTCACCGAGCCGGTCTACAAGGCCGCCGGATCGGATGTCTACGAGCCCGTCTCCTGGGAGCGCGCCTTCGAGATCGTCGCGGAGGGCCTGAACCGGCTGTCGAGCCCCGACGAGGCCGCGTTCTACACGAGCGGCCGCACCGCGAACGAGACGGCGTTCCTGTACCAGCTCTTCGTGCGCGCGTTCGGAACCAACAACCTGCCCGACTGCTCCAACATGTGCCACGAGTCGACCGGCACCGCGATGGGCGAGACTCTCGGCATCGGCAAATCGACGGTCTCCTACGACGACTTCGGCAAGGCCGACCTGATCATCGTCCTCGGCCAGAACCCCGGCACGAATCATCCGCGGATGCTGTCGGCGCTCGAGGAGTGCAAGCGCAACGGCGGCAAGATCATCGCGGTGAACCCGCTGCCCGAGGCCGGACTCATCCGGTACAAGAACCCGCAGAAGGTGCGCGGCATCCTCGGCAAGGGCACCGCGATCGCCGACCAGTTCCTGCAGATCCGGGCCGCCGGCGACATGGCGCTCCTGCAGCGCACGTCGAAGCGCGTGCTCGAGGCGGAGGCCCGCAACCCCGGCACGGTGCTCGACCACGAGTTCCTCGCCGAGCACGTCTCCGACTTCGATGCGTTCGCCGCGCACATCGCCGACGTCGACGAGGCGGCGGTGCTGGCGGCGACCGGGTTGACGAGCGCCGAGATGGATGCCTTCGCCGACGCGTACCTCGCCGCCGACCGGGTGATCATCACCTGGGCGATGGGCGTGACCCAGCAGAAGAAGGCGGTCGCGACGATCAAGGAGATCGTCAACCTCCTGCTGCTGCGGGGCAACATCGGCAAGCCGGGAGCGGGTGCCTCGCCGATCCGCGGGCACTCGAACGTGCAGGGCGACCGCACGATGGGGATCTTCGAGAAGATGCCCGAGTCGTTCATGGACGCCCTCGAGGCCGAGTTCGGGTTCCCCGTTCCGCGGGAGCACGGTCACGACGCCCTCAAGGCGGTGACCGGCCTCGCGAAGGGCGACGTCAAGGTCTTCATCGCGATGGGCGGCAACTTCGTCGGCGCGATCTCCGACACCGCCGTCGCCGAGGCGGCGATGCGCGGGGCGCAGCTCACGGTGCAGGTCTCGACGAAGCTCAACCGTTCGCACGCCGTCACCGGCCGCGAAGCCCTCATCCTGCCGACCCTCGGCCGGACCGAGATCGACCTGCAGGAGACCGGCGCGCAGTTCGTGTCGGTCGAAGACAGCGTGTGCGCCGTTCACGCGAGCCACGGCGCCGTGAAGCCGGTCGCGCCGGGCCTGCTCTCGGAGGTCGCGATCGTCGCCGGGATGGCGAAGGCAACCCTCGGAGACCGGTATGGGATCGACTGGGATGCCTTCGTCAAGGACTACGACGTCATCCGCGAGCGCATCTCCCGGGTCGTTCCGGGGTTCGAGAACTTCAACGCCGACATCCGCAAGGCCGCCGGCTTCATCCTGCCCAACGGGCCGCGCGACTCGCGCACGTTCACCACCCGCACCGGCAAGGCCATCATGACGGTCAACGAGCTCGAGCACCTCGAGCGCCCGAAGGGGCGGCTGATCCTGCAGACCTTCCGGTCGCACGACCAGTTCAACACGACGATCTACAGCCTCAACGACCGGTACCGCGGCATCAAGAAGGGCCGCGACGTCGTGTTCGTCAACCCCGACGACCTGGTCGAACTCGGGCTCGCCGACGGGCAGCGGGTCGACATCTTCTCGGAGTGGAAGGACGGTCGGGAGCGCGTCGTGCGCAACTACCGCATCGTCGCCTACCCGAGCGCCCGCGGCTGTGCGGCGGCGTACTACCCCGAGACGAACGTGCTCGTGCCGCTCGACAGCGCCGCCGACGAGAGCAACACGCCGGTCTCGAAGGGGGTCATCGTGCGGCTCGAGCCGGTCGGCGGCGGCGGCAGGCGCGACACGAGCCCGCTACCCTGGGGGCTGTGAAGACGTTCGACGGGCTGTTCGCGGAGCTGACCCGCACCGCCGCGGCACGCCCCGAGGGCTCGGGCACCGTCGCGCAGCTCGACGCCGGCGTGCACGCGATCGGCAAGAAGATCGTCGAGGAGGCCGCCGAGGTCTGGATGGCGGCGGAGTACGAGAGCGACGACCGCACGGCCGAGGAGATCTCGCAGCTGCTCTACCACCTGCAGGTGCTCATGCTCGCGAAGAACATCTCCCTCGAGGACGTCGGGCGACATCTCTGATCCCGCGGGTTGAGTGCCGCGCGCCGCGCGGTGTATCGAAACCCACACGCCCGTCAGACCCTTCGACTGAAAGACTTCTCCCGTGCTTCGAATCGCCGTGCCCAACAAGGGCACCCTCTCCGAGACCGCCGTGGACATGCTCCGTGAGGCGGGCTACGCGGTGCGCCGCGACCCCAAGGAGCTGATCGTCTCCGACCCGCGCAACGACGTGGAGTTCTTCTACCTCCGCCCGCGCGACATCGCGACCTACGTCGGCTCCGGCGCGCTCGACGTCGGCGTCACCGGCCGGGACCTGCTGCTCGACTCGCACTCGGCGGCGGTCGAGATCGAGGCGTTCGACTTCGGGGCCTCGACGTTCCGCTTCGCCGGGCCTGTCGGGTCGTTCGCGAAGCTGGCCGACCTCGCCGGCACCCGGGTCGCGACCAGCTACTCGGCGCTCGTCGGCGACTTCCTGGAGGCCGAGGGGGTCGCGGCGACTGTCGTGCACCTCGACGGCGCCGTCGAGTCGGCGGTGCGGCTCGGCGTCGCGGACGCGGTCGCCGACGTCGTCGAGACCGGATCGACGCTGCGCAAGCAGGGTCTGGAGATCTTCGGCCCCGTCATCCTCGAGTCGACCGCAGTGCTCATCGCGACCCGCGAGGACGTCGACGGGCTCGACACTTTCCGCCGCCGCCTGCAGGGCGTCATGGTCGCCCGCCGCTACGTGTTGATGGACTACGACCTCCCGGCCGAGCTGATCGAGCAGGCGTCGAAGATCACGCCGGGGTTCGAGTCGCCCACCGTCTCGCCGCTGCGCGACACGGGCTGGGTCGCCGTGCGGGTCATGGTGCCGCGCGACGACACCAACGAGATCATGGACACCCTCTACGCCCTTGGCGCGCGGGCGATCCTGGTCTCCTCGATCCACGCCGCGCGGATCTGATGTCCGTCGCCGTCCGGGTGATCCCCTGCCTCGACGTGACCGAGGGGCGCGTCGTCAAGGGCGTCAACTTCGAGAACCTCCGCGACATGGGCGACCCCGTCGACCTCGCCCGCCGCTACTACGAGCAGGGCGCCGACGAGATCACGTTCCTCGACGTGACCGCGACGGTGGATGCCCGCGCCACGATGTACGCGACCGTGACGGCGACCGCGGAGCAGGTGTTCATCCCGCTCACGGTCGGCGGCGGCGTGCGCAGCCCCGAGGATGTCGCGAAGCTGCTCGCGAGCGGCGCCGACAAGGTCGGCGTGAACAGCGCCGCGATCGCGCGCCCGGAGCTGATCGGCGAGATCGCCGACAGGTTCGGGGCCCAGGTGCTCGTGCTCTCGCTCGACGTGAAGCGCAGCCCGCGCACGGCGAGCGGCTTCGTCGTCACGACCCACGGCGGGCGCACCGAGACGGATGTCGACGCCCTCGCCTGGGCGCGGGAGGCGATCGAGCGCGGCGCGGGCGAGCTGCTCGTCAACTCGATCGACGCCGACGGCACGAAGCAGGGTTTCGACCTCGAACTCGTGGGGCTCGTGCGCGAACTCAGCAGCGTGCCCGTGATCGCGAGCGGGGGAGCCGGCGCGGTCGGCGACTTCGCCCCCGCCGTCGCCGCCGGCGCCGACGCGGTGCTCGCGGCATCCGTCTTCCACAGCGGCGAGCTGACGGTGGGCGACGTCAAGGACGCCCTGCGGGCGGAAGGGGTGGCGGTGCGATGACCACCGGTTCTCACGCGACAGACGTGCTCGATCGCGTCCGGTTCGACGACACGGGGCTGCTGCCCGCGATCATCCAGGAGGAGTCGACGAAGCAGGTGCTCATGCTCGGCTACATGGACGCCGAGGCCCTGCGCCGCACCCTCACGGAGGGCCGCGTGACGTTCTGGTCGCGCAGCCGGCAGGAGTACTGGCGCAAGGGCGACACGAGCGGCAACGT
>CAZPJC010000124.1:5635-7251 GCA_964586645.1 uncultured Schumannella sp.
CATCGCCGCGGGGCACCGCGTCGTCCCGGTGCTGCGCCGCCTGTTCGCCGACGGGGAGACGCCGGTCGGCGTCTACCGCAAGCTCGCGGTGGGCAAGCCCGGGACGTTCCTCCTCGAGTCCGCGGAGCAGGGTGGCATCTGGTCGCGATGGTCGTTCGTCGGCGTCGGGTCGCGCGGCGTGCTCACCGATGGACCCGACGGGGTCACCTGGATCGACTACGGGCTCTCCGCGGAGCGCGCCCTCGGCACGTCGGTGCCGACGACCGGACTCGACGCGCTCGCCCACCTGTACCGGCGCTGGAGCACCCCGCAGGTCGAAGGTCACCCGCCGCTGACCGGCGGTCTCGTCGGCTTCATCGGCTGGGAGGCCGTGCGCCAGCTCGAGCGGCTCCCGCACCAGCCCCCGGCCGATTTCGAGGTGCCGGGCCAGGCGTTCTCGTTCGTCTCCGAACTCGTCGCGCTCGACCACCGCACCGGCTCGGCGATCCTCATCGCGGCCGCCCTGAACGACGGCGTCGACGACGAGGACGCCCTCTGGGCCGACGCGCAGCACCGCCTCGACGACCTCCAGGCCGGCCTCGCGCGGCCGAGCGAGGCGTGGCTCGCCGAGGTCGACCTCGACGTGGTCGCGGAGCCGCAGCCGCGCACGAAGCGGGACGACTTCCTGGCGGCCGTCGAACGCTCGCGCGAGTACATCCGCGACGGCGACGTGTTCCAGGTGGTCATCTCGCAGCGGTTCGACCACGAGATCACGGCGGAGCCGATCGACGTCTACCGGGTGCTGCGCACCCTCAACCCGAGCCCGTACATGTACCTGCTGACCCTCGAATCGCCGACCGGCGAGGAGTACTCGATCGTCGGGTCGAGCCCCGAGGCGCTCGTCAAGGTCGCCGACGGCCGGGTCATCACGCATCCGATCGCCGGATCGAAGCCGCGCGGCGAGAACCCGGAGCAGGATGTCGACCTCGCCGACGAGCTGCTCGCGGACCCGAAGGAGCAGGCCGAGCACCTCATGCTCGTCGACCTCGCCCGGAACGACCTCTCCAAGGTGTGCGTCGCCGGCTCGGTCGAGGTGACCGAGTTCATGCAGGTCGAGCGGTTCAGCCACATCATGCACCTGGTCTCGACCGTGGAAGGCGACCTGCGTCCCGATGCGACGAGCATCGACGTCTTCCGCGCGACGTTCCCCGCGGGCACGCTGTCAGGTGCTCCGAAGCCGCGGGCGCTGGAGATCATCGACGAGCTCGAGCCCGCGCAGCGGGGCGTGTACGGCGGCGTGGTCGGCTACTTCGGGCTCGCGGGCGACTCCGATCTGGCGATCGCGATCCGCACGGCGACGATCGTCGGCGGGATGGCGCGCGTGCAGGCCGGCGCGGGGCTCGTCGCCGATTCGGATGCCGCGAGCGAGCATCGGGAGGCGCAGAACAAGGCGGCCGCCCCGCTGCGGGCCGTCGCGATCGCCAACGCGATGCGCCACCTCCGCTGAGCGCCGTCCATCCCATGACCCCGTCCCGCCTGCGCCTGCTCGCGCTGCTCGCCCTCGCCGTGCCGATCCTGCTCGTCGCCGTGGCGAGCAGCGGGAGCGCCGCGTTCGGGGCGCTCGCCCTCGCCTCGGC
>CAZPJC010000125.1:0-7250 GCA_964586645.1 uncultured Schumannella sp.
GTCGCCGAACCACATGTGGGCGAGCTCGTGCAGGATCGTGACGACGCGGCGCTCCCGGATGGCGTCGGTCACCTTGGCGCGGAACACGTAGGTCTCGGTGAAGGTCACCGCGCCGGCATTCTCCATCGCGCCGGCGTTGAACTCGGGCACGAAGAGCTGGTCGTACTTGGCGAACGGGTACGGGTAGCCGAACTTCTCCTCGAAGTAGGCGAAGCCCTTGCGGGTGATGTCGAAGATGTAGTCGTGGTCGACGTACTGCATGAGCGACTTGCGGGCGTAGACGCCGAGCGGGATGGTGCGGCCTGACGACGACGTCAGCTCCGAGTGCACCGAGTCGTACGGCCCGGCGACGATGGCCGTGATGTACGACGAGATGCGCGGGGTGGGCTCGAAGGTCCAGACCCCGTCGACCGGCTCGGGGGTGGGCGAGTTGGAGACGACGACCCAGCCTTCGGGGGCGGTGACCGAGAAGGCGAACGTGGCCTTGAGGTCGGGCTGCTCGAACACCGCGTACACCTGGCGCGAGTCGGGCACCTCGAACTGCGAGTACAGGTACACCTCGCCGTCGACCGGGTCGACGAACCGGTGCAGGCCCTCACCGGTGTTCGTGTAGCGGAAGTCGGCGTCGACGACGAGGGTGTTGGTGGCCGCCAGCCCGTCGAGCCGGATGCGCGCCCCGTCCGCGGCGCCCGGGTCGACGGCCGACCCGTTGAGGGTGATCGCGTGCACCTTGGCGGTGATCGCGTCGATGAAGGTCGACGCTCCCGCGGTCGCGTCGAAGACGACGGTGGTCGTCGACCGGAAGGTCTCCGGCCCCGTGGTCAGATCGAGGTGGACGTCATAAGAGGCGACCGAGATGAGCGACTTGCGCTCCTGGGCTTCGATTCGCGTGAGGTTCTCTCCAGGCACTCGTCCACGATAGCCGCGGGCGATGTCAGCAGATCCTCGACGTCGGAGATCGCGTCACGGAGCAGGTCGATGAGCAGCCCGTCCGGATCGTCGACGCACGCCTCGGCGATGCCGGTCGCCGCGAGCTGCACCGCCATCGGCGCCGCCCCCTTGCGCAGGTCGCGTTCCTTCACGGGGTTCTTTCGGAGGTGCTCGGACGCCCAGCGATCCGCCTCGGGCACGGCGTCCAGCGCGTCGCGCGCCGCCGCGAGGACCCCCGGCGCGACACCGGCCGGCAGCAGCCGGGGGAGCGAGAGCAGAGCGACCGCGAGCGCGTGCTGGCGGCCCATGCTGACGACGGGCACGGCGGATGCCGCGGCGCGCAGCGCGATCACGGGCGCGAGGATGCGGTGGTCGCCCCGAAGGCCGATGACGCGCGGGACGTCGGCGGCGATCTCGGTGCGGCGCGCGTCGCTCAGCCGGTCGTTGACCGCCCGGGCGAGGTGGGCGAGCACCGGGTCGGTGCACTGCGGGGAGTCGCTCCACGGCTCGCCCGCGAGGTAGGAGGCGAACTCCATGAAGCACGCGCCGGTCTTCGCCGACCGGTGCTTGCCGCGTGACAGCTGCGGCATCCCGCTCGGCACCCGCGGAACATCGTGAACCATCTGCAGAACGGTCATGAGACCCCCTTCGCCGCCTCCATCATCCCGCGCGGAACCGACATCCGCCGGGGGAGCGGCGGCGGGGTCCAGGGCGACCCCGCCGTCGCGATCAGGGAGCGCCGGCCTCGTGGGGCACGGCGCGTGCTGCGATTCTGCTCTCACCCTGCGATCACCCGCAAGGCCCCCGTGTGTCTCGGTCTTAAGCTGGCGGCACCATGCGCATCCATCTGGGCACCGACCACGCCGGCCTCGAATTCAGCACCGACCTGCAGCACCATCTCGCCGACCTGGGTCACGAGGTCGTCGACCACGGGCCCGAGGAGTACGACCCGCTCGACGACTACCCGAGCTTCTGCATCAACGCGGCGCGCGCGGTGATCCGCGATGAGGAGGCGGGCGTCGCGGCGCTCGGCATCGTCTTCGGCGGCTCGGGCAACGGCGAGCAGATGGCGGCGAACAAGGTCGTCGGCATCCGGGCGGCCCTGGTCTGGAGCCTCGCGACCGCCGAGCTCGCACGCGAGCACAACGCCGCCAACGTCATCGCGATCGGGGCCCGCCAGCACTCCTTCGACGAGGTCGTGCGGTTCATCGACGCCTTCATCCAGACGCCGTTCTCGGGCGAGGAGCGGCATGCCCGCCGCATCGCGCAGCTGCGCGAGTACGAGACGACCGGGGCCATCGCCGGGCACGAGATCGTCTGACCCGAGCCGATGCCCGAGGGTCCCAGCCATGCCTGAAGGACACAGCGTCCATCGGATCGCGCGCCAGTTCGCGCGATCGTTCGTCGGCCCGCCCGTGCAGGTGTCGTCGCCGCAGGGGCGGTTCGCGCAGGGCGCCGCGCGACTCGACGGTCATGCGATCGTGGAGTCGCGCGCGGTCGGCAAGCAGATGTTCCTCGAGTTCGACCACCACCTCTGGCTGCGCGTGCACCTGGGCATGTACGGCGCCTGGGACTTCGCGGGCGACATCGTGGTGGATGCCCTCTCGCCCGCCGAGCGCGGCGGCCGTGTCACGGGCGACCGGGTGGTCGGCGCGAACGAGGACTCGCCGTGGTCGATCGGTGCCCCGCGCCGCACCCGGCTGCGGATGGCCGAGAGCGAGAAGCTGCAGCCCGAGCTCCAGGAGTGGCCGCCCGCCCCGGTCGGCGCCGTGCGCGTGCGCCTGCTCACCCCGGTCGCCGTCGCCGACCTCCGCGGCCCGACCGCGTGCGAGGTGCAGACGGCCGAGGAGGTCGACGCGACGATCGCCAAGCTCGGCCCCGACCCGCTCGTCGACGGCCCCGCGGGCGAGGACGTCTTCGTCGAGAACGTGCGGAAGCGCAACGTCGCGATCGGCCAGCTGCTGATGGATCAGGAGGTCGTCGCCGGCATCGGCAACGTGTACCGCGCCGAACTGCTGTTCCGCGCGCGCCTGGACCCGTACCGGCCGGGCAAGGACGTGCCGGTCGAGCTGCTGCGCGAGCTGTGGCGCGACTGGTCGTACCTGCTCGGCGTCGGCGTCGAGACCGGGCAGATGCTCACGATGGACGGGCTCACCGGCGAGGACCTGGACCGGGCGAAGGCATCCCGTGACGACCGCCACTGGGTCTACCACCGCACCGGCGAACCGTGCCGGGTGTGCGGCACCCCGATCGCCATGGCCGAGATGGCCGGGCGCAACCTGTACTGGTGCCCGAAGGATCAGACATGAGGCACACGCCGACGTATCTGCTCGAGGATCCCGCCGAGGTCAAGCGGCTCATCAGGAACAACCCGTGGATGACCTACGTCTCGCCGGCATCCACCGGGCTGGTCTCCTCGCACTACGCGACGCTGCTCGAGGAGACCGACGACGACTCGATCGTGCTCGTGTCGCACTTCGGCCGGCCCGACGAGGTCGCCCACGAACTAGGGGACCACGAGGTGCTCGTCATCGTGCAGGGCCCGCACGGCTACATCTCGCCCAACTGGTACGCCGAAGGCGACTTCGTGCCCACCTGGAACCACGTCACCGCCCACCTCTACGGGGTGCCCGAGATCCTCTCCGACGAGGAGAACTTCCGCATCCTCGGCGAGCTCGTCGATCACTTCGAACAGCGGATGCCGACGCCGGTCTCGCTCGACATCGACCGCGAGAAGGCGGCGCGCATCGCCCGCGGAACCGTCGGCCTGCGGATCCGGGTCACCCGGTTCGACGCCCGCGCGAAGCTGTCGCAGAACAAGACGCCCGAGGTGCGGGAGGCGATCATGGCGGCGCTCGAGGGTTCTGGTCCCTACTCCTCTGCGAAGCTCGCGGCCGAGATGCGGCGCGTGAATGATCCTTCGTAACGCTCGCGACCTGCGCGGGATCCTCGCCCGCGGGTTGAGTGCCGGCGCAGCCGGCGTATCGAAACCGCCCCCGGGCGACATCACCGTCGACGGGCCCGCGGGGCTCGTGGTGGACCTCGACGGCCGCTGGGTGCTGCCGGGGCTGTGGGATCACCACGTGCACTTCGGGCAGTGGGCGATGGCGTCGCGCCGGCTCGATCTGGGCCCGGCTCGCTCCGCCGCCGAGGCCGCGGCCCTCGTGCGCACGGCGATCGCGACGAGCCCGCCGCCCGCCGGGACGGTGTTCCTCGGGTCGGGGTTCCGCGACGGACTGTGGCCGGATGCCCCGACCCCCGAGTTGCTCGAGTTCGGCGACGTGCCCGTCGCGCTGCTGTCGGGCGACGTGCACTGCCTCTGGACGAACCGGGCGGCCCTGCGAATGCTGGGGCGGCCCGATTCGGACTGGCTGCTGCGGGAGCAGCCGGCGTTCGATCTGACGCGACGCATCTCGGAGGTGCCCGCCGAGGTGCTCGACCGCTGGGCTCTCGATGCGGCGGCCGCGGCCGCACGACGGGGGGTGACGGGCATCGTCGACTTCGAGATGGAGGATGCGCCGGGATCGTGGGCGCGTCGGTTCTGGAACGGGTTCCGGGGCCTGCGGGTGCAGGCGGCCGTGTATCCGCACACGACCGCGCTGCCCGAGGTGTCGTCGCCGCTCTACGAGGTCGGGCCGTACAAGCTGTTCACCGACGGGTCGCTGAACACCCGCACGGCGTGGTGCTTCGACAGCTACCCGCACACGCATGACCACGGACTGCCGACCTACGACCGCGGCGGTCTGCTCGAGGCGGCGCGCGAGGGCGTCCGCCGGGGGTTGCGTCCGGCGATCCACGCGATCGGCGACCACGCGGTGGCCGAGGCTCTCGACGCGTTCGAGCAGCTCGGGGCGCCGGGGTCGATCGAGCACGTCCAGCTGATCCGGGACGCCGACCTGCCGCGGCTCGCCGCGCTCGACGTGCGGGCGTCGGTGCAACCCGAGCACGCGATGGACGACCGGGATGTCGCGGAGCGCTACTGGCACGGTCGCACGGGCCGGGCGTTCGCGTTCCGCGCCCTCCTCGACGCCGGGGCCGAACTCGCTCTCGGCTCCGACGCGCCCGTGGCGCCGCTCGACCCGTGGGTGACCATGTCGGCCGCCGTCACCCGCTCCCGCGACGGACGCGACCCGTGGCATCCCGAGCAGGCGATCACGCCGCTCGATGCGCTCGCCGCGAGCGTCGCGCGCCGTCACGGCGACCTCGTCGTCGTCGAGAACGACCCCCTCGTCGGCGAGAACCTCCGCACGATGCCGGTGTTCGCGACGAGGGTCGCCGGCGAGTGGACCCACGGGGCCGCACTCGTTTCCTGAGCCCGACGCATTTTCCCTATGGGCATAGCCATTTGCCGCCCGATGTGGTGGGATGACGGCACCGCTCAGCGCTGAGCGCCCCCTTCGATGACGCAGGAGCACGCATGACCGACACCCTCACGACCCCCGGACTCCTTCTGGACCCGGCCGTCTTCGCCGGCAGGATCTTCGTCGACGGCGAATGGGTCGTTGGCGGGGGCGGCGACATCGCGGTGACCGAACCCGCGACCGGCGCGGAACTCATCCGGGCCGGCCTGGCGTCGGCCGACGACATCGCCCGGGCCGCCCGCTCGGCCGCGGCGGCGCAGAAGGAGTGGGCCGCGCTGCCCCACTCGCAGCGCGCCGCGGTGCTGCGCCGCGCGGGCGAGCTGTGGACGATCCACGCCGAGGAGATCTCCGGCTGGAACGTGCGCGAAGTCGGCGCCATCCCGCCGCTCGCCGGGTTCGCGCTCCACGTCGCGGCCGCCGAGTGCTTCGACGCCTCCGCCCTGCCCGCCGCGCCACTCGGCGCCGTGCTCGCCAGCGAGGAGCCGCGGATGTCGCTCGCCGAGCGCATCCCGGTCGGCGTCGTCGGCGTCATCTCGCCCTTCAACGTGCCGATCATCCTCGGCATCCGGGCGGTCGCTCCGGCCCTGGCGCTGGGGAACGCCGTGCTGCTCAAGCCCGACCCGCGCACGATCGTCACCGGCGGCGTCGCGATGGTGCGGATCTTCGAGGAGGCCGGACTGCCCGCCGGGCTGCTGCAGCTCGTGCCGGGCGGCGCCGACATCGGCGAGGCTCTCGTCGTCGAGCCGCTCGTGCGGGTCATCGCGTTCACCGGGTCCACGCGCGGCGGTCGCGCCGTCGGCCGGCTCGCCGGCGAGCACCTCAAGCGCGCGCATCTGGAACTCGGCGGCAACTCGGCCTACATCGTGCGCGAGGATGCCGACGTCGACACCGCCGTCAACCTCGCCGTGTGGGGGTCGTACCTGCACCAGGGCCAGATCTGCATGAGCGTCGGGCGCCACCTCGTGCACGAGTCGCTGTTCGAGGAGTACGTCACGAAGCTCGCGGCGAAGGCCGAGTCGATGCACGTCGGCGACCCCGCGGCCGGTCAGGTGCACCTCGGCCCGCTGATCGACGAGGTGCAGCGCGACCGGGTGCACGCGCTCGTGCTCGACGCCGTCGCGAACGGCGCCGTGCTCCGTGCGGGCGGCACCTTCGAGGGGCTGTTCTACCGGCCGACGGTGCTCGAGAACCCGCCGCGCGACTGCCTCGCCTACGCCGAGGAGACGTTCGGACCGGTGGCCGCCGTCGTGCCGTACTCGGACGACGACGAGGCCGTGGCGCTCGCCTCCGACACGGCGTACGGGCTGTCGCTCGGCATCGTCTCGAAGGATGTCTTCGGGGCGCTCGAGCTCGCCCGCCGCATCCCGACCGGCATCGTGCACATCAACGACCAGACGGTGAACGACGAGGCGAACGCCCCGTTCGGCGGCGTCGGCGCCTCCGGCACCGGCTCCCGCCACGGCGGCGCGGAGGCGAACATCGACGCCTTCACCGAGACCCGCTGGATCACCCTCCGCCGCGAGCCCGGACAGTACCCGCTCTGACGAGAGACCACGACGCCAACGAGCAACACAGGAAGGGGCCGGGCAGGTCTCGCGAGTGAATCGGGGTAGGGGTCCCCGCTCTCTTCACTCGCGAGACCTGCCCGGCCCCGACCGAAGGAGAGCTACTTGGTCGCGACGTGCGCGAACAGGAACCAACGATCCTTTTCGAGCCCCCGAGCGATCTCGATGACGACGTCCTGGCTGGCGGCATCCAGTTCGCCGAGTTCGTCGATCGCGGTGCGCACGCTCTTGAGCGTGGCGTCGATCTGCGCGATGACCTCGACGATGGTGGTCTCGGACGGCTGGAACCCTGCGCTGAGCGGCGGGACGGTGGTCTTCGCGGCGACGGTCGCGAGCCGCGCGTCGATCGGCAGGCCGAGGGCGACGACGCGCTCGGCGGCGGTGTCGGCGTAGT
>CAZPJC010000126.1:0-3872 GCA_964586645.1 uncultured Schumannella sp.
CCGGAAGTCCTGGAGACGCGGGGTGCCCCGGCGGGCCTTGGCGGCCGCGAACCGCTCGGCCGGCGACAGCTCGCTCACGCCGGCACCGCGCCGTCGTCTCCGAGTTCGCGGGCGGCGCGGCGATCGGTGACCCGATCGTGCCAGAGCGACACCCCCACGGCCGCGAAGTAGAGCACGGTCATCGGGATCGCGAGCAGCACCATCGAGAGCACGTCGGCGGCCGGGGTGGCGAGCGCCGTGAACACGACGATCGCGAGCACGGCCCAGCGCCAGCCCTTCAGGATGGCCATCCCGCGCAGCACCCCGACGAAGTTGAGCAGCACGAGGAACACGGGCAGCACGAACGCGATGCCGACCGCGAGCATGAGCTTCAGCACGAAGTCGACGTAGTACTTGACGTCGTAGAGGGTCGTCGCGTTCTCGGGGACGAACGTGAACATCACCTCGACGATGCGGGGCAGCACGAACCAGCCGGCGACGCACCCGGCGAGGAACAGCGGCACCGCCGAGAAGAAGAAGCCGAACGTGTAGCGCTTCTCCTTGCCGGTGAGCCCGGGCACGAAGAAGGCGAACAACTGGTAGAGCCAGATCGGACTCGACACCACGATGCCCGTCGTCAGGGCGACCTGGAACTGGATGTCGATCGCGCCGGTGATGTTGGTGAAGTTGAGGGCCACGCTGTCGCCGCCCATCGCCTCCGCGATGCTCACGACCGGGCCGCTGATCGCCTGCCAGGTGCCGGCGCCCGTCAGCGCGCCCGCGGCGCCGGGCAGCATCGGCTCGAGCAGGTCGCCGAGCCAGGACAGATCGTAGAGCGCCCAGCCGACGATCAGGCCGAGGGCGATTCCGAGCGCGGCACGGGTCAGGCGTTTGCGCAGCTCGACGAGATGCGCGCCGAGCGACATCCGCCTTTCGGGGTCTCGTCGGCCGGAGGCGGCCACCCCGGGTTACTTCTTGTCGACGGGCTGCTCGGGCTCGGCCGCGGTGGACGAGGCGGGCGCGTCGGTGTCGTCGCTCTTGAGCTCCTTGCGCAGCACTCGCGCCGACTGGCCGAGGCTCTTCGCGAGGGCCGGCAGCCGGGTCGCGCCGAACAGCAGCAGCACGACGGCGAGGATGATGATCCACGTCCAGACCTGGGTCGCCAGAAGAATCAGCACGCGGGGCTCCTCGGTGTTAGCCAACGAAGGTCGGATGGACAGCCGACTCAGTGTAACGCGTGTTCACGCGCGGTACCTGGCAGCCGCGGACGCGGCCCACTCCGCGACGACCGCCCGCGCCTCCGGCGGCGAGACCACCGTGACCACCCCGGGCATGCTCGCGATGAGCCTCTTGAGCCCGTGGTAGTGCGAGACCCGCACGGCGGTGCGGACCCGGGTGCCCTCCTGCTGGCCGCGAGCGCCGTCCGGGATGTAGTCGGCGAGCAGCGGCATCGCCGACGGCTCGACGTCGATGACGACTTCGAGGTCGTCCGGCGAGGCCTCGAACAGCTCGGGCAGTCGCACTTCGCTCACCCGGTGGGCGACGGGCTCGTCGGTGACTTCGGCGCGGGAGATCCGGTCGAGCCGGAACGTGCGCACGGCCTCCCGCAGGTGACACCAGCCGCGCAGATACCAGTCGGCATCCACCGACTCGACCTGGAGGGCGTCGACCCGGCGGCGTTCGAGTTCGCCCCGGGCGTTGAGATAGTCGAACTCGAGTTGCATCCCGCGGTCGAGCGAGTCGCGGATCAGGGTGATCGACGGCATGAGGCTCTCGCGCGTCTCGGCTCCGCCGACGCCGACCGGGGCGACCGCGCCCGAGGTCCCCCGCGAGAGCTTGGCGATGAGGCTCGCGATCGAGGCGCGGTCGGCGTACTCCGGGAGGGCCGAGAGGTACTGCAGACCCATGATGAGCGCCGAGGCCTCGCGCGCCGAGAAGCGCGGCGAGTCGTCGATCGCGACGCGGTTGGTGAGCACGATCTCGTCATCGTTCTCGAACGCGTCCCAGTCGATGTCGAACAGGTCGTCGTGCTGGTAGGCCGAGGTCTCCCCGGGCAGGCCGCTCACCGCGATCAGGTTGACGGCATCCCGGATCTGCTCCGGGGGAATGCCGAAGTGCGCGGCCGCCTCGGTCACCGTGACCCGGTCGTGGTCCATCAGGTACGGCACGAGGGAGAGCAGGAACGCGAGCTTGTCGCGCGCCTGGAACGGCTGGGGCTTAGGCGCCGCCATGAGCACTCACCACCCCGCGCAGTCGGGCGACGACGGCATCGCGCAGCTCGGGCGGCGAGAGCACGAGCACCTCGGGACCGAATCCGCTCAGCTCGTCGGCGAGGATGTTGACGTCGACGAAGTGCAGCACGGCGTGATCGCCGGTGACCTCGGCGCCGTCGCGGTTGGCGAGCCGGAGCGCGGCGTCGGATCCCGCTTCGACCTGCAGCTCGGCGACGTTGCGCTCCCAGACGGCTTGGAGGCCGGCGAGCGCCTCGGCGGGCAGATCGCCCTCGGGCATCGTCGCGGGCTTCCCCGTCGTCACCGGTCCGATGATGCGCCGCAGCAGGTAGACCCGGCGTTCGCCGTCGCGCTCGGCGGAGAGATGCCAGCGGCCCTGGTACTGCACGAGCGCGAGCGGGATCACGTCGCGCTCGGTCGCCTTCTCCTCCCCCGGCTTGAGGTAGGCGAAGCGCACCCGCACGCCCTTGCGGATCGCGGCGTCGAGCGGGTCGAACGCGGCGTCGCGCAGCCGGATGCGGGGCGCGTAGCCCAGCAGCGGCTCGTCGGCGGTGACTCCGAGCGACCGGAGCTTGAGCAGCGCACGGCGGGACTCGCCCGACAGCGACCCCTCGCGCCAGACCGTCGCGGCGAGGTTCAGCAGCGCGGTCTCCTCGGACGTGAAGGTCACGTCGGTCGGCAGCTCGTAGGCGCCCTTCGGGATGCGGTAGCGCAGCGTCTGGTTGTTACCCGCATCCCCCGGCGAGTCGAGGGTCTCGAGCGGAACGCCGAGATCGCGGATGTCGTCCTTGTCGCGCTCGAACTGACGCTCGAGATTGGCGTTGTCGCCGCCGCTGCGGAAACGCTGGTGATAGCCCTGCACCGTCGACAGGATCTCGTTCTTGGTGAGTCCGGTCTCCGTCGCGAGCAGCGCGAGCACGAGGCTGAAGAGCCGCTCCTCGACCGGGACGGCAGCTGGGGTCATGCCGGAGCCGATCGTCAGTCCTGGGAGACGATGCCGAGGATGTCGAACACGTAGACGGTGGCCGACGTCGGGTCGTCGGCGGCCGGGATGACGATGAGCAGCTGCGAGCCGACCTTCGACCCGACGAGGGCGTCGGCCAGCGCCTGCTCGCCGAGCAGCGCGTCCGCCGTGGGCACGAGCGCGGCGGGCGTGCCTCCCGACCAGGTGTCGACCTGGCCCAGCGTCACCGTGGTGGTCGAGCCGGCCGTCCAGTTCCAGCTGCGGGCATGGAAGACGACCGTGTCGTCGGCGCCGACGACGGCTCCGCCGCCGGCCTTGATGACGGCCGTGCGCGCCTCCTCGGCGGCGGGCACGTACGTCGAGCTGATGCCCGGCGTGCCGTCGACAGCCGTCACGACCGTCGGCATGCCGTCCTGCGGCAGCTGGTTGATCCCGTTCGCCTTGCCGAGGAAGACCTGCTGGACGTCGATGACGGCGACGATCGTGGTGTCCTCGCCGACGGCCTGGATCAGGTCGGAGTTGACCGACAGCTCGCCCGCCGGGCCGACGACCGCGACGCGGGAACCGGTCGTGGCGCAGTCGAGAGCCTGGCCCAGGGCGAGGCCCGCGTCGCTCGCGGTGAAGAACTGGGGGGTGTCGCCGATCGAGGAACCCGACTTCGCGTCGAAGTACACGGCGTTGCCGAAGACGATCGAGCC
>CAZPJC010000126.1:3972-7231 GCA_964586645.1 uncultured Schumannella sp.
AGCACGGGCCGGGCAAGCGGGGAACGACGCACGACCCAGAGTCTATTCGAGAAGATCGGCTCTACTTGCCGTCGGGCGTTCCCTCGTCGCCCGATGAGGCGTCGAGGGATGCCCCGACGCCGTCCGCGAGGGCACGGGCGTCGCGGACGACCTTGCGCATCCGCTTGTCGCTCTTGACGTGCTCGCCGAGGGCTCCGGGGGTCCACAGCTCGACGTCCTCCTCGCCGTACTCCGACTTCGAGGCGCGGCGCGCGGGCGCGGGCAGCACGGCTCCGGGAGCGAGGCGGCGCGCGGTCAGCAGGAACCCGGTGTGGCCGACCATGCGGTGGTCGGGTCGCACGGCGAGACCCTCGACGTGCCAGCCGCGCACGATCGTCTCGCTCGACTGGGGTTGCGTGTACAGCCCGCTCGCGCGGATCGCCTCGGCGGTGCGCGAGAGCTGGGTCACGGTGGCGACATAGCAGAGCAGCACGCCGCCGGGGGCGAGTGCGGCGCTCACCGCCGGGAGGCACTCCCACGGGGCGAGCATGTCGAGGATGACGCGGTCGGCCTCGACGCCCCGCGCCGGCAGCTCGTCCGCGAGATCGCCCAGCGCGATCTCCCAGTTCGCGGGCACCTCGCCGAGGAATCCGGCGACGTTGCCGCGGGCGATGTCGGCGAACTCCGCACGGCGCTCGAACGACAGCAGCCTCCCGGCGGGCCCGATCGCCCGCAGCAGCCAGAGCGACAGCCCCCCGGACCCCACCCCCGCCTCGACGACCGTCGCGCCGGGATGGATGTCGGCGAGCCCGATGATCTGCGCCGCATCCTTCGGGTAGATGATCGCCGCCCCGCGGGGCATCGACATGACGTAGTCGGCGAGCAGCGGCCGCAGCGCGAGGTAGGCGTCGCCGTTCGACGCCGTCAGGACCGAGCCCTCGGGCCGTCCGACGATCTCGGTGTGCCAGAGCACCCCCCGATGCGTGTGCAGACCGCCGGTCTCGGTCAGCGTCACGGTGTGCAGCTGCCCCTTCGGCCCGGTGAGTTGCACCCGGTCGCCGAGCCGGAACTCGCGGCCGCTCACGCGAGCACCGCCGTGAGGTCGGCGAGCGTCGGCACCGTGTCGCGCAGCAGGTAGACGGGGCTCGGCGGCAGCGGGATGTGCAGCGGGAGCGCGAACACGGTGGCCCCCGCGGCGACGGCCGACGCGACGCCGGGCTCGGAGTCCTCGAGCGCGACGCACGCGGCGATGTCGACGCCGAGGTAGGCGGCCGCCGCGAGGTAGGGCTCGGGATGCGGCTTCGCGTTCTCGACGTCGTCGCCGGCCACGACGACGTCGAAGCCGTCGAAGCCCAGTTCCTCGAAACCCAGCGAGGCGACGACATCCAGGGCCATGTGGCGGCGGGACATCGTGACCAGGGCGGTCGGGATGCCGGCCTCTCTGAGTTCGAGCAGCAGCTCGCGCGCTCCCGCGCGCCACGGCACGGCGTCGGCGATCTGCACGCGCACCTGCTCGGTGAGGGTCTCGATGATCTCCTCGACCGTGAGCCGCACGCCGCGCGACTGCAGGATGAGCGCCGAGCGCTCGAGACCCGAGCCGACGAGCTGCAGCCCGTCCTCCGGCGTCCACACCCCGCCCGCGCCGTGCACCATGTCGCTCTCGGCCTGGAGCCAGTAGGGCTCGGTGTCGACGAGGGTGCCGTCCATGTCCCACAGGACGGCGGCCGGGAGGTTGCTGGCGGAGGTCACGACGCACCAGCTTAGGCGCGGTCGTCGGCCTATCCTTGGGGGCATGGCCGAGTCGGGAGAGCTCAACCCGTTCCGCGGGGGGTCCGTGCTGCTCGTCGCGTTCGAGGGCTGGAACGACGCGGGCGAGGCGGCGAGCGGCGCCGTGCGCGCGGTGCGCGATCAGCTGGCCCTGGTCACCCGCCGCGAGGTCGAGCCCGAGGACTACTTCGACTACCAGTTCAACCGTCCCGAGGTCTCGACCAACGAGGACGGCGAACGGGTGCTCGAATGGCCGAGCGTGACGCTCTCCGCGCCCGTCGACGGCGTCGGCGTGCATGTGCTGCTCGGCACCGAGCCGTCGCGCGGCTGGAAGACCTTCAGCAGCGAGATCATCGACGCCGTGGAGGCCGCCGGGATCACCGGCATCGTCTTCCTCGGCGCGATGCTCGCCGACGTGCCGCACACCCGGCCGATCTCGGTCTTCGCCGGCAGCGACAACCGCGCCGTGCAGGACTACTGGGAACTCGAGGCGTCCACCTACGAGGGGCCGGTCGGCATCCTCTCGGTGCTCGGCCTCGCGGCGGAGAAGGCCGGCATCCCGACCCTCTCCATCTGGGCGAGCGTGCCGCACTACGTGCACAACTCGCCGTCGCCGAAGGCGACCCTCGCGCTGCTGGACAAGCTCGAGGAGTTCGTGGATGTCGTCGTCGACCGCGGGTCGCTCGTCGAGGACGCCTCCGCCTGGGAGGACGGCATCGACGCCCTCGCCGAGGACGACGAGGACATGGCCGCCTACATCAAGCAGCTCGAGACCGCGCGCGACACCGTCGACTCCCCCGAGGCCTCGGGCGATGCGATCGCCGAGGAGTTCGAGCGCTACCTCCGCCGCCGCAACGGCCGCGCGGGCGACGACGGCTCGACCGCCCGCGGCTGACCGTCCCTTCCTTTCGGGCGGCATAGAGGGTTCTCTGGCGCAAGGGAGGCCCGCGCGCGGGGTTCTTTCGCGCCGTACCACCCTCTGGCGGCACTGAGCGTGGCAGCAGCTAGGGCTGCAGGACGCCCGTGAGCAGCAGGGCGATGAGCACGCCGCCGAGCAGGATGCGGTAGATCACGAACGGCAGGAACGACCGCGTCGAGATGTAGCGCATCAGGAACGCGATGACGGCGAGCCCGACCGCGAAGGCGACGACGGTCGCCGCGACGGTCGGCAGCAGCCCGTAACCCGTTCCGCAGCCGGCGTCGACGCCGGGCTCGCACGTGAAAGCGGTGTAGGTCTCGTAGAGCCCCGAGCCGAACACCGCCGGGACGGCGAGCAGGAACGAGAAGCGTGCGGAGGACGGCCGGTCGTAGCCCAGGACGAGCCCCGCGCTCGTCGAGGCGCCCGAGCGGGAGACCCCGGGGATCAGGGCGAGCATCTGAGCCACCCCGATGAGCAGGCCGTCGCGATAGGTCACGTCGGCGACGGTCTTCACCCGCCGGCCGAGACGGTCGGCGAGGCCGAGCAGGATGCCGAAGACGATGAGCACGACGGCGGTGATCCACAGCGACCGCA
>CAZPJC010000127.1:0-6929 GCA_964586645.1 uncultured Schumannella sp.
GCTGCTGCATGATGCTGCGGCCGTCGCTGAGCTCGGTGAGCGGCTTCGGCAGCGAGCGGCCGAGCCGGCTCCCCATGCCTGCCGCGAGGATCACGATCTGAGTCGTCATGGTCCATCTCCTTAGGGTGGTGCGTGCGGTGCGAGCCGCAGTGTGTGGGGGCCGCGCGATGAGGCGAACATTCACCTGCTGTTCACCGCGCGACCTTGTGCAAGACACCCCGTTGTGTCTGCTGATTCTATCGGCGGGCCTGTGGAAAACCCCAGGAGCCGGCCGCGACCGTTCTCGGATCGTGATGAAACTCTCTCGGAACTCCCATTGATACGGTGGGTCCGTGGAATCCGACCGCGACGCCCCGCCCGCGGCCCGAAAAGGGCCGAGCGGGCGCTCGACGGCCGCCCGGCCGGGAGCGGCCCGCGGGGCGAGCAGCGCCAACTCGCGGCCTCCGGCGCGCCCCGTCGCGGTCGCCGAAGCGGACGTGGTCCCCGACGAGGTCGTCGAGCACGTGGAGACCGCCGTCGAGACGCACGCGGTCGCGCCCGAGCGGGAGCCGTCGACCGCCGTCGTGGTGAAGCCGTCGAAGGCGGCGAAGCAGGCTCGCAAGGCTCCCGTCCAGCCGGTCACGGCATCCGCCATTGCTCTCTCGGTGCGCAACCTGTCGAAGCGCTTCGGCGGTCACCTCGCCGTCGACTCGGTCGACCTCGAGATCCCCGCCGGGACGTTCTACGGATTCGTCGGGCCCAACGGCGCGGGCAAGACCACCACCCTCGCGATGATCACCGGGCTGCTGCGTCCCGATGCCGGAGTCGTCCGCATCCACGGGGCCGATGTCTGGCGCAATCCGGCGGTCGCGAAGAAGTCGCTCGGCGTGCTGCCCGACCAGCTGCGCCTGTTCGATCGCCTCACCGGGGCCGAGTTCCTGCACCACGCCGGCGCGTTGCGGGGGCTCGATCGCGAGACGACCGCCCGCCGCATCGACGACCTCGCCGCCGGGTTCGGGCTGCGGCACTCGCTCGACCGGTTCGTCTCCGACTACTCCGCCGGCATGGTGAAGAAGATCGCGATCGCGGCCGCGATGATCCACTCCCCGCGCCTGCTCGTGCTCGACGAGCCGTTCGAGTCCGTCGACCCGGTCTCGGCGGCGTCGGTCATCACGATCCTCAAGAAGTACGCGGAAGCCGGCGGCACCGTGCTGCTGTCGAGCCACAGCATGGGCCTCATCGAGCGCACCTGCGACGCCGTCGCGATCATCGCCGACGGGCGGATGCTCGCCGCCGGGCCGCTCGCGGAGGTTCTCGACGGCGAGAGCCTCGAGACGCGCTTCGTCGAACTCGCGGGCGGCGCGACCGCGGTCGAGGGCATGGAGTGGCTGCAGAGTTACGCCGACTGATGACCGCATGATCGTCGAACTGCTGCGGCTCAAGCTGCGCCTGCTGATGAACGGCTTCCGCGAGCGGCGGACGGCGGTGTGGGCGAGCATCGGGATCGTGCTGGCCGCGGGGGTCGTCGTGCTGCTGTGGACGGGTGCGTCGCTCGCCGCCGACCTGGACGCCGTGACCCGGCACCGGGTGGTCGTCGTCGCCGGTGCCCTGGTCTCCCTCGGCGCCTTCTTCCTGCCGCTCCTCGTGGCCCGATCGCAGCTCCTGCACCCGCGCGCGCTCTGGCTGTTCGGCTTCCGGCCGCTGTCGATCGCGGGGACGCTGCTCGTCACCACCCTCGTCGGACCGGCGCTCCTCCTCGTTCCGATCGCCCTCGCGCCGTTGTGGCTCTGGCAGGGCGACGCGTCGACGACCGCGGCGCTCGCCGTGCCGTTCATCGTGCTCGAAGGTCTCTTCGCCGCGCGGATCGGCGTCGTCATCGGCGCGGTGCTGCGCTACCGGCCGGCGGTGAACGCCCTCATCCGCCTCGTCGCCGCGCTCCTGCTGATCGCGGGGCTCGTCGTCATCGCGGCGCATCTCGCCCCGGTGCTCGGGGCGCTGCTCCCGGGAGCGTGGTGGCGGAACGTCCTGCCGGTCGTCGTGGCGCTCGCGCCCCTGCGGGACCCGGCGATCGCCGACACCCTCACCCAGTTGCCGCTCGGCGCGTTCTGGCGGGCCCCCTCGCATCAGGCGGCCGGTGACGCCGCGCTCGTGGAGCAGGACTTCGCGCTCGGCGTGCTCACGATCCTGGTGCTGCTCGTGGTCTGGCTCGGGACGCTCGCCTTCCAGCTGCGACCGACCCGCCGCCGCCCGCGGGAGCGCGCCGCCCTCGTGCCCGGGTGGTTCCGTCGCCTGCCGTCGACCCCGGTCGGCGCCGTCGCCGCCCGCAGCTTCACCTACTGGGCACGCGACCCGCGCTACCGGGTGGCTCTCGTGCTGCTGCCGGTCGTACCCGTCGTGACCCTGCTCGCGTTCTGGATCGTCGGCATCCCGTTGTCGATCTCGTCGCTGCTGCCGCTGCCGATCATCGTGCTGCTGCTCGCCTGGGGCACCCTGCACAACGATGTCGCCTACGACTCGACCGGGATCTGGTCGCATCTGACCGCGCAGATCCGGGGCGTCGACGACCGCGTCGGGCGGATGCTGCCGGTGCTCGCGATGGGCGTGCCGGTCGTGCTGATCGGCACGCCGCTCACCGCCTGGGCGCACGGCGACTGGTGGATCGCCCCCGCGGTGCTGGGGGTCTGCACGGCGCTGCTGCTCGGCGGAATCGGCGTCTCGAGTCTCATCTCGGCGCGTTTCCCGTATCCGGCGACCCGGCCGGGCGATGCGCCGTTCCAGCAGCCGCAGGTGCCGGGTTCGTCGGGCAGCGGGACCCAGGCCGGCTCGATCCTGCTCATCCTGCTCGTCGCCTCCCCGGCGATCACGGCGACGGTCTTCCATCTGCTCGGCGTGCCCGGCCCCTGGGTGTGGATCGCGCTCGTCGCCGGCGTCGTCGCGGGGGCGCTCGTGCTCGTGCTCGGCATCCGGGTCGGCGGGGCCGTCTTCGATCGTCGCGCCCCGGAGCTGCTCGAGTTCGCCTCCCGGCACTGACGCCCGGCCCGTGCGCGGCCGAGCCGTCGGTCGTACCCTGGACGCATGGCTGATCTCGACCGTGGACCCGACACCGTCGGCGGCGGAACCGACGTGCTCGACCGGGAGCTCGAGAAGCTCCTGGAGGACAACCAGCTCGAGGACGGCGACCACGAGCGCTTCTCGCACTACGTGCAGAAGGAGAAGATCCTCGAGAGTGCCCTGACGGGCAAGCCGGTGCGCGCGCTGTGCGGTAAGAAGTGGATCCCGGGGCGCGACCCCGAGAAGTTCCCGGTCTGCCCCGACTGCAAGAAGGTCTACGAGCGCCTGAAGGGCTGACTCCTTCCCTCCCGTCGATCCGTCGCACGTGTCACGGATCGAGGCCGCGCTCGCCGCAGGATCGACGGATTGGGCGAGCCTGCGGAGATGACGTTCCGCGCTGACCGACCCTTCCGGGTCTCCGACGCGTTGCTCGCGGGCAGATCGCGCGCCTCGATCGACTCGCGGCGGTTCCAGATGCCGTTCCACGGCATCCGGATGCCGTTGGATCGATCCGACCTGGTGGGGCGCTGCCACGCCTACTCGTTGCGGATGCGAGCCGACGCTGCCTTCACCTCGGTGACGGCAGCGTCGTTGTGGGGCATTCCCCTGCCGTCCTACGTCGACTCGGAGAACCTCCACGTCTCGGTCCCCCACGGCGCCCCACGACCGAGGAGCCGTGGGGTCTGGGGTAGCGAGCGGTTGCCGGATGTGCCGGTAACCCATCATCTCGGCGTGCGTGTCCTTTCGCCAGTCGCGACGTGGGCCTCGCTCGCCCGCTACCTCGGCGTCGGCGACCTCGTCGCGGCCGGCGACTTCCTGCTCGGGGCCGAACGGCGGGCCGCGCTCGCCGAAGTCGATGAGTTGCGGGCGGTCGCCTCGCGTCGCGAGCGAGGTGCGCCGCGCCTGCGGGTCGCCGTAGGGCATGTACGCGTCGGGAGTCGGTCGCGGCCGGAGTCGCTCTCGCGCGTGCTCTTCGTCGAGTCAGGTCTGCCCGAACCGTCGCTGAATCACGCGCTCCCGGAGCTCGGTGTCTTCATCGATCTCGCCTGGGAGGCGGCGCGATTCGGTTACGAGTATCAGGGCGGCCATCACCTGGACGCGGCTCAGCATGCCGCGGATGTGCGGCGTCAGGAGCGCATCCACGATGTCGGCTGGCTACTGATGGAAGCGACGAAGTTCGATCTCTTCGACGCCCCTCTGATGACGGTCGGGCGTGTGAGATCTCGCCTCGAATCTCGTGGAGTGCGCACTCGGCGAATCAATCCGCCAACTTGGGCGTTCCCTCGCCGCTAATCCGTGGCATGTGCGACGGATTAGGTCGGTCGTCGGTCTCCGGGTCAGATGTAGACGGTCGGGATGACGGGCTCGCCCCGCGAGAGACCGAACGCCGTGAAGGGCAGCTCCGCGATCGCGGCGACATGGTGCTCGCGGGCCGTGGCGACCCCGTCGGGGCCGAGGTGGGCGGGGTCGGTGACGCCGTCGGTGACGAGGTCGACGAGCAGCCCGCGTCCGGGCTTGGGCAGGCTCTCGGGCTCTTCGACGTAGACGGTCTCCTCGACGGCGACGCCGTGGTCGAGGGAGCGCACGGCAACCTTGCGGCCGGCGACGGTCGCCTTGCCGTCCGACCGCTTGCCGACCGGCGTCCACGACCCGTCGACGGCTTCGAACGCGACGAGCTTGTAGACCATCCCCGATGCGGGGGAGCCGGAGCCGGTGACGAGCGAGGTGCCGACGCCGTAGGAGTCGACGGGGGACGCGCGAAGGGTCGCGATCGTGAACTCGTCGAGGTCGTTCGTGACGGTGATCCTCGTGGAGGTGGCGCCGAGGGCATCCAGCTGTGCGCGCGCCGCCTCCACGACGGGGCCGAGATCGCCCGAGTCGATGCGGATCGCACCGAGCGAGGGGCCGGCCACGCGCACCGCCGTGTCGATCCCGGCGGTGATGTCGTAGGTGTCGACCAGCAGCGTGGTGCCGGGGCCCATCGCCTCGACCTGCGCGCGGAACGCCTCCTCTTCGGAGTCGTGCAGCAGGGTGAACGCGTGCGCGGCGGTCCCCATCGTCGGCACGCCCCAGGTGCGCCCGGCTTCGAGGTTCGAGGTCGCTGAGAACCCCGCGATGTAGGCGGCGCGCGCGGCGGCGACGGCGGAGCGCTCGCCGGTGCGCCGCGACCCCATCTCGGCGAGCGGGCGCCCGTCGGCGGCGGCGACCATGCGGGCGGCGGCCGACGCGACGGCCGAGTCGTAGTTGAGGATGCTGAGCGCGAGGGTCTCGAGGATGACCCCCTCCGCGAACGGGGCCTCGACGACGAGCAGCGGGGAGCCGGGGAAGTACACCTCGCCCTCGCGGTAGCCCGAGATCGAGCCGGAGAACCGGTAGTCCGCGAGCCAGTCGAGCGTCGGCGCCGACACCACGTCGTGGGCGCGCAGCCAGGCGAGCTCCTCGTCGCCGAACCGGAAGTCGGCGAGGGCTTCGAGCAGCCGTCCGGTGCCGGCGACGACGCCGAACCGCCGCCCGGCCGGCAGCCGCCGGGTGAAGAGCTCGAACACGCACCGGCGGCCGGCGGTGCCGTCGCGCAGCGCGGCGTCGATCATCGTCAGCTCGTAGCGGTCGGTCAGGAGCGCGCTCGTCATCCGTCGAGCCTATCCGCGCGACTAACCTGAGAGGATGCCCGCCACCGACGCGCCGATCGGCGTCTTCGACAGCGGCGTCGGCGGACTCACCGTCGCCCGGGCGATCCTCGACCAGCTGCCGCGCGAGTCGATCCTCTACGTCGGCGACACGGCGCATTCGCCGTACGGCCCGAAGCCGATCGCCGAGGTGCGCGCCTACGCCCTCGAGGTGCTCGACGACCTCGTCGCCCAGGGCGTGAAGGCGCTCGTGATCGCCTGCAACACCGCGAGCGCGGCGATGCTGCGGGATGCCCGCGAGCGCTACGAGGTGGCGTTCGGCATCCCGGTGGTCGAGGTCATCCAGCCGGCGGTGCGCGCGGCGGTGCGGGCGACCCGCAACGGCCGGGTCGGCGTGATCGGCACCGAGGGCACGATCCGGTCGCGCGCCTACGACGACGCGTTCGCCGCCGCCGAGGTCGAGCTGTTCACCGAGGCGTGTCCGCGGTTCGTCGAGTTCGTCGAGGCCGGCATCACGAGCGGGCCCGAGCTGTTCGCGGTCGCCGAGGAGTACCTCGCCCCGCTCACGGCAGCCGACATCGACACCCTCGTGCTCGGCTGCACGCACTACCCGCTCATGTCGGCGGCGATCCAGTACGTGATGGGTCCGGGCGTGCGACTGGTCTCGAGCGCCGAGGAGACGGCGGCGGATGTCTACGGCCGCCTCGTCTCGCTCGGCATCGAGCGCTCCGATCCCGCGCCGCCGCGGCACGCCTTCGAGTGCACGGGCGACGACAAGCCGGCGTTCCTGAGGCTCGCCCACCGCTTCCTCGGCCCGGAGGTCTCGCACGTCGAGACCTTCGAGACCGGCACCATTCCCATCACCCCCGCCTGAGGTGTCACGTTCTGCCGTCTTCGGCGCGGCCGAAGCAGCAGAACGTGACACCTCGAGACTCAAGGAGCACCCATGACCGACACCCGCGCCGACGGCCGCACCCCCGACCAGCTCCGCCCGATCACGATCGAGCGCGGCTGGAGCAGCCAGGCCGAGGGCAGTGCGCTCATCTCGTTCGGCGACACCAAGGTGCTCTGCACGGCCTCGTTCACGAACGGGGTGCCGCGCTGGCTCACCGGCAAGGGCAAGGGCTGGGTCACCGCGGAGTACGCGATGCTGCCCCGCGCGACGAACGACCGCAACGACCGCGAGTCGGTCAAGGGCAGGATCGGCGGCCGCACGCACGAGATCTCGCGGCTCATCGGCCGGGGCCTGCGCCCGATCATCGACATGAAGGC
>CAZPJC010000128.1:0-6918 GCA_964586645.1 uncultured Schumannella sp.
CGTCGAGGAACTGGTCGTGGTTGCACGGGAAGAGGTGCTCGTCGGTGAGGTCGTCATTCGTGCCCCGGTCGGCCCGGGGGAACCTCATGTAGTCGTCGTTCTTGGCGTCCTCGTCGCTCGGCGTGTACCAGGCCTCGACGGCGTTCACGGCGGTCCACGAGAACGTGATCTCGGGCTTGTCCTGCTGGCCCGTCGGGTCGCATTCGACGGTGAGATCGGCGGAGAAGTTCGTGAACCGCGTCGAGTTGTCGACGGGCGGCGGGGCGGGTGCCTCCGGCGTCGGGTCGGCGTCCGGCGTCGCGGAGGGCGTCGCCGAGGGCGACGCGGACCCGGTGGGGCTGGGGGACGGCGTGTCGCCCGCCGCCGGTTCCGCGGAGCCGCGCCCGATCAGCAGGAAGACGATGGCGACGACGGCGAGAAGCAGGACCCCGCCGGTCGCGATCAGCCCGATCAGGAGTCTGCTCGGGCGGCCTCCCGTCGGCGGAGGCGTCTCGGGGCCGGAGGTCGGCAGCGGCATCGTGGTCATGTCGGCTCCTCGTCGCGGGACGCGAGGACGCCCCGGCTGTGTCGAGGTCACGCTAGCGCGCGGCCCCCGGATGGGGGAGGCGCAGAAGATGACATGTCCGGAGGAGGACATGCCCGCCCGGAGTCGCGGCTTCCATGCCCACCGGGCGGGAGACGGGCTCAGTCCCGCCCGGTGACGTTCGAGGTCACTGCGCCTTCAGGGTGACGGTCTTGCTGGCCTTCGAGCCGTTCCCGACGACCGTGATCGTGTACGACGCCTTGTCGTCCGGGCAGGTCACGGAGTACGGGGAGTAGCCCGACGGGAAGTCGCCGTCGTCGCCCGTCGCGGGGAGGTCCCATCCCATTCCGCCGCTCTGCGCATCGGTGGTGTTCACCCCGAAGTAGGCGATGTTGCCGTTGGAGCTCTTCCACGACACGTGGAGCGTGACCGGCTCGCCGGGGGTGTTGCAGGTGGTCGGCGAGATGCTGAACGACGTGATTCTGACGTTGCCGTCGTCGGGGTTCTGCGGCGGCGCCGCCGTGACGGTGACAACCGGAACCGGCTCAGGGGTCGGAGTCGGGGTGGGCGTCGCGCTCGGCGTCGGCGAGTCGCTCTGAGTCGGCGTCGCGCTCGGGGTGTTCGAGGCGGTCGGATCCGCCGACGGCGTTCCCCCGCCGCCGCCGAACAGGATGATCAGCAGCACGATGATCGCGACGAGCAGGGCGGCACCCACGCCGATCAGCACGAACAGCAGCGCACGCGACTTCTTGCGCTCCTCGACCAGTTCGTCACCGGCCTCGTTCTGCGGGAGACGCTGCGTGGGGGTGTCGTCGCTCATCATCAGCCTCTACGTCGACGCCGAGGCCTGGCCCCCGGACGGGTCACAGCATAGGGGTACGCCGTCCGGGGGTTCAACGATTCGCTACAGGTCCTCGATCGGTTGCGTCCGGCGCCCGGCGAAGAAGGCGCTCACCGCCGTGATCAGCGACATCGCCGCGAGCACGACGCCCGGGTGCCACCACGCGTACCCGACGGCCTCGCCGAAGGTCAGCGTGAGCGGCAGCACGAATCCGGAGATGATCGCCGCGATCGCGTAGGCGAACGAGATCGCCGAGTAGCGGATGCGGGCACCGAACAGCTCGGCGAGCAGTCCGCCGAGGGCCGCCCACGACATGGTGGGCAGGATGCCGCCGATGATCATCATCCCGACGAGCACCGGGAAGGAGGCGCTCTGCAGCAGGAAGTAGATCGGGAACGCGACGATCAGGGTTCCGATCGCGCCGATGACGACGACCCGCGCGGAGCCGATGCGATTCGCCAGCACGCCGAACAGCGGGATCGTGACGAGTTGCAGCAGGGCGCCGATCGTCGTCGCGGTGAGCAGCTGGCTGTAGTCGTAGCCGAGCTGCGCCGCCCCGTAGTTGAGCGTGTACGTGTTCATCAGCGAGTACGAGCCGATGCCGAGCAGCGCCGCGCCGACCCCGAGGATCAGGGCGACGGGCTTCGTGCGGAACACGACCGCGAGCGGCACGCGGGCGCGCTGCTGCGTCTCGACGAGTTCGGTGAACACCGGCGTCTCGTCGATCCGGAACCGCAGCCAGAGCGACACCGCGAGCAGCGGGAACGCGATCAGGAACGGGATGCGCCAGCCCCACGACAGCAGGTCGTCGGTGCTCAGCAGCACGGGCAGCGAGAGGTAGAGCGCGGCCGTGAGGATCGAGCCGATCGGCGAGCCGAGCTGCGGGAACGCGGCGTAGAAGGCGTGCTTCTTCGCGCTCGACGACTCGGTCGCCAGCAGGATCGCGCCGCCCCACTCGCCGCCGAGCGAGAAGCCCTGGACGAGCCGCAGGGTCACCAGCAGCACGGCGCCGAGGTAGCCCGCGGTCGCGTAGTCGGGCAGCAGGCCGATCACGCCGGTCGCGACCCCCATGATCGTGATCGTCACGATGAGGGTCGCCCGTCGCCCGATGCGGTCACCGAGGTGCCCGAACACGATCGCCCCGAGCGGCCGCGCCACGAAGCCCAGCGCGTTCGTCAGGAACGCGGCGAGCGTCCCCCCGAACAGCCCGAGGGGCTCGAAGAACAGCGGCCCGAGGAAGAAGGCGCTGAGGTAGCTGAAGACGTAGAAGTCGTAGGACTCGAGTGAGGTTCCGACGAGCGATGCCCAGAGCACCCGAATGGGGTTCCGGACCGTGGGAGACGTGGTTGGCACTTTGCCACTCTCAGTAACAGTCACGTCTCACGACCCTAGCCACGGCATCCTCGCGGCGCTGGCCGCTAGGCTGTCGGGCAACGACTGCGATCCGGCCATCACCGGGGAGTCTCCGGAAGAACACCTCGCGAGGGGTCAGTAGAACCGGGCGGGTGGGACCCGTCATCGTCCAGGAAGAGCGGCGCATCCGCGGGATGCGCAAGCGAGGTGGTACCGCGGCAGCCCTGTCGTCCTCGTGAAGTGAACGCCCCTTCGCGAGAGCAGGAACCTGATGCCGTACCCGTCGATCCCGTCGTCCCCGGACTTCCCGGAGATCGAGCGCGGCATCCTCGCGTTCTGGAAGGGCGACGACACCTTCCGCGCGTCGATCGCGAACCGCGACGGCTGCGAGGAGTGGGTCTTCTACGACGGCCCGCCGTTCGCCAACGGCCTGCCGCACTACGGGCATCTGCTGACCGGGTATGCGAAGGACCTGTTCCCGCGCTACCAGACGATGCGCGGCAAGAAGGTCGAGCGCCGCTTCGGCTGGGACACCCACGGGCTGCCCGCCGAGCTCGAGGCGATGCGGCAGCTCGGCATCACCGAGAAGCACGAGATCGAGGACATGGGGATCGCGGCCTTCAACGCGAAGGCGCGCGAGTCGGTGCTCGAGTACACCCAGGAGTGGCAGGACTACGTCACCCGCCAGGCGCGCTGGGTCGACTTCGACAACGACTACAAGACCCTCGATGTGACCTTCATGGAGAGCGTCATCTGGGCGTTCGCGCAGCTGCACGAGAAGGGTCTCGCCTACGAGGGCTTCCGCGTGCTCCCGTACTGCTGGCACGACGAGACGCCGCTGTCGAACCACGAGCTGCGCATGGACGACGACGTCTACAAGATGCGGCAGGACCAGTCGGTCACCGTCACCTTCCCGCTCGTCGGCGAGAAGGCGGAGGCGCTCGGGCTCACCGCCGTGAAGGCCCTCGCCTGGACGACGACTCCGTGGACCCTCCCGACCAACGCGGCGCTCGCCGTCGGTCCGGCGATCTCCTACGCACTCGTGCCGTCGGCCGACGGGCTCAGTGACTACCTCCTCGCCGCCGACACGGTGGGCGCGTACGCGAAGGAGCTCGGCTACGCGTCGGCGGCGGATGCCGTGGCCGCCATCACCCGCGAGGTCCCGGGCGCCGAGCTCGAGGGCATCCACTACGACCGCCTCTGGGACTACTACGCCGACGCTCCCGGGATGGAGCAGGCCTGGCGCATCCTCGTCGCCGACTACGTCGCGACCGGCGAGGGCACCGGGATCGTGCACCAGGCCCCCGCCTACGGCGAGGACGACCAGGTGACGACGGCGGCCGCGGGCATCCCGGTCATCCTGTCGGTCGACGACGGCGGCAGGTTCCTGCCGGTGGTCGAGCCGGTCGCCGGGCTGCAGGTGTTCGAGGCCAACCCGAAGCTCATCGCGCAGCTGCGGGAGGAGGGCCGGCTGTTCCAGGTGAAGTCGTACGAGCACTCGTACCCGCACTGCTGGCGCTGCCGGAACCCGCTCATCTACAAGGCCGTCTCGTCGTGGTTCGTGCGCGTCACCGCGTTCAAGGACCGCATGGAGGAGCTCAACCAGCAGATCACCTGGGTGCCCGAGAACGTCAAGGACGGCCAGTTCGGCAAGTGGCTCGCCAACGCGCGCGACTGGTCGATCTCGCGCAACCGGTACTGGGGCTCGCCGATCCCGGTGTGGAAGAGCGACGACCCCGCGTTCCCGCGGGTGGACGTCTACGGTTCGCTGGACGAGCTCGAACGCGACTTCGGGATGCTTCCCCGCAACCCCGATGGCGAGGTCGACCTGCACCGTCCGTACGTCGACGACCTCGTGCGGCCGAACCCCGACGACCCGTCGGGCCGGGCGACGATGCGCCGCATCCCGGACGTGCTCGACGTGTGGTTCGACTCGGGGTCGATGCCGTTCGCGCAGGTGCACTACCCGTTCGAGAACCGCGACTGGTTCGACACCCACAACCCCGCGGACTTCATCGTCGAGTACATCGGGCAGACCCGCGGCTGGTTCTACCTCATGCACGTGCTCAGCACGGCGCTGTTCGACCGGCCGGCGTTCAGCAACGTGATCTCGCACGGGATCGTGCTCGGCAACGACGGGCAGAAGATGTCGAAGTCGCTGCGCAACTACCCCGACGTCAACGAGGTGTTCGACCGCGACGGCTCCGACGCGATGCGCTGGTTCCTGATGTCGTCGAACGTGATCCGCGGCGGCAACCTCATCGTGACCGAGGAGGGCATCCGCGGCGGGGTGCGCGAACTGCTGCTGCCGCTGTGGTCGACGTACTACTTCTTCACCCTCTACGCGAACAGCGCGACCGGAGGGAGCGGGTTGAGTGCCGCCGAAGGCGGTGTATCGAAACCAGCCGGGGTGACGGCGTCGCGGTCGACCTCGTCGGAGAACGTGCTCGACCGCTACATCCTTGCGAAGACCGGCGAAGTGCTGGAGCAGGTGACGACGCACCTCGACGACCTCGACAGCCCGTTCGCCGCGCAGGCGCTGCGCGACTTCGGCGACGTGCTCACCAACTGGTACGTGCGGCGCTCGCGCGACAGGTTCTGGGACGGCACCGACACCGCCGCCTTCGACACCCTGTACACGGTGCTCGAGACGCTCTGCCGGATGGCCGCCCCGCTGCTGCCGCTCGTCACCGAGGAGATCTTCCGCGGGCTCACCGGCCGCCGGTCGGTGCATCTCGAGGACTGGCCCTCGGCCGACGAGTTCCCCGCCGACCACGCGCTCGTCGCCGCGATGGACCGGGTGCGCGAGATCGCGTCGTCGGGCCTCGCGCTGCGCAAGGCGCAGAAGCTGCGGGTGCGCCTGCCCCTGGCGAAGCTCACGGTCGTGTCGGCCGATCCGGCGGCGCTCGAGCCGTTCGCCGACATCCTCGCCGACGAGCTGAACGTGCGCGTCGTCGAGCTCGAGCCGCTGGTCGCGTCGAGCCTCGCGACGCACGGCATCGAGCGGCGGCTCACCGTGAACGCCCGGGCGCTCGGGCCGCGGCTCGGCAAGGACGTGCAGCGCGTCATCCAGGCCGCCAAGTCCGGGGTGTGGATGACCGAGGGCGACATCGTGATCGTCGACGGCACCGCGCTGCAGGCCGGCGAGTACGACCTCGTGCCGCAGGCCGCCGACACGGATGCCGCCGTCGCGTTCCTCGGGAACGGCGACTTCGTCGTGCTCGACACGGCGGTGACCCCCGAGCTCGAGGCCGAGGGGCTCGCGCGCGACGTCATCCGGGCCGTCCAGCAGGCGCGGAAGGATGCCGGCCTCGAGGTGTCCGACCGGATCGCGCTCACCATCCGCGGCGACGAGCTCGCAGTCGACGCGGTTTCCGCCCATCGGGAACTGATCGCGGGGGAGACCCTCGCGACGTCGCTCGACGTGCGCGCGGGGGAGAATGGAGCGACTGCCGTCGGAGCCGGGTCCGCGGTGACGATCGAACTGGAGCGCACGCCGTGAGTGACCAGGGCACCTCCGCCGACGAACCCTTCGACGACGACGAGTTGTTCCAGCGCGAGGCCGACGAGATCTACGCCGACCTCCTGGGACGCATCGGCGAGGCCACCCCGCAGCCGCGCCTCGAGCCGACCCGGCGCGCCTGCGAGCTGCTCGGCGATCCGCAGCGCACCGCCCCGGTCGTGCACATCACGGGCACGAACGGCAAGACGTCGACCTCCCGGATGATCGAGGCGATCCTGCGCGCCGCCGGACTCAAGACCGGCCTGCTCACCTCGCCGCACCTGGTGAAGGTCAACGAGCGCATCGTGATCGACGGCATCCCGGTCTCCAACGAGGCGCTCGTGCGCAACTACCGCGACATCGAGCCGTATCTCGCGATCGTCGACGCGGAACTCATCGCGAACGGCGAGGAGCCGCTGTCGTACTTCGAAGCCCTCACCGTGCTCGGCTTCGCGGTCTTCGCCGACGCCCCCGTGGATGTCATGGTGCTCGAGGTCGGCATGGGCGGCGAGTGGGATTCCACCAACGTCGCCGACGGGCAGGTCGCCGTCTTCACCCCGATCGCGCTCGACCACCAGGCGCGCCTCGGCAACACGATCGGCGAGATCGCGAAGACGAAGGGCGGCATCATCAAGCCCGCCGCAACCGTCGTCACCGCGATGCAGGTCGTCGAGGCGATGGACGAGCTGCGGTCCGCGG
>CAZPJC010000129.1:0-6823 GCA_964586645.1 uncultured Schumannella sp.
TCCGTCGTTGAAGAACTTCAGCGTCTTCTCGACCGCGGCCAGGAAGTCCTCAGCAGATCCGATGTCGTTGATCGCGACCTGCTTGATGGCCGAGGCGGTCGTTGCGGTTGTCATGTAGTAGTTGCTCCGGGGATTGCCCGCTCCGGGCGGAGAGGGCGTACTTGGGCCACGGGCGAGAATGGTGCTGTCGGTCGCCGATGGCAGGCGGATAGGAATCGCGTCAAACGCGACTCTCTAGCCTAGCGTTTCGGTATGACCCGCGCCAGCACGTTCGCCGCCTCGCTCCCCCACTGGCTGGAGGGTCGTCCTCTCCCGGCGACGCTCACGACCGACGAGATGCGGATGTCGCTCGTGCACGAGCTCGCCGATCTCAACTGGCGCGCCGGCAACGGCGGCCCGTTCGCCGCGCTCGTCGTCGACACCGCGTCGGGCGAAGTGATCTCCGCGGGAGTGAACGTCGTGCTGGCGAGTGGTCTCTCCTCGGCCCACGCCGAGGTCGTCGCCCTGAGCCTCGCGCAGACGACGCTCGGCGGCTGGGACCTCGGCGCCGAGCGGTCGCTCGAGCTCGTCGTCAACTGGCGGCCGTGCGCGATGTGCTACGGCGCGACGATCTGGTCGGGCGTACGTCGTCTCGTCATCGCCGGCTCCGGCCCGGAGTGCGAGAAGCTCACGGGCTTCGACGAGGGGCCGGTGCGCGACGACTGGCGCGAGCAGCTCGAATCCCGCGGGATCTCGGTGACGAGCGACGTCCTCCGGGACGGCGCGCTGCGCACGTTCACCGAGTACGGCGCGTCGGCCTCCACCGTCTACAACGCGCGACGCGGCTGAAGCTCCGAGGATCGGCAGCTCAGAGGATCAGCGGTTCCGAAGTGCGACCGAGACGGTGCCGGCCGGTGCCCCGCGAGGCGCGGTGGACGAGCACGACGAACCCGGCCCCGATCGCGGCGACCGCGACGAGGGCGACCACGACGGACGGCTCTCCCCCGGTCGGCGGCAGGATCGCTGCCGTCGGACCCGCCGCGCCGGCGACCGCGGCGAAGATCTCGATGCCGAGAACCGCCGAGGCGGCCGTCCCGACGCCGTTCGAGGCGGTGATCGTGAAGGTCGACGTGCCCGTCGTCGTCGGCGTGCCGGTGATCGCGCCGGTGACGCCGTCGAGGACGAGACCGGCGGGAAGTGCGCCCGACGTCACGGAGTAGGTCGCATCCGGCGTCCCCGTGCTCGTCACGGTGAAGGCGTACGGGGTGCCGGCGGTCGCGTCGATGGGAGCGCCCGAGGTGATGACCGGGCCTCCATCGGTCGACACGGTGCCCGTTCCGCACACCGCGGGAGTGACGACATCCGTGGTGTCGAGCGTGACGGCCCCGTTGGCCGCGAGGAGGCGACCCTCGACATCGACGCCCGTGGTCGCCGTGATCGACTCCTCGGCCATGATCGTGCCGGCGAAGTCGCTGCCCGTGCCGAGCGTCGCGGAGCTGGCGACGCGCCAGAAGACGTTGCACGGTCCCGCGCCGCCCGGGGCGAACACGATCTGGCTCCCCGACCCCGTGACGAGAGTGCTCGTGGCGGTGAAGACCCACACCGAGGTGGCGTCGCCGGCGAGGGTCAGGATGCCGCCCGCGTCGATCGACAACTCGCCGCCCGCGTAGACCCCGGGAACGAGCGACATCCCGGTGAGGTTCGCGAGGCCGGAGACCGTCGGGGTGAGACTCGCGGCGGTGAGCATCGCGGTGTCGAGGTCGATCTGCGCCTGCGCGGCGACGCCGTCGGTCGCGTGGAACGCGCTGCCCGCCGAGATCGTGCCCGGCGGGAATCCGTCGAGAGCGGTGTCCGGGCTGACGCCGACGTCACCGTCGATGACCGACGAACCGGTGTTCGTGACCGCACTGGCGCCGAGGACGCCGAAGGGCGCCGCCGTTCCGAGATCGATCGGCCCGTTGATGATCGTGGCCCCCGACGCGCCATCAACGGGCATCAGTGCCAGCGCCAGAGCGGTCAGCACAGCGCCCGTCATCATCGCCCCCCGGCGAATCGACTGCGACTTCGTAGTTCCCGATACCGACACTGCTACGGCCACGAGGGCCCCCCACTGAATTTCCGGTGACCCTGTCGAGACAACTTCCCTAGACGAATCGGTCTACCCGGTTGTCCAAGGAGTACCACGCCGTCCCGGTGCGACCTAGCTGTCCCGGCAGCCCGTGAGCACGAGGTCAACGATCCATTCGACGACCACCCCTGTTCTGGGGGTCGCAGATGTGCGTCACCTGGGAGTCCGGGGCGCCCGGCGCTCCGCGAGGATTCCCACGATCGCGGCGTCGATCTCCGGATGGGCGAAGACGTACCCGGCGGCCAGGAGCCGCTCGGGAACGACCCAGCGGCTCTTGAGCACCAGCTCGGTCTCGGTGCGGATCGCCCAGGCGCCCGGCTCGAGCACCCAGCGGTGCAGCGGGATCCCGAACGGCATCCCGAGGGCCCTCCGGATGCTGCGCATCACGGTGACGCTGTCGACCGGGTTCGGCGAGGACACGTTGACCACCCCGTCGATGTCCTCGTGCGCGATCAGGAACCCGATGATCCCGAACACGTCGTCGAGATGCACCCAGGAGAACCGCTGCCGTCCCCCGCGGGCGCCGTACTCGTGGAAGGTCCCGGCGGCGACCCGGCGCCGGGACCGGAACCACGGCCCGTCGATCTGCGCTCCGCCGAATCCGATCCTCGCGAGATTCAGCAGCGGCACGAGCGCGCTCCCGTCGCCGAGCACGATCGCGGTGCGGAGCGCGACCCGGCGGGTCGACGGCAGCTCCGACTCGAAGAACGCCTCCTCCCAGGCCCGGGCGACCTCGACCGAGAACCCGTTGCCGAGCTCGCCCGTCGACTCGGTCATCGCCCGATCCTCGGCGTGCCGGTAGATCGTCGCGGTCGACGAGTTCAGCCAGAGCCGTGGCGGCCTCGCGGCGGCGGAGACGGCCCGCGCGAGCGCTCGCGTGGTCTCGACCCGCGACCGGAGGATCTCGGCGCGGTTGGCCGGTCCGTACCGGCAGTTCACGCTCTTCCCGGCGAGGTTGATGAGCACGTCGGCGCCGTCGACCACCGCGAGGATGCCGGTGTCGTCGCCCCAGGTGGCGTCCGCCCGCTCCCGGCCGATCGTGAGCACCTCGTCGCCGGACTCCCCGAACCGCGCGGCGAGGGAGCGCCCCATGAAGCCCGACGCTCCGGCGATCACGAACCTCATGCCGCCTCGACCCGATAGCCGAAGGTGCCCGCGTACTCGTAGATCCGCCCGACCAACGGCGCCGTCATCGAGAACTCGACCCGCTGGCGGTCGCCGTCCCGCCGCTCGACGAGATGGATGCGGGGGGCCAGCGGGAGAGGCAGGCGCAGCGCCCCGAGACGCAGGCGCACGCCCGTCGACCCCAGCTCGAGGCGACCGTCGACGGCGTCGGCCACCAGGGCCGCCTCGAGCCGGCCGTGCGTGCCGAGGACATCGACGAGACCCCGCGGGGTCATCCGGATCTCGTGGCGCATGACGCGCTCCCCTCCGCAGAACCCGAACGCGAGCGTCGCGCGCACGCAGCCCTCCCCCGGCACGTTGACGACTTCGAACGGGACGTCGCGTTCCCACCCGGGGAAGGCGATCGCGGCCCGGCCGAGCACGGCGAACACCGGCCACAGCCAGCGCCGGGGCGTGCCCACGACGTCGAAAGTCCCGCTGCCGCGCCCCACGCTCCCCGCCGGGATCGTCGAGAAGTAGTCGGCCAGCGCCGGGTCGAGGCTCCGCAGACGACCACGGAGCGCGAGCTCCCAGGGCGACGTCACGAGCAGAACCTCACGTCGGCAGGTCGCACTACTTCAGGAGGCTGGACCGCAGCGTGTCGAGCCCGACGCCACCGATGTCGAGGGCCTTCTTGTGGAAGTCCTTGAACGAGAACGCCGCGCCGTCGCGGGTCTGGGCGGCATCCCGGATCTGCTCCCAGATGCGCTGGCCGACCTTGTACGACGGAGCCTGGCCCGGCCAGCCGAGGTAGCGGTTGACCTCGAACCGCACGAACGAGTCGTTCATGTTGACGTTCTCGCGCATGAACCCGAGGGCGTACTCGGCATCCCAGATCCCGTCGCCGGTCAGCTTGGGCTTGCCGAGGTGCACGCCGATGTCGAGCACGACCCGGGCGGCGCGCATGCGCTGGCCGTCGAGCATGCCGAGCCGGTCGGCCGGGTCGTCGAGGTAGCCGAGCTCCTGCATGAGCCGCTCGGCGTAGAGAGCCCAGCCCTCGGCGTGGCCGCTCGTGCCGCCGAGCTGCCGGCGCCAGAGGTTGAGGGTGCCGCGGTTGTAGACGGCCTGACCGATCTGCAGGTGATGCCCCGGAACGCCCTCGTGGTACACGGTCGTCAGCTCGCGCCAGGTGTCGAACTCCGTAACGCCTTCGGGCACGCTCCACCACATCCGTCCCGGACGCGAGAAGTCGTCGGCCGGCCCGGTGTAGTAGATGCCGCCCTCCTGGGTCGGCGCGATCATGCACTCGAGGTTCCGGATCGCCTCCGGGATGTCGAAGTGGTCGCGCGACAGTTCGGCGACCGCGCGGTCGCTCGTCTCCTGCATCCAGCGCTGCAGGGCGTCGGTGCCGTGGAGCTTCCGCGACTCGTCCCGATCGAGCGCCGCGATCGCGTCGTGCACGGAGCCGCCGGGCACGATCTCGCCCGCGATGCGCGTCTGCTCGTCGACCATGCGGGCGAGTTCCTCGATGCCCCACTCGTAGGTCTCGTCGAGGTCGATCGTCGCGCCCAGGAAGTGGCGCGAGCGGAGCGCGTAGAGCTCGCGGCCGACGGCATCCTGCTCGCTCGCCGCCGGGGCGAGCTCGGTCTCGAGGAATCGCGCGAGACGGTCGTAGGCCTCCGCCGACGCCTCCGCGCCCGTGCGCAGGTCGGCGACGAGCGACGCGGGCAGCTCGCCCCCATCGCCGAGCTTCGCCTCGCCGGTGAAGTCGAAGAAGAAGCCGAGCGGGTCGCCGTGCTTGCGCGCCTGCTGGGCGACCTCGGACACCTGGCGGCGGGCGGGCACGTGCCCGGCGGCGATCCCGGCTCGCAGGGTCTCGATGTATCCGTCGACGGCGCCCGGCACGTTGCCGAGGCGGGTGGAGATGACCGCCCAGTCGTCGGCGGACTCCGTGGGCATGAGGTCGAAGATCTCGCGGATGCCCTGGGCGGGGCTGGCGATGACGTTGAGATCGCGGAGGTGGTAGCCCGCCTCGTCCGACGCGATCTCGAGTTCGAGCTCCGAGGTGATGTCGGTCTTCGTGACCTCGTCGACCTCGTCGACCGGGGTCTCGGCGGCGAGGGCGGCGACCACCTTCTTCGCGGCGGCGACGTACGCGGCGTGCCCGGCCGGCGAGTGGTCGCCGATCTCGCCGATGCGGCCGTCGACGCCCATCCAGATGGCGGTGTCGGGGTCGAGGTCGACCATGGTGGCGACCCAGTCCTCCGCGACCCGATCGATCTTCGAGCTGGGACGACGGATCTCCTCGGTCATACGACCCAGCCTAGGACGGACCCGCTGTCAGTCCTCGGTGAGGTCGCGCTCGAGCAGCTCGATCAGCTTGTCGACGGCGGCCGGGTCGTCGGCCGAGACCACGACCTGGTCGCCGTGGCTGACGTCGAGCGAGAGGATGCCGAGGATGCTCGCCGCGTTCACGCTGCGGCCGTGCGCGGCGATCTGCATCGGCACGCCGGTTCCGGCGGCGGCGAGACTCACGAGCGACGCGGGCCGCGCGTGCAGTCCGATGCGCGAGGCGACGACGGCGGTGCGTTCGGGCATGAGAACTCCCTCGTTCGGCACGTGCGCGGCAGCCGCCGGCTAGTGCGCGGCTTCGTCCCAGTTTGCCCCGGACCCGACCTGCACGTCGAGGGGGACGCTGAGATCGGCGGCGTGACCCATCCGGTCGGTGACGATCGCCGTGACCTCCTCGAGCTCGGGGGCGACGACTTCGAGCACGAGTTCGTCGTGCACCTGCAGCAGCATCCGGGAGGCCAGCCCGCGCTCGCGGATGTCGGCGTCGATGCCGAGCATCGCGATCTTGATGACGTCGGCCGCCGAGCCCTGGATCGGCGAGTTGAGCGCCTGGCGCTCGGCGTTCTCGCGCAGGGTGCGGTTGGTCGACGTCAGGTCGCCGAATGGGCGACGGCGGCCGAAGATCGTGGTCGTGAAGCCGTCGACGCGGGCCTGCTCGACGACGCCGCGCAGATAGTCGCGCACCCCGCCGAACCGGGCCAGGTAGTCGGCGATCAACTCGCGCGCCTCCGACACCTCGATGCGCAGCTGCTTGCTGAGCCCGAACGGCGAGAGTCCGTAGGCGAGGCCGTACGACATCGCCTTGACCTTCGTGCGCATCGTCGAGGTGACATCGGCGGGGTCGACGCCGAACACGCGCGCGCCGACGAAACGGTGCAGGTCTTCCCCTGAGTTGAACGCCTCGATGAGCCCCTGGTCCTCCGACAGGTGGGCCATGATGCGCATCTCGATCTGCGAGTAGTCGGCGGTCAGCAGGGTGTCGAACCCCGCGCCGGGCACGAACGCCGCGCGCACCTCGCGGCCGACCTCGGTCTTGATCGGGATGTTCTGCAGGTTCGGGTCGTTCGAGGCGAGGCGCCCCGTCGCGGAACCGGTCTGCTCGTAGTTGGTGTGCACGCGGCCGTCGGGCCCGAGGCCCTTCTGCAGCGTCTCGACGATCTGCTTGATCTTGGTGGCATCGCGGTGCTGCAGCAGCAGGCCGAGGAACGGATGCGGGTTGAGGTCCTGCAGATCCTGCAGCGACTGCGCGTCGGTCGAGAA
>CAZPJC010000130.1:0-6797 GCA_964586645.1 uncultured Schumannella sp.
GCGGCGGTCAGTTCGGCGCGGACGATCGCGTCCGCCTCGCGGAGCAGATCGAGGCGCTCACAGGTAACCTCCCCGACGATGCGGATCCCGAGTCCTGGCCCCGGAAAGGGCTGGCGGGCCACGATCACCTCCGGCAGGCCGAGTTCGCGGCCGATCGCCCGCACCTCGTCCTTGAAGAGAGTGCGGAGCGGCTCCACGAGCTCGAACTGGAGGTCGTCCGGCAGGCCGCCGACGTTGTGGTGCGACTTGATGTTGGCGGTGCCCGACCCGCCGCCGGACTCGACGACGTCGGGGTAGAGGGTGCCCTGCACGAGGAACTTGATCGGCTCGCCATCCGCCGCGGCCTCGGCGACGAGCTCGCGTTCGGCCGCTTCGAAGGTGCGGATGAACTCGCGCCCGATGATCTTGCGCTTCTCCTCGGGCTCGCTCACCCCGGCGAGCGCCGTGAGGAACTGCTCGCGAGCATCCACGGTGACCAGGCGGATGCCGGTGGCGGCGACGTAGTCGGTCTCGACCTGCTCGCGCTCGCCCGCGCGGAGGAGCCCGTGGTCGACGAAGACGCACACCAGCTGGTCGCCGACGGCTTCGTGCACGATCGCCGCCGCGACGGCGGAGTCGACCCCGCCGGAGAGCGCGGCGAGCACGCGGCCGGTGCCGACCTGTTCCCGGATGCGGGCGACCTGCTCGGCGATGACGTTGCCGCTGTTCCAGTCGCCCGGGATGCCGGCGGCCTTGTGAAGGAAGTTCTCGATCACGGCCTGCCCGTGAGCGGAGTGCTTGACCTCCGGGTGCCACTGCACGCCGTACATCTTGCGCGCGTCGCTCGCGAAGGCGGCGACCGGGGTGGTCGCCGAGGAGGCGAGGACGTCGAAACCGTCGGGGGCGCGCACGACGGAGTCGCCGTGCGACATCCAGGCGGTCTGCTCATCGGGCTGGCCGTCGAGGAAGGCCCCGCGATCGCCCGACACGTGCACCTGGGTGGAGCCGTACTCGCGGGCTCCGGTCGGGGCGACCTCGCCGCCGAGCTGCTGCGCCATGATCTGGAAGCCGTAGCAGATGCCCATCGTCGGGATGCCGAGTTCGAGCACCTCGGGATCGAGCGACGGAGCGCCCTCCTCGTAGACGCTCGACGGTCCGCCGGAGAGCACGATGCCGACGGGGTTCTTCGCCCGGATCTCCGCGGCGGTGACGCTGTGCGGCACGATCTCGCTGTAGACGCCGGCCTCGCGCACGCGGCGGGCGATCAGCTGCGCGTACTGCGCGCCGAAGTCGACGACGAGGACGGGCCGAGCGGATGTCTCGGAACTCACGCGGGGGCCTCCTGGGTTTCGAGGGAAGCGGGCTCCACCAGCGCGATCGCCTCACGCACCCAGCGCGGAACCCGGAACTCGAAGAAGAACGACAGCAGCGGGATGATCCCGCCGAGGGCGATGAACAGGAACCGGGCGAACGACCAGCGCCCGAACCGCCAGAGCAGGAAGTTGAACGCCATGTAGACGACGTACAGCCAGCCGTGCGTGGTGAGGATGACGGTCGACACGTTCGTCAGCCCCGACCCCGGCTCGTCGATGATCTCGCGCGGCGTGAACCCGAACCCGTAGGCCGAGGCCCACGAGATGTCGACGTGGTAGATGTAACGCGCGACCATCATGACCACGAGGAACAGCAGGAACACGCCGGTGACGATGGCGGAGACGCGGAACAGCTTCAGCACGAGGCGGAGGCGGGGGACGTCGGCGGGGCGAGGTCCGAGGGGCATGCCCTCAGTCTACGGAGCCGCCTGCTCTTCGTCCTGACGCTCCACGGCATCCCGCACCAGGCGGTACCAGAGGTAGATCGCGAAGCCCGCGAACAGCACCCACTCGATCGCGTAGAAGACGTTGAGCAGGTTGAGCGTCACCTCGCGCTCGGGGGGCGCGGCGACGATGGGATCGAGCGGCGCGACCGGGTCGGCGAGCACGAGGTAGCCCGCGTAGACCGGCCCGGGATCGGCCCAGAGGTTGACGAGGTCCGCGACCGACAGCGCGCTGCGCACGCCGTTCTCGAAGTCGGAGGACTGGGGTTCCTCGGAGAGCTGGTAGCGACCGGACCACTCCGCACGGTCGGAGGCGGTCGCGGTCGGAGAGCCGTCGGCCGACCAGCCGAGGGCGACGGCGAGCGACGTGCCGTCGGCGGTCACGAGGTGCCCGACGATCCACGAGCCCGTCGCGCCGCGCCCGTTCCCGCGGCCGCTCAGCACGACCGTGTCGCCGGGCACGAGGGCGCCCGACACCGTCACGATCCGCCCGAGCTGGGTCTCGGTCATCCCGCTGCCGGGCTCGGCGATGTCGTCGAGCGGCACGGCGGTCTCGGTGTCGATCTCGACGGTCTGCGCGTTGTCGACGCTGCGACCCAGCTGCCACTGGCCGAGCGCGGCGAAGCCGGCGGCGATCCCGAGGCAGAGCACGAGCGCGGCGATCCAGCGCGGCGTCCAGGCCGTCGCCCAGAACCGCGCGGCCAGGGACGTGGATGCGGTCGGGGTGCTCAATACTCTGGGTCCCTCTCCCGCACCGGGCGGGTCTCGGCCGGGCCGTCGGCGGCCGGCGCGTCGGGCGCGATCTCCGGGAACTCGTCGGCGGCGATCTCGAGGGCGGGTTCGTCGTCGTCGAGCCCGCCGGCCATCGCCATCTCGGCGAGCGCGAACTCCCGGTCCCGCACGTCGTCGACCTTCCGGGCGCGGCGGGCGGCCGGCCCGAGCGCGCCCAGCCGCTCCGAGTTGACGGCGAGCACCGGGCCGATCACCGCCATGCTCAGCACGTAGAGTCCCGCGAAAGGCGTGAGCCGGGGGTCGAGGCCGGCGGCCGCCGCCAGGGTCGCGAGGATCAGCGTGAACTCGCCGCGATTGTGCAGCATCGTCGAGACGTTGATGCCCTGGGCGGGGGTGAGGCCGTTCATCCGTGCGATCAGCTGGCCGCCCGCGGTGTTGATGACGAGGGTCATGACGACGGCGACGGCGACCGGGACGACGACATCCCCGAACGTCGACGGATCGAGGGCGAGCCCGAAGTTGAGGAAGAAGAAGGCCGCGAACACGTCGCGCAGCGGCAGCGTGAGCGCCTCGATCCGAGCGCGGAATCGGGTCGCGCCGAGGACGAGCCCGATCAGGAAGGCCCCGATCGCATCCGAGACCCCGAGCAGTTCGCCGAGGCCGCCGAAGGCCAGGGCGAGCCCGAAGAAGACGATCGTGAAGAGCTCGTCGTCGCGCGCCCCGATGAGCCGCGAGATGACCCGGCCGCCGAACCGGGCGATGACGAACATCGCGATCAGGAAGGCGAACGCCGTCGCGAGTTGCACGACGATCGGCCAGATCTCGGTCTCGCCGCTCAGCACGACCGAGACGATCGCGAGGTAGATCGCGATGAAGACGTCCTCGACGACGGCGATCCCGAGGATGGTGGGCGTCTCCTGGTTGGCGAGCCGGCGCAGCTCGATCAGCAGCTTCGTGATGATCGCGCTCGACGACATCGCGGTCATGCCGGCGATGATGAGCGCCTCACGGGTGCCCCAGCCGACGAACAGCCCGAACGCGAACCCGGACCCCATGTTGATGGCGATCCGGATGCCGCCGGAGATCAGCAGGCGACGGGCGTTGCCGAAGAACTCGTCGGTGTCGAACTCGAGGCCGAGGTAGAACAGCAGGAAGATCAGCCCGAAGACGGCGATCAGCTCGACGTCGGCCGACTCGAACTCGAGGAACGAGACGAAGTGGAAGTTCGGGCTCGCGACGAGCCCGATGAGCATGTAGATCGGGATCGCCGGAAGGCCGATCAGCTTGCCGAGGCGTCCGAGTCCGTAGGCGAGCAGGAACAGGACGCCGAGCGTGACGAGTTCACTCCCCAGGGTCTCGGCGGACGCCGCGGCCAGGTGCACGTCTAGCTCCCGGGCGGCGCAGCAGCGTCCGCGGGGGCCTTGGTGAACTCCCCCGTGCGGAAGAACTGGAACGCCTTCGCGACCTTCTCGGGCGCACCCGCGACGACGAGCGTGTCGCCGGGGAAGACCTTGAAGTCGCCGTCCGGGGCCGGGTTGGCGGACTCGCCGCGGACGACGGCGACGACGGTCACGCCCGGGAGACCCTTGCTGGTGAGCGAGCCGAGCTGCTGCCCCGCGATGTGGTGGTCGTAGTCGACCGGGAACCAGTCGATGCTCAGGCCGGGGATCTGGTCCATGCCGGAGAGCGATTCGGTGATGCGCGTGCCGCCGAGCAGCTCGGCGAGCGTGTGGGCCTCGTCTTCGTCGAGACGCAGCGACACCTTGCGGGCATCGCCGTCCTCGGCGTCGGCGAAGGTGATGAGGTCGCTGTGGCCCGACCGGTGCGTGATCACCCCGACCTTGCCGCCGTCGTCGGTGACGAAGGTATGCAGCACCCCTACGCCGGGGAGCTTGACCCGCCTGACATCGACCATCCTTCGATTTTACGCCGACGGATGCGGTGCCGCCGGTCAGACCGGGTCGGGTGCCTCCAGGCGCACGCGATCCGCGGACGCGTCGTCGGGCTGCTCCTGGCTCGCCCGCTCGGCTTCGACCCGTTTCAGGTAGTAGGCGACCTCGGACTCGATGCGTCCGGCGTCCCAGCCGAGCACCCCGCCCATGAGCCCGGCGGCGACGGGGGCGGCGGCGACGCCGCGGTCCCACGCCTCGATCGAGATGCGGGTGCGCCGGGCGAGCACGTCGTCGAGGTGCAGCGCACCTTCGTGCGTCGCCGCGTAGACGACCTCGGCTCCGATGTAGTCGTCGGCGCCCGGCAGCGGCTCGGCGAGCTCGGGGCGCTCCTGGATGAGTTCGAGCAACTCGTCAGTCATCACGCCGTAGCGGTTGAGCAGGTGCTCGACCCGCACGCGGTGCACGTTGTAGGCGCGGGCGATCTTGTACCGCTTGTTCCACGCTGCCTCGTAGCCTTCGGCGCCGAGCAGCCCGATGTTCTCGGTGACGCTCTCCGAGACGACCCCGTCGAGCGCCCGCACGGCTTCGTCGACGGCATCCTTCGCCATGACCCGGTAGGTGGTCCACTTTCCGCCGGCCACCACCACGAGGCCGGGGACGCTGTGCGCGACGATGTGCTCGCGGCTGAGCTTGCTCGTCTCGTCGCTCTCGCCGGCGAGCAGCGGGCGCAGGCCCGCGAACACGCCCTCGACGTCGTCGCGCGTCAGCTTGGTCGCGAGCACGGAGTTGACGTGTTCGAGCAGGTAGTCGATGTCGGCCGCCGTCGCCGCCGGGTGCGCCTTGTCGAGATCCCAGGTGGTGTCGGTCGTGCCGATGAGCCAGTGCCGTCCCCACGGGATGACGAACAGCACGCTCTTCTCGGTGCGCAGCAGCAACCCGAGCTTCGACTGGAACCTGTCGCGCGGCACCACGAGGTGCACGCCCTTGCTCGCCCGCACCTTGAACTGGCCCCGCTCGCCGACCATGGCCTGGGTGTCGTCGGTCCAGACCCCGGTCGCGTTGACGACCTGCTTGGCGAGGATCTCGAACTCCTCGCCGGTCTCCTTGTCCTTCGCCCGCACACCGGTGACCCGCTGCCCGACCTTGAGGAAGCCGACCACCTCGACGCGGCTCGCGACGTGCGCGCCGTAGAAGGATGCCGTACGCGCGAGAGTCGCGACGTAGCGGGCATCGTCGACCTGGGCGTCGTAGTAGGTGAGTCCGCCCGTGAACGCGTCGGGATGCAGGCTCGGCGCCGCGCGCAGCAGCTGCCGGCGGCTGAGGTGCCGGTGATGGGGGACCCCGGGCTTGCGGAAGCCGGTGTACGAGAACGCGTCGTAGAGCAGCATCCCGGCCCCGATGTAGGCGCGCTCGAGCGGCCCCTTGGTGAGCGGGTAGAGGAAGCGCACCGGCTTCACGAGGTGCGGGGCGAGCCGCTGCAGCAGGAGGCCGCGCTCGATGAGGGCCTCGCGCACGAGCCGGAAGTCCAGCTGCTCGAGGTAGCGGATGCCGCCGTGCACGAGCTTGCTCGACCGGCTGCTCGTGCCGGAGGCCCAGTCGCGTGCCTCGAGCAACCCCGTGCGCAGCCCGCGGGTCACCGAGTCGAGCGCCGCCCCGGTTCCGACGATGCCGCCGCCGATGACGAGGATGTCGAGCTCCTTGGCGCGCATGTTGGCGATCGCCGACGCGCGCTCCTCGGGGCCGAGGCGGGTGGACCGGGTGACCGTCTTGCGCGGTGGCATGCTCCCAGCCTAGGCGCGCTACCCCTGGTGATACGGGGCGATGACGACCTCGACGCGCTGGAACTCCTTGAGGTCGGAATACCCCGTCGTCGCCATCGAGCGGCGCAGGGCGCCGATGAGGTTCATCCGCCCGTCGGCGGTGTCGGCCGGCCCGAACAGCAGCTTCTCGAGCGGGGCGACCGAGCCGACCGCGACGCGGTGCCCGCGCGGCAGCTCGGGATGCCGGGCCTCCGAGCCCCAGTGCCAGCCACCGCCCGGAGCCTCGGCCGCCCGCGCGAGGGTCGAGCCGAGCATGACGGCGTCCGCGCCGACCGAGATCGCCTTGACGATGTCGCCCGACGTGCCGAGGCCGCCGTCCGCGATGACGTGCACGTAGCGTCCGCCCGACTCGTCGAGGTAGTCGCGGCGCGCGCCCGCGACATCCGCCACCGCCGTCGCCATCGGGGCGTGGATGCCGAGGCTCGTGCGGGTCGTCGACGCGGCGCCGCCGCCGAAGCCGACGAGCACGCCCGCCGCGCCCGTGCGCATCAGGTGCAGGGCGGCGGGGTAGGTGCTCGCGCCGCCGACGATGACCGGCACGTCGAGCTCGTAGATGAA
>CAZPJC010000131.1:0-3202 GCA_964586645.1 uncultured Schumannella sp.
CTACGACGCCGACGACCCTGCCGGAAAGTCCACCACCCTAGGGGACGTCACCGACAAATCGAACGAAGGACACCATGGTCATACCTTGGCCGGGGTCAGACCGAAGCCGATGCAGCGCTGCCCCAAGTCTTCACAGGCCTTGCCGTTTTGCCACGGGGAGTGCGGTCGGGTCAGGATGTGTTTCGCGTCGAGGGTGGCCAGAACGGATTGGAAGTCTCGCGAGAGGCGGTAGTTCATCGCGTTGTCCGTCATTACCTCGCGGATCGCGACTCCGTGGCTGGCGAAGAACGCGGCTGCGTCGGTGAGGAACGCGGCGCAGGTCGTGCCCTTCTCGTCCGGCAAGACGCTGGCGAACGCGAGCCGGGAGTGGTCGTCGACCGCGACGTGGATGTAGTCGAACCCGAGCTTCTTCGACCGCTTCCGTCCTTTGTTGTGATTGATCGTGGCGGGTCCATCGACGCGCCAACCGCCTCCGTCGGGGATCCGACCGAGTTTCTTCACATCGATGTGGACCAGATCCCCGGGGCGGTCGCGTTCGTAGCGGAGCTGGGTGCGACGTGAAGCGCGGATTCGGATCCCAGTCACCGGATCGAGCTCATGCAGCGCCGGCAACCCCGCCCGCGCGACGATTCGCGACGCGGTCGACGGACTGACCCCGACACGACGCGCCAACTCGTCACGACCCAGCCGCTCGGCTCGACGCAGTTCCAGCAGTCGAACGCAGACCTCCCGTGGCGTCGCCCGCGGATGCGTCCGAGCCCGTGAGGACCGATCTCGCAACCCAGCGACACCGAGCAGACGGAACCGTGAGACCCAGCGGTGAGCACACTGCCGAGAAACCCCAAGCTCCTTGGCTACATGCGACACCGGCCGCCCCGACAGAACCCGCTGAACAAGAATCAGACGACCGGCCTCAGCCAGCCTCGCGTTACGGTGGACCACGAAAAGGCCTTCCTTCGAGTGACGTTAGACACCACTCAGAATGGAGGCCTTTTCCCTACCTCCGCGTCACCAACGGTCTGACCGAGTACATCTAGCCGGCGAGGGCCGGGATCACCTCGCGCTCGAACAGCTCGACGCCCGAGCGGTCGTACGCGCTCTCCGGGAAGTAGTGGATGGCGTAGCCGAGGCCGAGCGCCTCGCGTTCCCGGAGGACGTCGACGATCTGCTCGGGCGTGCCGGCGAGACCCTCCTTGCCGCCGGACGTGCGGTACTGGGCGACCACGCCGGCGGCGCCCTCGACCCCGAGGTGCGGCACGAGCCGGGCCTCGACGGCGTCGATGCGCCGGGCGACCTCGGCCTCGGTGGCGCCGATGATCGTGTTGAAGTTGCTCGAGCGCGTGATCGCGTCGAAGTCGGTGCCGTGCTTCGCGCAGTGATCGCGCAGGATCTCGCTTTTGCGGGCGAACTCGTCGGGTCCGCCGTTGAAGTTCGTGTAGCTCGCGTGCTGAGCCGCGATCCGCAGGGTCACCTTCTCGCCGCCTCCGGCGACCCAGATCGGGATGCCGCCGGGCTGGAGGGGGAGCGGACGCACGATGGCGCCGTTCACCCGGTAGTGCTCGCCGTCCAGGTCGGCGTGGCCCTGGGCCCAGGCCTGTCGCATGATCTGCACGCCCTGGTCGAGCATCCGCAGCCGCTCCGGGGCCTCGGGGAACCCGTAGCCGTAGGCGCGCCACTCGTGCTCGTACCAGCCGGCGCCGATGCCCATCTCGAGCCGCCCGCCGGACACGTGGTCGACGGTGGCGGCGACCTTCGCGAGGTAGGCCGGGTTGCGGTACGCCATGCAGGTGCACATCTGGCCCAGGCGGATGCGATCCGTCACGGCGGCGAACGCCGCCATCAGCGTCCACGCCTCGTGCGTCGCCTCCTCGCTCGGCACGGGCGTCGTGTGGAAGTGGTCGTAGACCCAGAGCGACTCCCACGGCCCGGCGTCCGCGGCGAGGGCGAGGCGCTTCATCGTCGCCCACTGCTGCTCGTCGGGGATGCCGACCAGGTCGAACCGCCAGCCCTGGGGCACGAAGATGCCGAATCTCATGATCCGACCCTAGGTCGTCAGCTTCGAGGCGGTCAGCGCCGCGTCGAGGGCGACCCGGGCGATCACCTCGAGGTCGGCGCCCCCGGGCGCCGCGGCCTCGACGAGCTGCTTGAGGGCGAACCCCGTGGCGATCGGCGCGTGCCGGGGGTCGGGCGCGACGACCTGGATGAGCGCGAGCGCGGGAGCCCAGAACGTGGCGACGGCGGCGGCCGGGGTGATCGTCGACCGCGTGCCGTCGGCGAAGCGCGGGATGCCGAATTCGGGCCCGCCGAGGGTCGCCGCGCTGTGCGTGAACGCCTCCGCGACGTCCGGCAGCTTCCCGCCCTGCTGCACGACGGCGCCCGCGAGGATCGCCCAGACCGAGGTGGGGGACTCCGCGAGCGGCCAGTTCACGGCGTCGCCGAACGCGTAGGTCTCGCCGTCGACCGTCTCGACGACGTTGAGGGTGCGGCCGGCGTCGTCGTGTTCGGCCGCGAGTCGGCAGGCCCGGCCGGCGAGGGCGCCGAGGATCGTGGTGATCGTCTCGAGGTGCACGCCGCGTTCGTCGGTGAGCGAGGCGATCAGGCGCTCGAAGACGGCGGCGCCGGCGGTGGCGGGCCGCACCAGCGGATCCGTCGCCTCGCGGCGGACGATCTCGGCCTCGAGGTCGGCATCCATCGCTCTATCCTGCCGTGGGACCCGGGCCATCCCCGGTGTACCGGGTCAGGAGCGGGGGCGCGAGCACGGTCGCGGGCCCGGCGGGATTGATGATGACCCCGGCGTGGCCGTCCTGGAGCGCCACCCGGGCGAGGTTCCGCAGGCGGGTCGGGCGGGCCTCGACCTCGGGCGCCCAGGCCCAGACCTCGGACGGCGAGGTGAACCCGGCGGAGAGCGTCTCGCCGTCACGCCCGCGGGCGGTGAGCACGGAGACGCCGGTGACGGCTCCCGCCTCGTCGCGGTGGGTCTCCACGGGGATGTAGACGGGCGCGAGTGCGAGGCCGGCGAGAAACTCCTCGAACGGACGGTCCTGCTGCACGAGGTCGCGCGCGAGTCGTGCGGCCGCGGCGGGCTCGTCGCCGAGCCCCCGGCGGATCTCGTCGGCGTAGGCGATGAACATCCCGGGGTGGCCCGCATCGATCACGAGGCCCTCGTAGTCGCGCACCGCCTGCTCGAGCACGGCGTGCGCCG
>CAZPJC010000131.1:3302-6762 GCA_964586645.1 uncultured Schumannella sp.
TCGATCACGAGGCCCTCGTAGTCGCGCACCGCCTGCTCGAGCACGGCGTGCGCCGGCTGGCCGAGGGAGAACGGGATGCCGGTGCGGGCGCCGAGCCGCTCGTTGTCGGTGTAGGCGAGCAGCAGGTGCTTCCCCGCGTCGTCGGTCTGCGAGGCGATCGCGATCCGGTCCCCGGGCTGAGGGAACCTCTCGCGGTCGGCGATCTCGGAGGTCGAGATGTCGAGCAGCAGCTCGCCGGCGACGGCGCGCCGCAGCACGTCGGAGAACGTGCGGGTGTCCTTCGTCGTCGCCCAGACCTCGAGCGCCTCCTGCACGCGCACGTTGCGGATGAGCTCGCCCACGCGCCTACTCCTCCGGCGTGATCGGCTTGCTCGACAGCGTCACGCGCCCGGGCGTCGCGCCCTCGGCGGCGGCGAGGGCGGCCGTGTCGTCGCCGTAGGCGTGCTGATGGTGCAACTCCACCGGGCTGTCGCTGCGTTCCGGATGCAGCTTCTTCTGCCGGGCGCGATAGACGAGGTTGAGGATCTCCACCACCACGGCGAACGCCATCGGCACGTAGATGAGCGCCTTGTCGACCTTGATGCCGAAGCCGTCGACGATCAGGAAGACGCCGATCATCACGAGGAACGCCAGGGCGAGCAGCTTCACCGAGGGGTGCCTGTTGACGAACCCGAAGATGTGCTTCGAGGCGAAGAGCATGATGCCGAACGACAGCACCACCGCCGTGATGATGACGAGCAGGTTGTCGACCATGCCGACGGCCGTGATGACCGAGTCGAACGAGAAGACGAGGTCGATGACGAAGATCTGGCCGAGCACCGCGGCGAGCGTCGCCGTCTTCGCCGAGCCGGTGCCGTGGTCGGCGCCCTCGAGCTTCTCGTGGATCTCCTTGACCGCTTTGTAGATCAGGAAGAGACCGCCGCCGATGAGGATGAGATCGCGGCCGGAGAAGCCGTAGCCGGCGATCTCGAACAGGTCGTCCTTGAGCGAGATGATCCACGACGCGGCGAACAGCAGGCCGATGCGGCCCAGCATCCCCATCGTGAGACCGACGTTGCGGGCGAGGGCCTGCTGCTTCGGCGGCAGCTTGCTCGCCAGGATCGAGATGAAGATGACGTTGTCGACGCCGAGCACGATCTCGAGCACGAAGAGCGTGAGGAACGCGACGAGCACCTCAGGGCTGAATTCGAGGGAGAACTCCACGGCGACAGCTTGGCGAGAGATCCCTGTGAGAATGCCTCGCCCGCGCTGCACGAGTAGCGTCGGAGCGTGCACGCGACCCTCATCCACGGCGACCACGACATCCGCTTCGAGGAGGTGCCCGACCCGGTGCTGCTGACCGGCGACGACGCGATCGTCCGCGTCGTCGCGGCCTGCGTCTGCGGCTCCGACCTGTGGCCGTACCGGGGCGTCACGCAGGCGACGGGACGCATCGGGCACGAGTTCGTCGGCTTCGTCGAGAGCGTCGGTGCCGAGGTGGCGAAGGTGAAGGTCGGCGACTTCGTGATCGCGCCGTTCTACGTCTGCGACATGACCTGCGTCAACTGCCGCAACGGCTTCTCGACCTCGTGCCTGCAGGGCAGCTGGTGGGGCGGCGACGACCGGACGGGGCATCCGGCCGACGGCGGCCAGGGCGAGCTGATCCGCGTGCCGCTCGCCGACGGCACCCTCGCGGTCGTCCCCGGTCCCGTGGACGACGCCCTGATCCCGCACCTGCTGACGCTGTCGGATGTCTTGGGCACCGGGCACCACGCCGCGGTCTCGGCCGGGGTGCAGAAGGGCGACACGGTCGTCGTCGTCGGCGACGGTGCCGTCGGGCTGTGCGGCGTGCTCGCCGCGTCCCGGCTCGGCGCCTCGCGGGTCGTCGCGATGTCGCGGCACGCCTCCCGGCAGGCGCTCGCCCGCGAGTTCGGCGCGACCGACATCGTCGAGGAGCGCGGCGAAGACGGCATCCGGGTCATCCGCGAGATGTTCGACGGCATCGGCGCCGATCGCGTGCTCGAGTGCGTCGGCACCGAGGAGGCGATGCGCCAGGCGCTCGGGTCGGCGCGGCCGGGTGGCCAGGTCGGGTTCGTCGGCGTGCCCCACCTCAACCCGGAGCTGAAGATGCGGCCGCTGTTCAACCGCAACGTCGGCATCCGCGGGGGTGTCGCGCCGGTGCGCAACTACGTCGACGAACTGCTGCCCGAAGTGCTCGACGGCCGTCTGCAGCCGGGGAAGGTGTTCGACCTCGAGCTACCGCTCTCCGAGGTCGCCGAAGCCTACGCCGCGATGGACGAGCGCCGCGCGATCAAGGTGCTGCTGCGGCCGTAGCGTTCTCGGCGATCCAGCGGGCGACGGCATCCGGTCCGTCGTCGAGGGTGGCCGTCGCGGCCGCGCGCACCGCCTCGGGTGCGTGGGCCATCGCGTAGGACTCGTCGGCGACCGCGAACATCGGGAGGTCGTTGAAGTTGTCGCCGAACGCGACGATCCGGTCGGCGCCGAGGCGTGCGGCGAGGGCGGTGACCGCGGTGCCCTTGGTGCCGCCCCCGGGAGCGATGTCCATCCAGATGTCCCGCGGAGGGTAGGTGTCGGGCTGCACGTGGAGTTCGACGGCCGCGCCGACCCGCGCCCGGAGTGCCGCCGCGAGCGGCTCGATCTCGTCCGCCGAACCGATCGCGGCGATGTTGAACACGGCCGCGGTCGGGAGCTCGTGCCACCCGGACCGCGGCGCGTTGCGGGGGTCGCTCGGCCGGTCCGCCCAGAAATGGCGGATGCCGTCGTTCTCGAGCCCGACCACCCAGGACACGCGCTCGCCCGAGCCCTCGATCCAGTACACGAGCGGCGGCAGCCCGACCTCTTCGCAGTGTCCGAGGATCGCGCGGGTCGTGACCTCGTCGATCTCGTTGCTGTCGAGCAGGACGTCGGTCGCGGCGTCGTAGGTGAACGTGCCGTTGTACAGCACGAGCGGCAGCACGAAGCTGAAGCCGCCGAGCACGCGCCGCGTCGTCGTCCAGGACCGGGCGGTCGCGCAGGTGACGAGCACGTCGCGCTCGATCGCCGTCTCGAGCAAGGCGGCCGAGCTCGCGCTCAGGGATCCGTCGGGCCCGAGAAGCGTCCCGTCCAGGTCGGAGACGTACAGGGTGCGGCCCACCGCGCCCCTAGCCGCCGGCGATGATGGCGTCGCGCACCCTCTTGCGCAGCACCTTCCCGATGAGCGACTTCGGCAGCTCGTCGAGCGTGACGACGCGCTTCGGCACCTTGTACGGGGTGAGGTGCTCCTTCGCGTACGCGCGGAAGGCGTCGGTGTCGATCGAGGCGCCCGGTTCCGGGACGATCGCCGCGACGACGACCTCCTCGCCGTCGGCATCCGGGATGCCCACGATCGCGAGGTCGGCGACGCCGTCGTAGCCGCGCAGGATGTCCTCGACCTCGCTCGGCGCGACCTTGAAGCCGCCGACGATGATCATCTCCTTGATGC
>CAZPJC010000132.1:0-6640 GCA_964586645.1 uncultured Schumannella sp.
TCGACGAGGGTGTCGGAGGTGACGGGCATCCCCCTATTCAACGCCGTCGAGCGCGCACCGGAGACCGCCGCGGGCGTCGGTCAGGTCACCGAGGGTCCGGGCGCGAGATGGCCGAAATCGGTAGCGGAGGCGGGGCACGATCCCGCGACCTCACGATTATGAGTCGTGCGCTCTAACCAGCTGAGCTACTCCGCCAAAGGGGCCGCTCCCGTCGCCGCCTGGTGCACCGGCGAGAGCGCCGAGCCCCGAGTCAGGATTGAACTGACGACCCCTTCCTTACCATGGAAGTGCTCTACCACTGAGCTATCGGGGCGTGGCCTCGGGCGAGCCGAGGCACCAGGAGACTTTAGCATCCGCGCGACGGGGTCAGCGCCCCGCGCGCAGCTCCCCGGGGGTCGTCTCGAACCGGCCGCGGAACACCCCGTGGAAGTGGGTCGGATCGCGGAAGCCGCACGCGGTGGCGGCGAACTCCGCCTGGACGGTGCGGTCGGAGGCCCCGAAGACGGCCGCGACGTCGGCGGCCCGTAGCGCCGGGTCGGCGAGGCGAGCGCGGGCCACCGCCTTGAGATCGTCGAGTCGGCGTGGTGACTCCGTGCCGGATGAGGCCAGCACCCCGAGCAGCGCCCGCACGGGCGCGGCCATCGCGGCGGCGACATCCGGTCGTCCCGCCTCGATCTCGGCGCACATGAGGCGCGCCTGCGCGGCCAGCGCACGCCCGTCGCCGTGCGGGCGATCTGCTCGTTGATGCGCAGCACGTCGGCCCGGCTCGGCGCGAATCCGTCGCGCTTCTCGATGCGCAGCGAGAACAGCCGGAACCGGGTGCGGTCGAGGTGCGAGACCGCGTGCGCGCCGGTGGTGCTCAGATTAGAGGTAGACAGCCTCGTCGGGGCGCTGCTTCACGAGCGCAGAGCCGCGCCGGCCGACGTGTCCCGGCGCCCACATGTGGGCGAGAACGTCGCCGCCGACCGGATAGGAGTCGAACGCCGCGTCGAAGGCTCCCGGGTGCCAGATCAAACAACGTCCCTGGGCACTACATCTAGTCCCACGCGGGGGCGGTCGCACCGGCGACCGCCCACACCGCGAACGCCGCACCGGCCGTCGTGACCGTCGCGCCGTCGGCGACGGCGGACCCTTCGACGACGACCTGCTCGGCTCCGGCCAGGTCGACCCCGGTGTCCACTGCACCCGCCGACCGCGTCGCGACGACCACGAGAGTCTCCTCCGGGCATTCGCGCGCGAATGCGATCGCCTCCGCCGAGGCGTGCAGCCAGCGCAACCCGCCCTCGGCGAGCGCCGGGTGCGAGCGCAGCGACGCGAGACGGGAGTACAGGTCGATCCGGTCCGCGGCCTCGTCGAGGGAGTCCCACGGCAACGGAGTGCGCGAGTCCTCGCCGTCGATGCCCGTCAGCCCGAACTCGTCGCCCTGCCAGATCACCGGCAGCCCCGGCATCGTCATCGCGAGGCCGACGGCGACCGGCACCGTGCCGTCGCGCGCGTCGTTGACGAAGCGCGGGATGTCGTGGGTGTCGAGCGCGTTCATCGTGCGGGTGCGCACCCGCCACGGGAACCCCGCGGCGAACTCGCGGTGCGAGGCGACGGCATCCTGCCCGTCCCAGTCCTGCGTCTCGCCGACGATCATCGACAGTCCGCCGCCGGCCGGGCTGCCGGGGGTGCGCAGCCAGTTCCAGACCGGCCGGGTGAAGTTCGCGTAGGTCATCGCGCCGTGCCAGGCGTCCCCGGCGAAGTCGGCGGCGGCATCCCCGGTGAACTCGCCGAGCAGCAGGGTGTCGGCGTTCACGTCGGTCATCGTGCGGCGGATGATGCGGCGCACCTCGGGGTTGAGGTCGTCTTCGCGGTACCGGCCGGTCATGTTGGCGACGTCGATGCGCCAGCCGTCGAGCGAGTAGGGCGCCTTCAGCCACTTCGCGACGACCGAGTCCGGCCCTTCGATGAACCGGCGGCGCAGCTCGGCGGAGTTCCAGTTGAACTTCGGCAGGCTCGGCACCCCGAGCCAGGAGACGTAGCTGAGCTGGTCGTCGTCGAGCCAATAGAAGAACTCGCTCTCGGGCGCCGCCGGATTCCCGTACGCCGCCTGGAACCACTCGTGGGCATCCCCGCAGTGGTTCGTCGTGAGATCGCCCAGCACGCGCATCCCCCGGTCGTGCGCGGCCGCGACCAATGAGACGAGGGCGTCGTCGCCCCCGAGGAGCGGGTCCACGTGTTCGAACGAGTACGCGTCGTAGCGATGGTTGGAGCGCGCGGGGAAGACGGGTGTCAGGTAGATGATGTCGACGCCCAGATCCTGGATGTGGTCGAGCCTCTCCTCCACGCCGGCGAGGTCGCCGCCGTAGAACTGCACGGCGGTGTGCCGGCGGTCGGGATCGACGGGATCGGTCCACGCCGCGGGCTCGGCCCATTCCGGGAGGTCGCGCGACGCGGCCGCCGCCGATCGTGCGAACCGATCGGGGAAGACCTGGTACATCACCGACCCGGCCGACCAGGCGGGGGGCACGTCGCCAGCGACGAGACGGAAGTCGTCGGCATCCCGCGGATCGAGGCGGTGCAGGCCCCGCGCGTTCAGCCAGAACGTCGTGCCGTCGCCGCGGTCGAGCCGGAACCGGTAGGGGTGCAGCGGGTTCTCGACGGTGAACGCCGCCTCCCACCACTCGACGTGCGGCACGGCGCCGCCGCGGGTCGCTTCGACGTAGGACGGCTCCCCGTCGGGCCGCAGCCGCACGCGCACCCGGGTGGCTCCCCACTCCTCGGGCACCCGCACGCGCACCCGCACGACGTCGCCCAGATCGGGGTCGAGGTTCGAGACGTAGAACGCCGAGCCGTCGTGGTGCGGGTCGGCGTGCAGATCGATCACGCGAGCACGCTATCCAATCGATGTTTCGGCGGTGCTACTTCACGGCACCCGCGGTGAGCCCGCCCACGATGTACTTCTGCAGGAGGAGGAACAGGGCGACGACGGGCAGGGCGGCGAGGATCGCCCCGGCCGAGAACGCGCTCCAGTCGGCGTACCGCGGGTTGGAGACGAGCTTCACGAGCCCGACGGCGAGGGTCTGGTTCTCGGTGTCGATGAGCAGCACGCTCGCGATGAGGAATTCGTTGACGCTCGCGATGACCGACAGCAGCGCGACGACGGCGAGGATCGGCGCCACCAGTCGCAGGATGATCGTGAAGAAGATGCGTGCGTGGCTCGCGCCGTCGATCTTCGCCGCCTCGTCGATCTCGATCGGCACCGTGTTGAAGAACCCGTACATCAGGTAGGTGTTCACGCCGAGCGAGCCGCCGAGGTAGACGAGGATCAGGCCGGCGTGGGTGTTGAGTCCGATCGCCGGGAAGACGTCGCCGATCGCGCTCATCATCAGGAAGATCGCGACGGCGCCGAGCAGCTGCGGGAACAGCTGGATGACGACGATCGCGATGAGCCCGAACCGACGGCCGGTGAACCGCATCCGCGAGAACGCGTAGGCGGCGAGCGCCCCCATCAGGGTCGACGCCACCGCGGTGACGCCGGCGACCTTGAGGGTGTTGCCGAACCAGAGCAGGTACGGGTTGTTCGGGTCGGTGAGGATGCGCAGGTAGCTGTCGGGGCCGAACACCGAGAACAGCGCGTTGGAGCCGGTGAGCGTGCCGTTCGGGTTCAGCGAACTCGAGAGCACGAACAGCAGCGGGAAGATCGCGAACACCGTGACGACGATCGCGACGAGGTGCCGCCATCCGGTGTCGCGGAACCAGAACCCGAACCCGCGCCGCGTGCGCGTCGGGGTCGGGGTCGCGAGTGCGGTCATCGCTGAACCTCCTCGATCGCCTTGGTCCGACTGAACGAGATCACCGCGATGACGGCGACCAGGATGAAGATCAGGATCGAGAAGGCCGACGCCAGCCCGTAGTCGCGGTTCTGCCCGGTGAAGGCGACCTTGTAGACCATCGAGATCAACAGGTCGGTATGGCCGACCGGGAGGCTCGTCGTCGTATCTCGCGGCCCGCCGTTGTTGAGCAGGTAGACGAGGTTGAAGTTGTTGAAGTTGAACGCGAACGACGCGATGAGCACGGGCGCGGTCGTCGAGAGCAGCAGCGGCAATTTGATGTGCCGGAACACGTTCCACCCGCGGGCGCCGTCCATCTTCGCCGCCTCGGACAGTTCGTCGGGGATGGCCTGCAGCGCGCCGGTGCAGATCAGGAACATGTAGGGGAAGCCGAGCCAGAGGTTCACGAGCAGCGCGCTGACTTTCGCGAGCGTCGGATCGGTGAGCCACGGGATGTCGGCCCCGCCGAACAGCACCTGGTTGAGGAAGCCGAAGCTCTCGTTCATGAGCCCGGCCCAGACCAGGATCGACAGGAACGCGGGGAAGGCGTACGGCAGGATCAGCAGCACGCGGTAGAACTTCACGCCGCGCATCCGCGGGCTTTCGAAGACGAGTGCGAGAAGCAGGCCGAGCGCGAAGGTGAGCGCGACCGAGCCGATCGCGAACACGAAGGTCCAGATGGTCACGTAGACGAGCGGGCCGCGGATCGACTGCTCGGTGAACGCGCGGGCGAAGTTGTCGAACCCGATCGTGATCTGCCACCCGGGACGCAGCTCCTCGCCGTCCTCGGCGACGAACGCGCCCGTGCCGATGTCGGTGTAGACGACGCCGGTCGTCGTGTTGGTCATCGTGCCGGCGGCTTCGTCGTACTCGAGGTTCGACAGGTAGCGGTAGGCGCTCGAGCCGTCGGGCGTGCGCAGCGCTCCGTCGTTCGGATCCTCCGAGTACGGCACGGCGAGTTCGGTGATCTCGGCGGTGCGGGCGATGACATCCGCGAACTGCAGCGTCGTCCAGCCCGCGGTCGACACGGCCTTGTCGCCGTCGAACTCCGCGTCGACCTCGACGAGCGGCTGGTCGGCGGTCCCGACGAACGCGTCTCCCGTCTCGGGGTCGGTGATCAGCAGCCCGAGCTCGCCGAACTGGTCGACGACCGTCACCGGGTAGGTCGGGGAGTCCTCGACGCGGGAGAGCGACGAGGCGAGCAACGACGACACGGCCTGAACCTTCGTGCCGTTGTGCCCGGTGCCGTAGTTCGTGAAGCCGACGTAGCAGGTGTAGACGAGCACGAACACCTGGAACACCGCGAGGAAGATCAGCCCCGGCGTGAGGTACTTCGCCGGCAGCAGCTTCTTCGAGAAGTAGATCCAGTTGACGAGCAGCGTGACGAGCAGCACGAGCACGGCGACGGGGATGTTGCCCTGCAGCACGAGCACGAAGGCCGCATAGATCGACACCGCGTCGACGAAGCCGAGCACGATGATCTTCAGCAGCAGGGCGCGCACGTTCTCTCCCAGAGGTCGGCGTTGACGAGGGTGGTGGATGCGGGGCGCAGCGGCCTCGAGGGTGCCGCGCCCCGCATCCAAGTGGTGCTGACTAGCCGATCGCGGCCTGGACATCCGCGGCGAGCTTGTCCCACGTCGCCGCGGGGTCCTCACCGTTGATGATCGCGGCTTCCGCGATGCCCCAGTACTGCCAGACCGAGCCCATCGCCGGGATGGCCGGCATCGGCACGGCGTCGCCGCCGACGGCCTGGAAGCCCGCGATGATCGGGTCGCTCGCGGCGGTGTCCGCCGCAGCCGCGAGGGCCGGGAGGATGTTGCCCGCGTCGAAGAGGGCGAGCTGCACGTCCTCCGAGCCGAGGTAGTTGACCAGGAAGTCGGTCGCGGCGACCTTGTTCTCGCTCTCGGCCGAGAGGAAGAAGCCCTTCACGCCGGCGAACGGCTGGGCCGCATCCCCGGTCGGGCTCGGGATGGGGTCGATCGCGACGTTGATGCCCGCGTCGACGGCCGAGCCGACGTTCCACGGGCCGGTCAGCCAGAACGCCGCCGTGCCGTCGAGGAAGGCCTGCTTGGCGATGGCACCGTCGATGTCGGTGTTGAACACGCCGCTGCCGTTCTTCCCCTGGCTCGCGAGCCAGGCGGCGAACTCCTGGCCGCCGGCGTTGCCGAGCTGCAGGTCGGACGCGTCGTAGCCGGCGTCGGTCGACCCGAAGACCGGAGCACCGAACGCCGTCTGGAACGGGTACAGGTGGTACGGGTTGCCTTCGGCGCCCTGCTCGACGACGAATGCGCCGGCGGCGATCATCTCGTCGTACGAGCCGACCGCGTTCGGAACGAGGTCGGCGTTGCGCAGCACGGCGATGTTCTCGACCGCGTACGGGAGCATGTAGACCGTGCCGTCGTAGGTCGCCGCCTGGATGGCGACATCCAGGTAGTCGGCGGCCGAGTCGCCGAGCTCGAGCGGAGCGACGACGCCGTTGGTCGTCAGCTCGCCGAGCCAGTCGTGGGCGCCCATGATGATGTCGGGGCCTTCGCCGGTCGGAACCTGCTGGATGAAGTCGTCCTTGATCGTGGCGTTGTCCTTGCCGACGAGGTCGACCTCGACGCCCGTCTGCTCGGAGTAGTCGTCGGCTGCGCCTTGCAGTGCGTCGACGCGCTCGGCGTCGACCCAGACGGTGAGGGTGCCGCCCGCGGCGGCGCCGTCGTCGCCGCTGGCCGTGCAGCCGCTGAGCACGAACGCCGTCGTGATCGCGAGTGCGCCGAAGCCGAGCAGCCGAGGTTCTGCAAACGCACTCGCCTGTGAACATGCGCGTGCGCGCGGTTTCA
>CAZPJC010000133.1:0-1775 GCA_964586645.1 uncultured Schumannella sp.
GCGCTTCCCTGACACGGAAGAGGTCACTGGTTCGATCCCAGTATCGCCCACACGAAAACCCCTGGTGATCCGGGGGTTTTTCTACGTCCGGATCGATGCGCGGGCGTCGTGCGCGACCCCCCGCCATCCCCCTGCCGCCATGACGCGAGCGACGATGGTTGCTGGGATGAATCAGGGCATCACGATCATCTTCCTTCTTCTCGGGTATGCGATCGGCGCGGCCGTCCTCGGATTCGCGCTCTACTGGATCATCCGCGTGGCCGTGACGCACGGCATCCGCGCGGCACGCGAGCAGCCGCCCTCCGCCGACGACTAACGCTGACCGCTCGACTGGATGTCGTCGCTCGCCGCCGCCAGCAGCGCAACCACGACGTCGCTGATCGGGGTGGGGATGCCGTGGGCGCGGCCCCGACGCTGGATCACCCCGTTGCGCACGTCCCATTCGAGCGGCCGGCCGGCGACGCGGTCGGCGAGGATCGACGTTCCGAGGTCGGTCGGGCTGCTCCGGAACCCGTCGAGGAGTTCCTCCGGAACGTCGTCACCGAGCACCGCTCCCTCAGCGCGCGCGACCGCGAGGCATTCGCGGAGGTAGGCGAGGGCGAGCGCCCCGATGTCGTCACGGCGGTACATCCCCGACGGGCGACCGGTCAGCGCCATCAGACCCGCCGCCGCGTTCTGCAGCAGCTTCCGCCAGGCGACCGAGGTGAAGTCGGCGGACAGCTCGACGGAGACCCGGGTTCCGCGCAGTGCCTCGGCGACGACCGCGGCGGCGGGGGCATCGGGAAGGGTCAGCCGGGGCGAGCCGCGCAGGAGCACGGCGCCGTCGGACTGCGCGACGGCGGGGAACCACACCACCGCGGGCACGACGGGGCAGCCCGGCACGTAGGACGCGACCATCGCCTCCTGCTCGACGCCGTTCTGCAGCACGCAGACGACGGTGCCGGGACGACCGAGGGCGGTGAGCCACGGGGCGGCCGCGGCGATCTGCGTCGCCTTCACGGCGAGGAAGACGATGTCGACCGGCGCGGCGGCCGCAGGATCGACGATCACGGGTCCGGAGACGACGACGGAGCCGTCGGCATCCCGGAGCTCCAGGCTGTCCCGAGCGGTGCGGCCGTAGAGGAGCGGGGTACGACCCACCTCGTGCAGGGCCGCGGCGACGGTGGTGCCGATCGCGCCGGGACCGACGACGGCGAGGGAGGGAGTCACGGGTCCATCGTGCCCGGTCCTACCGGCGACGCACGCGCCTGGCAAGGGTGTTGTCGCAGGGTGCCGCGACCGCCACGGTGAGGACATGAGTCGAGACGACGAGCCCACCAAGCCGCTGCCCGCCGCCGACCTCCCGGGCGCCCCGACCGAGCGGCTCGCCGCTGCCGACCTCCCGGCCGCCGCCGAGAAGCCGACGGAGCCGCTCGTCGCGCCGCACGTTCCGGTCGCCGACGTCACGACGGCGCAGATGTCCACGCTCGCGAGCCCCGAGCCGGCACGGGCGAGCGGCGCCAAGCGGGTCGCGATCGTCGGGCTGATCTCGGTCGCCGCCGCGATCATCGCCGTGCTGGCGATCGGCGGCCTCCAGCGCGGGGGAGTGCCGGTGCCCGCGGACACGACGGCTCCGCCGGCCGCCCCCTCCCCGTCGGATCCCGAGGAGCCGGTCGTCGAGGAACCCGTCCCGGCCCCCGTCGATCCCGCGCCGGTCGAGCCGACGGTCCCGCCCGAGCCGACGACCCCTCCGGAGCCGACGACTCCTCCCGCACCCACCCCGGCGCCGACGACCT
>CAZPJC010000133.1:1875-6528 GCA_964586645.1 uncultured Schumannella sp.
ACGACCCCTCCGGAGCCGACGACTCCTCCCGCACCCACCCCGGCGCCGACGACCTAGCGGCGCACCGCCACGGGACCTTCGCCCCTGGGGAGATCCCCCGCTGATCGGCATCCTCGGTGCATCGGGACATGGCCCTGCAACGGGCAGCCCGACTCCGCCGATCAGAGGAGAAGTCATGAAAGCCGTCGTCGTCTCATCGTTCACCGCTCCGCTCGAGATCCAGGAGCGCGACGTCCCGGAGCCCGGTGCCGGCGAGGTGCTCGTCCGCCTCGAGACGTCCGGGCTGTGCCACACCGACATCCACGCCGCCCACGGCGACTGGCCGGTCAAGCCGGGCCTGCCGTTCGTCCCGGGTCACGAAGGCGTCGGGATCGTCGAGAAGGTCGGGGCGGGGGTCAAGAGCCGATCCGTCGGCGACCGCGTCGCCATCCCGTGGCTCGGATACGCGTGCGGCGAATGCCGGTACTGCATCGACGGGCGCGAGACGCTCTGCGAGCAGCAGCACAACAGCGGCTACTCGGTCGACGGCGCGTTCGCCGAGTACGCCGTCGCGAACGCCAAGTACGTCGTGCCCGTGCCCGACGGGGTGACGCCCCTCGACGCCGCCCCGCTGACCTGCGCGGGCGTCACGACCTACAAGGCCCTCAAGGTGGCCGGCATCAAGCCGACCGAACGGGTCGCCGTCTTCGGTGTCGGCGGACTCGGGCACCTCGGCGTCCAGTACGCCCGGATCATGGGCGGAACCGTGATCGCGGTGGACATCGAGGCGCCGAAGCTCGAACTCGCCCGCGAACTCGGGGCGGAGCACCTGGTGAACGCCGCCGAGGTCGACCCGGTCGCGGCGATCCAGCAGCTCGGCGGAGCCGATGTCGCGCTCGTGCTGGCGGCCTCGCCGAAGGTGTTCGAGCAGGCGTTCTCGTCGCTCAGCCGCGGCGGGCGTCTCATCTGCGTCGCGCTGCCCGCCGACGAGCAGATGCACATCTCGATCTTCGAGACGGTGCTCAAGGGCCTGTCGATCATCGGCTCGATCGTCGGCACCCGGCAGGACCTCACGGAGGTGTTCGCGTTGCACGCGGCCGGCCGCACGCGCATCATCGCGGAGGGGCGCCGCCTCGAGCAGGTGAACGAGGCGATCGACGAAGTGCTCTCCGGCAAGGTGCTCGCCCGCCTCGTCTTCGAGTACTGATCGTCGGGCCGGGAACCCCCCTCGGTCTGCCCCCATCGGGGCGGCCCACCGAGAGGGGGGTTGCCTCGGCGTCCCCGAGACCTCACGATGAACCCATGGCACGGGGGGTGCCCTCGTCGCAGAGCGTCGCATTCGCCGACCTGCTGCTGGATTCGGGGCTGATCACACGCGATCAACTCGAGCTCGCCCGCGCGGCGAAGGATCGCACCGGCTCGCACATCGACGAGGTGCTGATCACCCTCGGGATGATCTCGACCGACGCGCTGCGCAGCGTGATGGCGCGCGCGTGGTCGCTTCCCGTCGTCGACCTCGCGACGACGCAGCGCGACGAGCAGCTCATCCGCCGCTGGTCGGGGCAGATGATGATCGCCGAGAACTGGATGCCGGTGCGGCGGGATCCGGACGGGGTGCTGCGCGTCGCGACGGCCCGCGAACCGGACGGGGAGCGCCGCGCTCACATCGAGCAGGTCGTCGGTGAGCCGGTGCGGTTCGTCGTCGCGACCTCGTGGGACATCCGCAACCTGCTGCTCACCGTCTTCCACAAGGCGATCGCCGACGAGGCCGCGAACGAGCTGTTCCGGCAGAACCCCGGGCTCTCGGCGCGGGTCGTGTTCTCGCGCGGCCAGAAGATCGGCTTCGCCGCCCTCGCGGTGATCGGTCTGGCGTCACTCGTCGTCTGGCCCGTGCAGACGGTCATCACCGTGCTCACGATCGTGAGTCTCGCCTTCCTCGGCAGCACGGTCTTCAAGTTCCTGGTCGCGATGCGCGGCGCGAAGTACGACATCGTCGAACGGGTCACGCGCGAGCAGGTCGAGGCGCTCACCGACGCCGAACTGCCCACCTACACGGTGCTCGTGCCCGTCTTCAAAGAGGCGAACATCGTGCCGCAGCTCGTCGGGAACCTCGGGAAGATCGACTACCCGGCCGACAAGCTCGAGGTGCTCGTGCTCATCGAGGAGGAAGACCACCTCACCCGCGACGCGTACCTCGGCTCGAATCCGCCGCCGAACTTCCACATCGTCACGATCCCCCAGGGCACCCCGCAGACCAAGCCGCGCGCGTGCAACGTGGGGCTGTTCTTTGCCTCCGGCGAGTACCTCGTGATCTTCGACGCCGAAGACGCCCCCGACCCCGACCAGCTCAAGAAATGCGTCGTCGCGTTCCGCCGCGGGGGACCCAAGACGGTGTGCGTGCAGGCGGCGCTCAACTACTTCAACGCCGACGAGAACGCGCTCACCCGCATGTTCACGCTCGAGTACAACTACTGGTTCGACTACATGCTCGCCGGCCTCGACGCCGCCGACCTGCCCATCCCGCTCGGCGGCACGAGCAACCACTTCCGCACGCAGGCGCTCATCGAGCTGGGCGGCTGGGACCCGTACAACGTCACCGAGGATGCCGACCTCGGCATCCGCGCGAGCGCGATGGGCTACCGCGTCGGCGTCGTCAACTCGACGACCATGGAGGAGGCGAACACCTCCATCCCGAACTTCATCCGTCAGCGCAGCCGCTGGATCAAGGGCTACATGCAGACGAGCCTCGTGCACGCGCGCCGCCCGCTGTCGCTCATCCGCGAGATCGGGTTCCGCCGGTTCGCGAGCTTCGCGCTGCTCATCGCGGGCACGCCGATCACCTTCCTCGGCGTCATCCCGCTGTACGTGCTGACGGCCGTCACGATCTTCGTGCCGACCGAGTGGCTCAGCCCGTTCTTCCCGGTCTGGCTGCTCTGGATCACGCTCGTCAACTTCATCATCGGCAATTCGGCCATGGTCTACCTGTCGATGATGGGGCCGTACAAACGCGGCACGTTCGACCTCATCCTCTGGTCGCTGCTGAACCCGGTGTACTGGATCCTGCACTCGCTCGCGTCCTACAAGGCGCTCTGGCAGCTGCTGTTCAAGCCGCACTACTGGGAGAAGACCGAGCACGGCCTGACGACGCAGACGCATGGCGACAGCGGGGAGGTCGCCGCATGAGCGTGCTCGAGGTCGCCGGGACCCGCCGGCACGCGGTGCGCCGCGCGCCCCGGACCCGGCTCGACGCGTTCCCGCGCGACCCGCTGCTGCGCTGGTCGCTGCGCCTCGCCCTGGCCGTCCCGTACCTGGTCGTCGCCTGGATTTCGGCCGCCACGGACGCGCCGGCGGCGCTCTCCACCCCCAACCAGCAGCTGCTCGACCACGTCGCGACGATCCCGTGGGACCGCGCCGACCCCGAATGGATCGGCGAGATCTTCCCGCCGCTCTCCACCCTGTTCGCGACGCTGCTCCCGGGCGGGCGCGCCGGGCTCGCGATCGCCGGCGCCCTGATCGCCGGGATCTTCCTGCAGAAGCTCATCGAGATCATGGTGCAGCGGCAGTTCTTCCCGACCACGATCGTCATCCTCACGCTCGCGGTCGCCGCCAACCCGTTGTTCGCCTACACGGCCCTGGAGAACTTCCCGGCCTTCCTCGGCCTCGCCTTCTTCGGCATCGCGGCGTCCGACATCATGCGCTTCGTGGCCTGGCGCGACACCCGGTCCGGATTCCGTGCGGGCATGCTGCTCATGCTCGCGACCCTGTCCGACCTGAGCGGCCTGCTCTACGTGCTCACTGCGGCGGCGGCAGCCCCGTTCCTGCGCCTCGCCCGGGCTGACCAGAAGGGCGCCCGGGCCGCGAACGTGCTCGTGATCATCTACCCGACCGTGTCGGCGCTGGCGGCGATCTTCTTCATCAACTTCGTGTTCACCGGATCGGTGCTCAACTCGCTCGGGCGCGACCTCCTGGTCGGGACCCCCGAACGGCTCGCGTCGCTCGGCCCGCTGTTCACGACCCTCAACGGCTGGCTGCTCGTCGCGCCGGTGCTCAGCGCCTGGCTCATCGCGCTCATCGTGCGCCGTCCCGGGTCGATCATCGTCTCGACGCTCGTCTTCATCGCGATCCTCGGCGCGTTCGTGCTCGGGCTGCTGCCGAGCGGATCCGCCGGCAACACCTTCATCCTCATGACCGTGATGGCGATCGCCCTGGTCCCGACCCCGAACAGCCGGGTGACCACGATCCTCGTCGACGTGGTCGCGCTGCTGCAGATCGCGATCGCCTGGGCGGCGGCCTTCAACCGCCCGGTCGTCGTCGACTGGATGACCGCGGTGTGGAGCGGCTTCGGAGCCTGAGACCGCCGGACGGCCCTCTCGCCCGCCGCTATCGTTGAGCAGGTGAGTTCACTGCCGTCGACGAACCAGACCGGTTTCGACCTGTTCCCCGACCGCTCCGTCGTCGCGATCCGCGTCAACGGCGAGTTGAAGGACAAGGCGTCGACGGTCACCGAGACGGATGTCGTGGAGCCCGTCGCGATCGACTCGCCCGACGGCCTGAACATCCTGCGGCACTCGACCGCGCACGTTCTCGCGCAGGCGGTGCAGAAGGTCAACCCCGACGCCAAGCTCGGCATCGGCCCGCCGGTCACCGACGGCTTCTACTACGACTTCGACGTCG
>CAZPJC010000134.1:0-6490 GCA_964586645.1 uncultured Schumannella sp.
ACCGGGTGAGCGTCTGGTCGAACCGCCCGTGGAACAACGAGGGCAAGCAGCTCGCACCCGTCTACTACGCGGCGCTGTCGGCATCCGCCCGCTTTCAGGATTTCGACGCGCTCAGTGCGTTCGTCGAGCGGTTCGCGACCGTGACGGGCGTCACGATCGACTCGATCGCCTGGGACCTCACGGAAGAGAAGCGTCTCGCGGTGACGACCGACATCCAGACCAAGGCGGTGCAGGATGCCACCGTCAAGGCCACGACGTACGCGCGGGCCGCCGGGCTCTCCACCGTCGACCCGGTCGCGATCGCCGACCCCGGGATGCTCGGCGACGGCTCGTCGGGCGGCGGCGGCCCGATGCCGATGGCGCGCGGCGCGGGGAAGATGATGATGGCGATGGATGCTCAGGGCGGCGGCCAGCTGACGTTCACGCCCGACCGCATCGAGGTGTCGGCGGTCGTCGACGCGCGGTTCCGCGCGAGCTGACCTCAGCCGACGATCGCGAACACCGAGACGACGACCCCGCCGATGAAGGCGGCGGTCCCGCCGATCGCGAGGGCGAGCGAGACCTTGAGGGATGCGTTGGCGCCCGAGACCCCGAGCAGCAGCAGGGCGAGGGCGAAGATCGCCGACGCGACCGTGATCAGCAGTCCGCGAGCGCCGATCCGATCGGATGCCCCGAACGCCACCGCGGAAGCCCGGTTGGCGGCGTAGGTCGGCGCCAGCTGGGAGGCGAGGAACTCGGATGCCGTGAGCGGGTAGAACTCCTCGGCGTACCCGTTCGCGATCCAGGTGTCCCAGGCCTCCTCGAGCCCCGGGGAGCCGGCGGCGAGGAGCACCTCCTGGCGCGCCCGCAGCGCGTCGACATCCGTCGCCCCGTTCTGGATGTCGAACTCGATTGCGAGCGACTCGGCCACCCGGGAGCCGTCGTCGTACGAGGCGAGCTGGGAGGCGATGTTCGTCGACAGGCTCGCGTCGCGCAACTGCCCGGCGGTCTGCGCGTACTCACCCGCGCGGTTCGACCACTCCGAGGCCTGGTAGGCGCCGGCCGCCGTCGCCACCGAGACGAGTCCGAGCAGGATCGCGGTCGCGATCTCGAGCATGCTGCGCAGTCGCGTCTCGTCTTTCACATCCGCCGCCATCAGTACGCCGTCGACATCAGCAACAGGCCGAACACGAACACGATCGACCCCATCGCGAGCGTCACGTAGCGCGCCGCCCGAAGGCGGTTGATGCCGGCGACACCGAAGAGGAAGAGGGCGAGGGCGAGCACGAGCGACGCCTGGCCGAACAGCCCGGATTTCTCCTTCAGCGCCGACGCGTTCTCGCCGAGCTCCCGCGACGTCACCATCAGCGCGTCGACAGGTCCGTGCAGGGCCACGAGGTACTCCGGCGAGCTGGTCGGGCGCGCGTCGTCAGGGAACCCGGCGGCCCACCACGCGTCGAACGAGCCCTCGGGCAGGTAGAAGGCCGTCGAGACCTTGGTGCCGAGGTCGCCGTAGACATCCAGTGCCGCATCGAGGTCGCCCGCGGCGACCGCGGCGTCGTACTGCTCCGCCAGCGGCCGGGCTTCGAGGATCGCGGCGACGTCGGCGCGCTGACGCAGCTGAGCGACGACGGCGATCGAGATGCTCTGGTCGCGGGCGTCCGCGGAATCGGAGGCGAAGCGGTCGGCGGTCGCGTTCCACAGGCTGGCCTGCAGCACCCCGAGAGCCGTCACGAGCGACACCACGCCGAGCGCGATCGCGGTCGCGATCTCGAGGCCGCGCCCCCCGGGTCGGGTGTCCACATCCGATACCGTATCGCTGTGACCGACGCCGTCGAAGCCCCCACCCGTCGCTGGTCCGCGCTCCCCCGCTGGGCGCGCCTCGGCATCCTCGCCCTCGCGGTCGTCATCGTCGTGATCATCGCGGCCGTCGTCGTGCGCGTCGCCACCCGGGTGCCCCCGATCCCGCTCGGCACGACCCCGATCGGCGATCTGCGCCCGGGCTCGTGCCTCGCCGAGGACGGGCTCGACCTCGCCGAGTACACCGTCGTCTCCTGCGGCACCGAGCACCCGCAACAGGTGTTCGCCCCCGCCGATCTCACGCTCGACCAGGCGACGTACGACCTGGTCGACGCGTCGCTGGCGACCTTCGGCGACGAGCTCTGCGCGAGGTTCCTCGAATACCGGCTGTTCCTCGTCGAAGGTCTCGTGACCCGGGAGTACGACGCGGCCGCGATCGACGTCCCCGACGAGCAGGCCTACGCGGCCGGCGACACCGAGGCGCTCTGCGTGATCTTCCCGAAGGAGTCCGGCGCGACGATCACGGGCGACCTGTACCGCCCGATGCCGTAGGGCCTACTCCCCCAGGTGCCGCCGCGACGACATCGCCCGCTGCGCTTCGCGGGTGTCCTGCCGCTCGCGCAGCGCCTGGCGCTTGTCGTACTCGCGCTTGCCCTTCGCGACCGCGAGCTCGACCTTCGCGCGGCCTTCCGAGAAGTAGATCGAGAGCGGGATGAGGGTGTACCCGCCCTCCTTCGTCTTGTGCGAGATCTTGATGATCTGCGCCTTGTGCAGCAGCAGCTTCCGCTTGCGCCGGGTGGCGTGGTTCGTCCACGAGCCGGATCCCCACTCCGGGATGTGCACGGCGTCGAGCCACATCTCGTTGCCGTCGATGAACGCGTACCCGTCGACGAGCGAGGCCTTGCCCTCGCGCAGCGACTTCACCTCGGTGCCGGTGAGCACGAGACCGGCCTCGTAGGTGTCCTCGATCGTGTAGTCGTGACGCGCCTTGCGGTTCGTCGCGACGACCTTCTGGCCCTGTTCCTTCGGCATCCTGCTCACCTCCTTCGCGTTCCGTAGCCCGAGCAGCCGCTCAGTCTACGACAGCTCAGGCCTTCAGGTAGCGCCGGATGGCGACGGATGCCGAGAGCGCGGCGAGCAGGGCGCCGATCGCGAGCAGCATGGGGGCGACGAGCAGTGCGTCGCCGGTGCCGACGAAGCCGACCGTCGGCAGCGCCTCGGTCAGGTAGCCGTCGACGAAGAACTGGGTGAGGGCGAAGATGCCCGCGCCCGCGAGCGCCGCCCCGATGAGGGCCGCGACGACCCCCTCGAGCACGAAGGGGGTCTCGATGAACCGGTTCGAGGCGCCGACGAGCCTCATGATCGAGATCTCGCGCCGTCGGGAGAACGCCGAGAGCCGGATCGTCGTCGCGATCAGCAGCGCGGCGGCGACGAGCATGAGCGCCGCGATGCTGACCGCGCTGAGGCTCAGCGTGTTGAGCAGCGAGAAGATCGGCGCGAGCACACTGCGTTCGTCGCGCACGTCGCTGACCCCCGGCATCCCGCTGATCTGGTCGACGATGATGTCGGTCTGGTCGGGGTTGACGAGTTTGACCCGATAGGCGGCGGGCAGCACGTCCGGGGTCGCGACATCGGCGAGAGGACTGTCGCCCAGCTTGTCGATGAAGTTCTCGTACGCCTGCTGCGGCGTCTCGAACTCCACGCGCTCGACGTACGGCCCGAGGGTCGCGCCGTTCAGCTCGGACTCGACGTCGTCCATCTGGCTCTGCGTCGCCTCCTCGTTCGCGCAGTCGCCCGCGTCGAACTGGGTGCAGAAGTAGACGGCGACCTGCGCCCGGTCGTACCAGTACCCCTTCATCTGGGTGATCTGGAACTGCAGCAGGATCGCGGCGCCGACGAAGGTGAGCGAGATGAACGTGACCAGCACGACCGAGACGACCATCGACAGGTTGCGACGCAGCCCCTGCCCGACCTCGCCGAGGATCAGCCCGAGCCTCATCGCGCGTCCCGCAGCTTGTCGGGAGCGGTCGGCCACTGGAAGCCGGGCGGCGGGCCCGATCCCGGCTCGGGGATCACGGCGCCGGTCGACGTCGGAGTGCGCTCGGGCGTGCGCTCTTCGACCGGGAGCGGAACGGATGCCGCCGGCAGCAGCACCTCGATCGGGTCGGTCGTCGACGCCACCTCGTCGACGGTCACCGGCACCGGAGCGGACACGGGCGGGGGCGTCGGCACCGCGGCGGCGAGGTCGTCGAACGACGGCTCGGGGCGGGTCTGCTTCGGGATGGGCATCGACTGCGTCTGGTAGCCGCCCTGGCGCTCGTCGCGCACGATCTGGCCGCCGACGAGTTCGATCACGCGGCGCTTCATCTGATCGACGATCCCGGCGTCGTGCGTCGCCATCAGCACGGTCGTGCCGTTCGCGTTGATCGTCGCGAGCAGGGTCATGATGCCGGCGCTCGTCGCCGGGTCGAGGTTTCCGGTCGGCTCGTCGGCCAGCAGGATCGCGGGCTTGTTGACGACGGCCCGGGCGATCGCGACGCGCTGCTGCTCACCGCCGGAGAGCTCGTGCGGGTAGCGGTTCTGCTTGCCGCCCAGGCCGACCATCTTGAGCACGTCGGGCACGGCCTCCTGGATGAAGCCCTTGCTCTTGCCGATCACCTGGAGGGTGAAGGCGACGTTGTCGAACACGGTCTTGTTGGGCAGCAGCCGGAAGTCCTGGAAGACCACGCCGAGACTGCGCCGGAAGTACGGCACCTTGCCGCTCGAGATCGCCGCGAGCTCCTGCCCGAGCACGAAGATCTTGCCCTTCGTGGGGCGGTCCTCCTTCAGCACGAGCCGCAGGAACGACGATTTGCCCGAACCGGAGGCTCCGACGAGGAAGACGAACTCGCCTTTGAGCACCTCGAGGTCCACCCCGTTGAGCGCGGGGCGGGAGGTGCCGGGATAGGTCTTGGTGACGCCCTCGAACCGGATCATGACCGCACCAGGCTAAGTCGGCATCCCGGCGATGCCGGTTACGACACCCGCTATCCCAGCGTCCGTTCGAGAGCGGCCGCCAGGTGCCGGTGCCCGAGCGCTTCGAACCCGATGATCGTGACGACCGGCGCGAGCATCACGACGATGAGACTCCAGCCGAGCGACAGCCCATTCGCGGCGAGGAGTACGGCGACGCCGAGCACCGCGATCGTGCCGAGGAACAGCGCCACGTGGAACGGGTCGAAGCCGCGGATGAGGAAGCTGTACAACGCGAAGTAGACGAGGGTCGCGATCGCCGCCGGGACCGCGGTCGCGAGGACCGCGCCGACGACGCCGATCACGGCATCCCCCTCGACGACGTAGGCGGCGACATGGATGCCCGCGCCGATCGCCGCCGTCGCCGCGAACAGCGGGATGTGGCCGTACCCCCATCCCCACGATCGGTGACGGTGCTTCTCGAGGATCTCGGCCGACGGGATGATGAAGTAGTTCCACCACAGCCCGAAGGTGAGCCCCACCCCGGCGACGGTCACGAGCACCGCCTCACTGCTCCAGCCGACCTTGTCGACGAGGGCCGCGACCGCTGCGATCGTGCCGAGGATGCCCTCGCCGAGGGTGATGATGACGAGCAGCCCGTAGCGCTCCGCGATGTGGTGCGGGTGCCAGGGCGTGCCGCCGTCGCGACGCTCGGCGAGCAGGGGGCCGATCATCTCGATCCCGTAGAGCAGGGCGAGCACCGGCACGATCGCGCCGAGCGGTACGTCGATGAACAGGGTCGCGGTCCAGCCGACCTGCCCGATCGCGAGGGTGATCGCGTAGCCGAGGGCCACCTTGCGATGTGCGGGATCCTGCACGGCGACCCGGATCCACTGCGCGAGCATCGCGACCCGCATGACGACGTACCCCGCGACGACGACCGTGTTGTCGAGCTTCTCGCCCTCGTCGATCGACTCGAACACCGCGTGGATGCCGAGCGCGAGGATGAGCACGCCGACCATCTGCACCATCGTCGTGACCCGGTAGAACCAGTCGTCGGTGTCGAACGCGGAGGCGAACCAGGAGAAGTTGATCCACGCCCAGATGACGGCGAACATCACGAAGGCGAAGGCCCAGATGGCCGAGACGACGTGGCCTTCGGCGATGAGATGGGCGGCCTCGTTGCCCGCCTGTGCGAACGCGACGACGAGGGTCAGGTCGAACAGCAGCTCGAGCGGCGTCGCGGCGCGGTGCTCCTCGCCGGGGTTGCGTCCCGCCATCCGGCGCAGTCGGTGCTGCGTGCCGCCCTTCCGGGTCTCGTTGTTGACGGGGGTGGCCGAGGCGTTCACCCGATCAGATTAGGCGGCGACCTCGCGCGGACGCCGCAACTGGATGAGGAGGCCGATCGCGGCGAGCGCGACGATGAGGCCCGTCCAGCCCACGATCACGGTGAGCAACCCGAGGGGTGCGATGAGCTGGCCCGCGACGACCGCCGGGATGCCGAGGGCGAGGTAGGCGGCGACGTAGACGGCCGCGAAGGTGCCGGCTCGCTGGTGCTCGGGCGCGAGCGGCGCGATGCCGCGGAAGATCGCGCCGAACGCGGCTCCGAAGGCGAGGGCCTCGACGAGACCGCCGATCCAGACGAGCGAGATCTGGGCCGTGAGCACGCCGACGATGATGAGGCCGACACCGACGACGAGCCCCGCCGCTCCGCCCCGGAGCGCGAGCGGGACGGCGACCCGGCCGAACACGATGCTGC
>CAZPJC010000135.1:0-6464 GCA_964586645.1 uncultured Schumannella sp.
TCTCGACGCTCTCGCCGACCGGCAGGTAGAGCACCGGCAGCTGGTCGGTGTCGAATCCGGCCTCGCCGTCCTGACGTTCCTGCGCCTGGATGCCGACGTCGTAGACGTCCTCGTCGGTGTAGTTGAACGTCCATGACCAGCGCTGGCCGTAGACCTCGATCTGCACGTCGGGGTCGGGATCGACCTCTTCGATCGCGGCCTGGTCGCGGGCAGTGAAGGCGAAGAAGCCGATGACGAGGATGAGCGGGACGATCGTGTAGAAGATCTCGATCGGGAGGTTGTAGCGCAGCTGCACCGGCAGGCCGGTCTGGCCCTTGCGGCGGCGGTAGACGACGGCCGCCCAGATGATGACGCCCCAGGTGACGACGCCGACCGCGAGCAGCACGATCCAGGACGTGACCCAGAGCCCGGTCGTGCGATCGGTATGGTTCGTCGCCCCGACCGAATCCTCGGGGAGGAAGCCGATGAGCTGAGCCTGGGTGCACCCCGCGAGGATGACCGTGACGGCGGCCATGATCGGGAGCAATGCCCAACGTGCCAGTTTCGACTTCGCCGGCTTGGACGGCGTGGGGCGAGTTGAGCGCACCGGTGAACCTCTCAGGACAGAAGGAAGAATCCCTACGGTCCTGAGTCTAGTGGCTCAGCGGAGGGCGCGACCGCGTCGTGCCCGGAGCGTCGCGCCGCAGAAGCGGCGGCGCGCAGACGACTCAGTGGAAGCTGTCTCCGCAGGCGCACGAGCCCGACGCGTTCGGGTTGTCGATCGTGAAGCCCTGCTTCTGGATCGTGTCCTCGAAGTCGATCGCGGCCCCGTCGAGGTAGGGCACGCTCATCTTGTCGACGACGACCTCGACACCGTCGAAGTCGCGCGTGACGTCGCCGTCGAGCAGACGCTCGTCGAAGTAGAGCTGGTAGATGAGGCCGCTGCAGCCGCCGGGCTGCACCGCGACGCGGAGCCGCAGGTCGTCGCGACCCTCCTGCTCGAGCAGGTTCTTGACCTTCGTCGCCGCGGTGTCGGTGAGCGTCACGCCGTGCGTGCTGAGGTCAACGGAGGAGAGCGCGGTGTCGGTCATGTCCCCGAGTGTAAACGAGGCACCCGGTCAATCGCTGGATCTGGCGTTCAAGCGCGACAGCAGCAGCGCCTCGGCGAGGATCGCCCGCTGGAAGGTCGGCAGGTGGACCGACTCGTTCGGGCTGTGCGCCCGCGACTCCGGGTCCTCGACCCCGGTGATGAGGATCTGCGCGCCCGGGAACAGCTCGACGAGGTCGGCGATGAACGGGATCGATCCTCCCGCGCCGATCTCGACCGCCTCGCGGCCGTACGCCTCGGTCATCGTCGCGAGCGCGTCCTTCGCGGCCCAGCCGCTGGAGTCGACGAGGAACGGGTTGCCGGTGTCGAGGTCCTCGATCGAGATCTCGGCGCCGAACGGCACGTGACTCAGCAGGTGCGCCTCGATCGCGGCGAAGGCATCCTGCCAGGTCTGTCCGGGGGCGACGCGCGCGCTGATGCGCACCCGCACGCTCGGCACGAGGGTGTTCGACGCGTTGCGGATGTTCGGGATGTCCATGCCGGTGACGGTGATCGACGGCTGGTACCAGGTGCGCGACAGGATGTCGCCCTTCCCGATCGGCGTGACGCCGTCGAGCAGCCCGGACTCCTCGCGCAGTTTCGCCTCGTCGTACGACGGCGTCTCCTCGTCGTGGCTCGTCAGTCCCTCGACGGCGACCGAGCCGTCCTTCTTCCACAGCGTGCTCAGCAGTTCGATCGCGGCCATCGGCGCGTCGGGCACGGCGCCGCCCATCATCCCCGAGTGGCTCGCGTGGGCGAGCGTCGTGATCCGGAGGTTGAACGCGACCGCGCCGCGGAGTGCGATCGTGAGCGCCGGGGTGTCGAGGTCCCAGTTGCCGGAGTCGGCGACGACGATGACATCCGACGCGAGACGGTCCCGATAGCGCCGCAGGATCTCGTGCAACGAGCGGGAGCCGAACTCCTCCTCGCCTTCGACGAAGAGCACGAGGCCGACGTCCAGGTCGTCTCCCCCGGCCGCGACCATCGCGCGGATGGCGCCGATGTGGGCCATCACGCCGGCCTTGTCGTCGGCGGCCCCGCGCCCGTAGAGGCGGTCGCCCTTCAGGGTGGGCTCGTACGGAGTCGAGTCCCAGACCTCGGTCTCGCCCTCGGGCTGCACGTCGTGGTGCGCGTAGAGCATGATCGTCGGCCGGCCGTTGCGGGCCGCGCGCGTCGCGATGACGGCGGGCCCTCCGAGCTTCCCGGCGTCTCCGTAGGGGACCTGCACGACGTCGATGTCGTCGAACACCCCGGTGTCGGCCGCGAGGGCCCGCACGGCCTCGGCGCTCGCCTCGACCTGCGCGGGATCGAAGCCGTCCCACGAGACCGACGGGATGCGGACGAGTCGCGAGAGGTCGGCGACGGCGAGCGGGAAGCCGGCCGCGACCGCCTCCGTCAGCTCGGCGGCGAGCGGGGTCGGGACGTGCTTCTTGGGCATCCCGTAATCTTAAGTCGTGGCCAGAGCGCAGAAGTCCGAACCGACCCCCGCAGTCGAGCCGGAGGAGACCCCGATCAAGAAGGGGCATGCCACGCCGACCCGTAAGGAGCAGGAGGCCGCGCGCCGCCGCCCCCTGGTGCCGAAGGACCGCCGGCTCGCCGCGCAGCAGAACCGTGCCGCGCAGCAGTCCGAACGCGAGAAGGCCCGCATCGGCATGGCGAAGGGCGACGAGCGCTACCTGCCGATCCGCGACAAGGGGCCGCAGAAGCGCTACGTGCGCGACTACGTCGACGCGCGGTTCAGCGCGGGCGAGATCCTGATGCCGGTGCTCGTGCTCGTCATCCTCACCTGGTTCCTGCCGCAGCAGTTCCTCGACTACGTGTTCCTCGGCTTCTGGGCGGTCTTCGCGTTCGTCGTCATCGACTGCGTCGTGCTCGGCTTCCAGCTGAACAAGAAGCTGGCCGCGAAGTTCGGCAAGGACAAGGTCGAGCGCATCCGCTGGTACGCCGCGATGCGGTCGATCCAGATGCGCTTCCTGCGTCTGCCGAAGCCGCAGGTCAAGCGCGGGCAGTACCCGGCGTAGACATCCCGCGGATCAGGCCGCGGTTCACGGCGCGGGCCCAGAACGGCCCGCGGTAGAGGAACGCCGTGTAGCCCTGCACGAGGGTCGCCCCGGCATCCAGTCGCTCCCGCACGTCGGCGGCCGAGTCGACGCCGCCGACCGAGATCAGCACGAAGCCGGCGGGCACGGCCGCGCGCAGCAGGCGCAGGATCTCGAGCGACCGCGCGGCGAGCGGGGCGCCGGAGAGTCCCCCCTCCCCCGCCGCGGCGACGACCGCCGGGTCGCTGCGCAGGCCCGCGCGCGAGATCGTCGTGTTCGTCGCGACGAGCCCGGGCAGCCCGAGTTCGACGCTCAGCGCGGCGATCTTCAGCGCCTGCTCGTCGGTCACGTCGGGGGCGATCTTCACGAGCACCGGCGTCTCGCCCGCGGCGTCGCGGACCGCGGTCAGCAGCGGGGTCAGCAGCTCCAGCTCCTGGAGGCCGCGCAGGCCCGGGGTGTTCGGGGAGCTGACGTTGACCACGAGGTAGTCGGCGAGCGGGGCGAGCAGCCGCGTCGAGACCAGGTAGTCGTCGAGGGCGTCCTCGACCGCGACGACGCGCGACTTGCCGATGTTGACGCCGATCACCGGGCGGGTGCGGCGGCGACGCTCGCGTTCGAGTCGACGCCCGGCGGCCTTCGCGCCGGCGTTGTTGAAGCCCATCCTGTTGATCACGGCGCGGTCGGCCACGAGGCGGAACAGCCGCGGCCGGGGATTGCCCGGCTGCGGCACGGCGGTGATCGTGCCGACCTCGACGTGCCCGAAGCCCAGAACCCCGAGACCCCGGATGCCGGCGGCCTCCTTGTCGAATCCGGCGGCCAGGCCGAACGGCGACGCGAACCTCAGTCCGAGCGCCTCGACGGCGAGCGACGGATGCGGACGACTCAGGCCGCGCAGGAATCCCGGCAACAGACGGATGACGCGGAACGCGAGGTGGTGCGCCCTCTCGGGGTCCATCCTGCTCAGGACGAGGCGGAACAGGAGGGCGTACATCCGCTCCAGGCTATCTACTCCCCGACCGGCGTTTCGGTGCTGGCGTTCTCCACCCGGAGGAGGGCGATCGCCTCCTCGAAGTCGTCGAGGGAGTCGAAGCCCTGGTAGACGCTCGCGAAGCGGAGGTAGGCGACCTCGTCGAGTTCCCGCAGCGGCGGCAGGATGGCGAGACCGATCTCGTTCGCCTCGATCTGGGCGACGCCCGTCGCCCGGATGCTCTCCTCGACGCGCTGCGCGAGGTAGGCGAGGTCGGCGTCGCTGACCGGGCGGCCCTGGCACGCCTTGCGCACGCCCGAGACGATCTTCTCCCGGCTGAACAGTTCGACGATGCCCGAGCGCTTGATGACGGAGAGGCTCGCCGTCTCGGTGGTCGAGAAGCGGCGGCCGCACTCGGGGCACTGCCGGCGCCGGCGGATCGACAGACCGTCGTCGCTCGTGCGGGAGTCGACGACGCGGCTGTCGGGGTGGCGGCAGAAGGGGCAGAACATGATGCGACCAGGATAGGTCGCGCGGAGCGTCTACGCCCGGAAGCGGGCATCCACCGCGTCGCCGTGAGCGGGCAGGTGCTCGGCGTCGCTCATGGCGCGGATGTGGTGGGCCACCTCGCGGAGCGCGTCCGCCTCGTACTGCACGACCTGCTGCGGGCGCAGGAAGGTGACGGCCGAGATGCCCGCGGTGAACCGCGCCGTGCCGCCCGTCGGCAGGATGTGGTTCGAGCCCGCGAGGTAGTCGCCGAGGCTCACCGGCGAGTGCGCACCGAGGAAGATGGCGCCCGCGTGCGAGACCCGGTCGAGGAGTGCGCCCGGGTCGGCGGTCTGGATCTCGAGGTGCTCGGGAGCGTAGGCGTCGCTCACCCGCGCGGCGGTATCGAGATCGTCGACGAGCACGATCGCCGACTGCGGCCCGCCGAGGGCGATCCGCACGCGATCGCGGGCCGCGGTCTGCGCGACCTGGCGCTCGAGTTCGGCGCGCACGGCATCCGCGAGCTGCGGCGCGTCGGTGACGAGCACGGCCGCCGCCGACTCGTCGTGCTCGGCCTGGCTGATCAGGTCGGCGGCGACGACCACCGGGTCGGCCCCGGCGTCCGCGATGACGAGCACCTCGGACGGGCCTGCCTCGGCGTCGATCCCGACATCGCCCTGCACGACCCGCTTCGCGGCCGCGACGTAGACGTTGCCCGGGCCGGCGACGACGTCGACGGGGTCGAGGCTCAACCCCGGCACCCCGTAGGCGAGCGCCCCGATCGCGCCGGCGCCGCCCATCGCGTAGACCTCGTCGACGCCGAGGGCTCCGGCGGCGCCGAGGATGAGCGGGTGGATGCCGTGGTCGAAGTCCGCCTGCGGCGGCGAGGCGAGGGCGATCGACCCGACGCCCGCGATCTGGGCGGGCACGACGTTCATCACGACACTCGACGGGTAGACGGCCTTACCGCCCGGGATGTACAGCCCGACGCGGTCGACAGGCTGCCAGCGCTGGGTGATCGTGGCGCCCGGCGCGAGAGTCGTGACGGCGGGCGCGGGGACCTGTGCGCGACTCGCGGCGCGCTCGCGACCGATGACCTCGTCGAGGGCGGCGCGGATCTCGCGCGGCAGCTTCGCCACGGCCGCGGTGATCGTCGCCGGATCGATGCGGATGGCAGGAGCGCGTCCGCCGTCGAAGCGGTCCGCCTGCTCGGCGAGGGCGTCGGCCCCGCGCTCGCGCACGTCGCGGATGATGTCGGCGGCGACCGGGATCGCCGCCGACACGTCGATCTCGGCGCGATGCACGAGAGACCGCAGCTCGGTCGACGAGGGGCGGCGTCCGCGGAGGTCGATCGTCTGGATCATGGCCCGTCCATGCTACGGACTCCGCGGCCCGGGGAATGTCGGGACCGCCGAGGAGGTTGACTGGAGGAGTGGAACCGCACATCGTCGACGACCTCTCCGCCTTCAAGCTGGCCTTCCGCCGTCACGCGGCCGGGGTCGCCGTGGTGACGGGGCGCACCCCGGACGGGACGCCCGTGGGGTTCACGGCGACGTCGCTGGCCTCCCTCGCCGCGGTGCCGCCCCTCGCGACGTTCAACATGGCGCGCATCTCGACGGCATGGCCGGCCGTCGAGGGCACGAGCCACGTGGTCATCCATCTGCTCGGCGCCCGCAACCGCGCGCTCGCCGCCCGACTCTCCGGCCCGCACGACGAGCGCTTCGCCGGCGACCACTGGGCCCCCGGGCCGCTCGGGCTCCCCCTGCTCACGGACGTCCCCGCCTGGATGCTCGGCCGCATCGTCGAACGCGTGCCGGTCGCCGACAACGCGGTCGTCGTCGTGCAGATCGAGGACGGCGGCCTCGGCGCCGACGACGAGGCGCTGCTCTACCACGAGCGCACCTAC
>CAZPJC010000136.1:0-6430 GCA_964586645.1 uncultured Schumannella sp.
AGCCACCGCCTTCCTAGCTCTCATCGAGAGGTAGGTGCGTTTACAGAACCTCGGCCAGCCCTGTCCTGGTCACCTTCATTGGTGTGTCCTTTCGTTGGCAACGGAGCTCGGCCGCCAGACGGAGGCCGTTCTCCGGAACGCTTGGTGCAAGCGTTTGCGATGAATCACAGTCGATGAGGCTGAGAAAGTCAAGCGCTGCCGTGAGAGGCATCGGGCGAGCTGCCGCCGAGTTGACATCCCGACCTGCAACCGCTTGCATCGGACGGATGGCATCCTCGATCTCTGCCGAATGGTGGCGCACCGCCGTCATCTACCAGGTCTACCCCCGCTCGTTCGCGGACTCCGACGGCGACGGCGTCGGCGATCTCGCCGGCATCACGCAACGCCTCGGCGCGCTCGCCGAGCTGGGGGTGGATGCCGTCTGGCTCTCCCCGTTCATGACGTCGCCGCAGCGCGACGCGGGCTACGACGTCGCCGACTACTGCGACGTCGACCCGCTGTTCGGCGACCTCGGCGACTTCGACGCCCTGCTCGCCCGCGCGCACGACCTCGGGATGCGCGTCGTCGTCGACCTCGTGCCGAACCACTCCTCGAGCGAGCACCCCTGGTTCCGGGAGGCGCTCGCCGCCGGGCCCGGGTCGGAAGCACGCGCACGGTACCTGTTCCGCGACGGACTCGGCGCCGATGGCGACCAGCCGCCGAACAACTGGCGCTCGGTGTTCGGGGGACCCGCGTGGACACGGGTCCCGGATGGACCCGCGGAGCGGGGCGACCGCGCTCGGCCCGCGGAAGCGGCGGGCGCCGCAGGAGCGGCGGCGCCCCAGAAAGCACAGTGGTATCTGCACCTGTTCGACTCGTCGCAGCCCGATCTCGACTGGACGAACCCGTGGGTCTGGGATCGGTTCCGCGAGATCCTGCGGTTCTGGCTCGACCGTGGCGTCGACGGTTTCCGGGTGGATGTCGCGCACGGCATGATCAAGGCCGACGGGCTGCCCGACCACCTGCCCGACCCCGACGGCGGCAGCATGGGCGGCGACGAACCCGAGGTGCCGTACTGGGCGCAAGACGGCGTGCACGCCATCTACCGCGACTGGCGGAAGGTGCTCGAGGAGTACGGGCCCGACCGGGTGCTGATCGCCGAAGCCTGGGTGAAGCCGCTGACGAAGATGGCGCACTGGGTGCGGCCCGACGAGATGCACCAGGCCTTCAACTTCGCCTACCTCGAAACGCTGTGGGAGGCACCCGCCCTCCGCGCGATCGTCGACGAGTCCCTCGCCGCGTTCGGCGGGGTCGGCGCCCCGAGCACCTGGGTGCTCTCCAACCACGACGTCATCCGGCATCCGTCGCGGCTCGCGCTCACCCCGCCGCCGCCGCAGGGCGACGGTCTCGGACCGGAGTCGCCCCGCAAGCCCGACGAGGTCGTCGGCCTGCGCCGCGGCCGGGCCGCGACGGCGTTCATGCTCGCCCTCCCCGGATCGGCCTACGTGTACCAGGGCGAAGAGCTCGGGCTGCCCGAGGTCATCGAGCTTCCGGATGCCGCCCGCCAGGATCCGACGTTCTTCCGCACCGAGGGCAAGCTCTACGGCCGCGACGGCTGCCGGGTGCCGATCCCGTGGGAGGCGGATGCCCCCGCCGCCGGCTTCAGCCCGACCGGCGAGTCATGGCTGCCGCAGCCCGAATCGTGGGGCTCGTACGCGCGCGATGCGCAGCGTGACGTGCCCGGCTCGACGCTCGCGCTCTACACCGACGCGATCGCCGCCCGCCGGGAGCACGCGCTCGCGACCGGGGAGATCGAATGGCTGGATGCCGCTCCCGACGTGATCGCGTTCCGGTCGGGCGACGTCACGGTGATCGCGAACACCGGTGCCACCCCGGTGCCGCTGCCCGCGGGCGACGTGCTCCTCGCGAGCGGCCCGGTCGGCGACCGCCTGCTCCCCGGCGACACGACCGTCTGGCTCACCGGCGCCTGACGCGGCGATCGAGGAGCGCGTGCCGAACTCGGTGATCGAGGAGCGCCCTCAGGGCGCGTGTCGAGATCAGACGACGTGCGCCTTGAGCCAGGTGTAGGGGTCGATGAAGCGCGACGGCTCGTCGAGCGAGATCGTGAGGTGCAGGTGGGCTCCGCTCACCTGACCGGTCGCGCCGACCAGTCCGACGAAGTCGCCGACCTTGATCTCCTGGCCGACCACGAGCGGTGACGACGCCGCCTGCATGTGGGCGTAGCCGCTGAACACGACCTGTCCGTCGATCTCGTGCTTGATGATCACGTAGTTGCCCCAGCTGGTGCCGCTCTCGGCGTGCTCGTAGACGACGCCGTCGGCGATCGCGAAGATCGCCGCGCCGGACCCCGGGGCGAGGTCGATGCCGGAGTGCGAGGTCGAGCATCCACGGCACGGGGCCGCGCGGTCACCGAACCCCGACGAGATCGGCACCGCGTACGGGAACGGCCAGCGCACCGCGCCGGTGCCGACGGAGTAGTCGAAGCTGCGGTTGCCGTACTTGAGCCTCAGCATCTCCGCCCACGAGGTGACGCTCCACGCGTCACGCCCCGAGAACGAGACGAGGGCGGAGTCGACCGCGATCGACTGCGACTCCATCGCGAGCGAGTCGGCGAGCACGTCCTCGTCGGCGGTGTTGAAAGCGTTGGCCGGCACGGTCAGGCCGAAGGCGAGGGCTCCGGCGAAGAGCATCGCGCCGAACGAGAGCAGACGCTTGCCGATGGTCTTCTTCGTGGTGCCCGCGGTGCGGACGGCATCCCGGCGACTCGTGTTCTTCGCCATGCGACGCGGCTTCGCCCGCATCTTCGCGCGCGCGGTCGGGGCGCCACGGCGGGGTGCCGGGATGTCGTCGGAGCCGCGCTCCCGGTCGCGCAGTTCGCGACGGGTCAGCGGCGTCGACACCAGCTCACGCGACGGTGAGAACGGGTGGATGGGCTCGGCCGGTGCGGCGACGGGGTCGAGCGGCGCGGGGTTGCCGAGGCCCAAGATGTCGAGGACGAACGGGTCGTTCTCGCGTTCCTGGGGAACGGTCATGCGCGGGACTCCTGGAGTTCGGTCGGACAGACGACCGGGACTTTCGGGCACCGACGTGGGGTGGACGCCGGGTGAACTTCCCCAGGGTAACGAATCGGCAACGGTGTCTCCACTCGCCGAGCCGATTCCCAGGTTGGCGACACAGATCCGAAATCGGATCGGTGTCAGGCCGGCAGCGGCTCGAACTCGCCCAGGTCGTCGAGCATCGCCTCGAGGGCGGCCGCGACCGACGGCTCCGCCGCGAGGATGAAGTCACGGCTGGGGGCGGCGCCCCGCATCCCGGTCACCGCCGCGCCCGCCTCGCGCGCGATGAGCGCACCGGCGGCGTGATCCCACGGGCTGAGGGTGCGTTCGAAGTAGGCGTCGTAGCGCCCGTCGGCGACGAAGCAGAGATCGAGGGATGCCGTCCCCTGTCGGCGGATGTCGCGCACCTGCGGTAGCAGGCGGGCGACGACATCCCCCTGGAACGCCCGCGTCGCCGCCTGGTAGGCGAAGCCCGTGGCGATGAGGGCGAGGTCGAGCGGCACCGGTTCGCCGACGTGCAGCCGCCGGTCGCCGCAGTAGGCGCCCGCACCCGCCTCGGCGGTGAAGAGTTCGCCCGTCGCCGGGTTGAGCACCACCCCGATCTTCGACGTCCAGGTGAGCGGGTCGGGGTCGCCGCCGCCGTCCGGGAGTTCGACCACCGCAATGCTGACGGCGTAGTGCGGCAGCCCGTAGAGGTAGTTGACGGTGCCGTCGATCGGGTCGACGACCCAGGCGAGCCCGCTCGAGCCCTGCACCGAGGCGCCCTCCTCGCCGAGCACGCCGTCGTCGGGGCGGGCGTCCTGGATGCGGCCGAGGATGAGGCGCTCGACCTCGCGATCGGCTTCGGTGACGACATCCACGATCGTCGACTTCGTCGCGGCGACCTCAACGCCCTCGCGGCGGCACCGGGCGGCCAGCTCGCCGGCCTCGAGGGCGATCGAACGGGCGAGGTCGAGGAGGTCGGTCACGCGTCGAGCCTAGGTCGCCGTCGGAGAACGGAGACCCGCGCGGACCGGATCAGGGTTGGTTCCGCGCGGGCATTCCGACCGTAGAGCCGCTCGTTCTACGACGAGTAGGACCTTGGTCCCCCGAGGTCGGGGCGGAACGGGAGAAACCCCGCGCGAGGCGGGGCGGCCGACTAGTTGTTCGGGCGCCAGAGGTCAATCTGGGGGAGGCCGGCGATCCCGAGCGTCTGTGACAGTTCGCCGCAGTGGTACGCGTCGTGGGTGAGGAGTCGCTGGAGGATCGAGGATCGCGAATGCAGCTGGCGGCTATCGCCCACAGGTCGCTCCACCTCCTCGGGCAGCATCGACGGCTCCCACGTGTCGAGGACGCGATCGACCACGGCCCACGTCGAGTCCAGCGCCCACACGAGCTCGGTCGCCGTCCGCGGTTGGTCGAGGTGGTCTTCCCAGCCGTCCCAGGCGAGCGCGTCCGGCCAGGGCGTCGCCTCGGCGCCCGGTTCCTTGAGGACGCCGCACAGCCAGTAGGCCCGGCCACAGGCGAGGTGCCCGACGGTCGCCCAGATCGGCAACCCCTCCGGCGACGGCCGGATCGCGAGCTGCTCGTCGGTCATCGCGCCGACGACCTCGGTCAGGCGCTGGTTGTACTGCGGCCAGTGGTCGTAGAAGGCGCGGATGGTCACGCGCGTCACACTAGGGCGACCATCCGACAGGTGTGCACCGGAGGAAACGAAAACGCCCCGGTCGACGTCTCGAGCTGAGCGCTGCCGGGGCGGATGCCTGGGTTTCCAGTGGAGTGGCGAGTGAGGGATTCGAACCCCCGAAACTTACGTGTCTGATTTACAGTCTCCCGTTCACGGTTCTGATCGGGGGTTCTTCGGTGTCGATGCGTGTTGTTGTGCTCACGCTCTCGGCTGATCGTGTCGTGAGCGTACTGCTCGGCACGCAACGTCACAGAGTGGAACGCAGGCGTGTGCTCACGGGTGTGCTCACGGGCGCAAACACGCTCGAGCGACCTCCGATGTATTTCCGCCCATGTGCTACCGGCGCAGAGAAATACACGACCGCGAAAAGTGCCGATGTTCTAGTGGCCATGGTTTACCGCCCGGGAGTAGAACGGGAGGCGATCTACTCCCTCGAGCGACTGGTCGCTGCAGAGCCGCCGTGCCAAGCTGACGCAATGCCGGATCAGGACGACAAGCAGCCCGAAGACGCGATCGTCACCGACGAACACCCCGAGCTGCCGAGCGTCGTTGGCACACCCACGGTTGCTCTCCCTGAGGGCTACAAGTACGGCGTGACCCGGTACGCCGACCTCATTCTGAGAGAGGCATTCCCCGAGCGGTTCGCTCAACTCGTCGAAGTGCTCGAGGGCTACCGCATCGACCTTGACGAGCTGACGACAGGCGGCGGGGGCCGCGCCTCTCACACGGCTCGCTTCGACGCGACTCTCGCTGCGCACGGTTGGGGCAAGCGCAACATCTCGATCTCGCGACTCATCGACGGCAAGGTCATCCACGAGACGCCCGGCCACGAGATCGACATGTTCGCCGAGCTGCGCGCTGACGACCCGTATCCGGGTATCGGCGTCGAGATGGAGTGGAACAACAAAGACCCGTTCTACGACCGGGACTTGCTCAACTTCCAGGCCTTGCACCACGAGGGCGCGCTCGCTGTCGGCGTCATCGTGACGCGCGGCCCGCGCCTGCAGGAGCTGATCGGCCCGACGATCAAGACCGGCAAGGACTCGGGCTCGACGAAGTTCGGCCAGTCGTCAACGCACTGGAACAAGCTCATCCCGCGCGTGAACCTCGGCGGCGGCGGCGAGTGCCCACTGCTGCTGATCGGCATCGAGCCTGAGCGCATCGACAAGGTCGAGATTCTGTTCGATGCGAAGGCTGAGGGCACGACCGTCTTCTAACCCGTCCTCCCCAAGGGCGAGCCTCGATCTTTCTCGACTCACGTAAAGATCTAACTCCGAAAGTGGATCTTTACCGGGTAACCTGGCCTCGTGACCTCCACTCTCGACGCCCCCGCCGACATCCCCCCGCTGCCGACCGTCGAGGGCGGCTTTCAGACCGTGCTCGCGGACCCGCCGTGGCGGTTTACGAACCGCACCGGCAAGGTCGCCCCCGAGCACAAGCGACTCGATCGCTACGGGACGATGGACCTCGAGTCGATCAAGGCTCTGCCGGTCGGCGACGTGACGGCGAAGAACGCGCACCTGTATCTCTGGGTGCCGAACGCGATGCTGCTGGAGGGAATCGACGTGCTGCAGTCGTGGGGCTTCCGCTACGTGTCGAACATCGTCTGGGCGAAGCGCCGAAAGGACGGCGGGCCCGATGGTCGCGGCGTCGGGTTCTACTTCCGCAATGTGACCGAGCCGATCCTTTTCGGAGTGAAAGGGTCGAT
>CAZPJC010000137.1:0-6420 GCA_964586645.1 uncultured Schumannella sp.
ACCTCGGTGCCGCCGTACTTGGAGTAGATGACCTTGTCGCCGACCTTGACGTCGAGCGGGACGCGGTTGCCGTTGTCGTCGATGCGACCGGGTCCGACCGCGACGACCTCGCCCTCCTGGGGCTTCTCCTTCGCGGTGTCGGGGATCACGAGACCCGACGCGGTGACCTGCTCGGCGTCGACCTGCTTGATGACGATGCGATCCTCGAGCGGCTTGATGGAGACCGACACTGGATGACCTCTTTCTAAAGAAAGTTCTGGTTGGCACAGTCCGACTGAGAGTGCCAGAGACCACCATAGCGTCTCGTTAGCAGTCGTTCAATGCGAGTGCCAGTCTTCGAGCCCGGCCGGGCGGGGGATGATGGCGGGATGGATGTCGACGACCTGCGCCGGCTGCTCTCCCCCGAGGGGCTGCGGCTGCTCGATGAGGTGGGCGACCTGGACTCCGGGGCCGACATCGTCCGCACCGTCTCCCGGCTCCGCGGCGCCGGCCACGACGGCGGGCTCGTCGCGGCCGTGCTCGAGCAGGCCCGCCTGCGGTCACGGGCGCGACCGAAGTTCGGCGACTTCGCCGACCGGATGCTGTTCACCCCGGCCGGGCTCGAGCAGGCCACCCGGCTGCGCGTCGCCGCCCTGCACGCCGGGCGCTTCGCCGAGGCGGGGATCGACGTCGTCGCCGACCTCGGCTGCGGGATCGGCGCCGACGCCCTCGCGATCGCCGCCCTCGACCTCGGAGTCGTCGCCGTCGAGCGCGACGAGCTGACCGCGGCGATCGCCGCCTTCAACCTCGCGCCCTTCCCGTCCGCCCGGGTCGAGCTCGGCAACGCCGAGGACGCCGATCTCGCGGGGGTCGGGGCCGTCTGGCTCGATCCCGCCCGTCGCGACGGGGCCACGCGCCTGACCGACCCGGGCGGCTGGTCGCCGTCGCTCGACTGGGCGTTCGAACTCGCCACCCGCCTCCCGGCCGGCATCAAGCTCGGGCCCGGGATCGATCGCGATCTGATCCCCGCCACGAGCGAGGCGCAGTGGATCTCGGTCGATCGCGAGGTCGTCGAGCTCGTGCTCTGGTCGGGCCCCCTCGCCCGCGAGGGCATCCGCCGAAGCGCCCTGGTGCTCGGCTCGACCGGGGTCGCCGAGCTGACGGCCGCCGCCGACTCCCCCGACGCGGAGGCGGGCCCCCTCGGCGGGTACCTGGTGGAACCCGACGGCGCCGTCATCCGCGCCCGCCTCATCGGCGATCTCGCCCGCGCCGTCGGGGGACGGATGCTCGATCCGACGATCGCCTGGATCACCGCCGACGAGCCGCCCGCGACGCCGTTCGGTCAGTCCTTCCGCGTGATCGAGCGGTTCCCCCTCGACGTGAAGACCCTCAAGCGGGAGCTGTCGGCGCGCGGGATCGGCAGACTCGAGATCAAGAAGCGCGGCGTCGACATCGACCCGGCGCAGTTCCGCACGAGGCTAGCTCTCTCCGGCGAGGGGTCGGCGACCCTCGTGCTCACCCGGATCGCCGGCGCGCGCGCCGCGATCCTGGTCGAACGGGTGCGCTCCGCCGGAGACGACGCGAGCGCCCACCCCGGAGGGTGATCGCTCGCCGGAACCGACCGGAGGTTCAGTAGGTGCTGTAGGTCGCGACGGCGCCGAAGGTGAGGGCGATCGCGACGATGTAGCCGATCACGATGAGGATCGTGAGGCCGGTGAAGACGTAGCCGATGATGAGGCCCGCCATCGCGAGGCCGTGGCCGGCCTCGCCCGTGCGCTTGATCTGGCCGAGCGCGAGGTGGCCGCAGATGATCCCGCCGAGCGGCACGACGAAGCCGAGCACGAGCGCGAGGATCGCGAGGGTGTTGGTCGGCGGCGCGTAGTAGCCGGGAGCGGCGGGCTGGCCGTAGGCCGGGTAGGCGGCAGGCGCCGCGGGGGCGGCCGGCGGCGGCGTGGCGGCGTCGGGCGACGGGACGGGCGGAACCGGAGGCTGAGGATCGGTCATGGCCCTAAGTCTGCACGATCGTGACCGGAAGGGTTGAGTCCGCGCCGAAGTCGTCGGACGGGGGGTGGCCCTCGGCGACCAGGCGCGCGCCGAGGGCGGCGATCATCGCGCCGTTGTCGGTGCACAGCGCGAGCGGCGGGATGCGCAACGCGATCCCCGCCGCGGCGGCGCGCTCCTCGGCGACCGCCCGCAGGCGGGAGTTGGCGACGACGCCGCCGCCGAGCAGGAGCCGCGGCACGCCGAGGTCCTGGCAGGCCGCGATCGCCTTCGCGGTGAGCACATCGACGACCGACTCGCGGAACCCGGCCGCGACGTCCGCGACGGAGTGCTCGCCGCCGGACTGCTCGACGTAGCGCGCGACCGCGGTCTTCAGTCCCGAGAACGAGAAGTCGTACCGGTGCTTCTCGAGATCCTTCGCGTGGGTGAGGCCGCGTGGGAAGCGGATGGCGTCGGGGTCGCCCTCGGCGGCCGCGGCGTCGATCCGGGGTCCGCCCGGGTAGGGCAGGCCGAGCAGGCGCGCGACCTTGTCGAAAGCCTCCCCGGCGGCGTCGTCGATGGTCTCGCCGAGCAGCTCGACGTCGCTCGTGAGGTCGCGCACGAGCAGCAGCGAGGTGTGCCCGCCCGACACGAGGAGGGCGACCGTCGGGAGTTCAAGCTCGCCGCCGTCCTGCCGCAGGAGGTCGGCCCCGACATGCCCGACGAGGTGGTTGACCCCGTAGAGCGGCAGTTCGAGCGCGATCGCGAGGGCCTTCGCGGCTCCGACGCCGACCATGAGCGCCCCGGCGAGCCCCGGGCCGGCCGTGACCGCGATCGCGTCGAGGTCGTGCAGAGCGACCCCCGCCTCGGCGAGCGCCGCCTCGAGCGTCGGGCGCAGCGCCTCGAGGTGCGCCCGGGCGGCGACCTCGGGAACGACGCCGCCGTAGCGAGCGTGCTCGTCCATGCTCGACGCGATGACGTTGGCGAGCAGCTCGGTGCCGCGCACGATCCCGACGCCCGTCTCGTCGCAACTCGTCTCGATCCCGAGGACCAGGGGACCGGTCATGCGAGCGCCGCCTCGGCGTCGGGAACGACGAGCCTCATGATCACGGCGTCGACGCCGTCGGGCTGGTAGTACTTCGGGCGCACCGCGATCTCAGCGAAGCCGAGGCTCTCGTAGAGCGAACGGGCGCCCGGGTTGTCGGCGCGCACTTCGAGGAACACCCCGGTCGCTTCCCGCGCCCGCGCCTCGTTCAGCAGCGCGAGCATGAGCGTGCGGCCGAGGCCGCGGCGACGGGCGCGCTCGACGACGGCGATCGTCTGGATGTCGGCCTGCCCGCTCCCCCGCGGCGCGAGGAGGCCGGCGTATCCGTCGACGGCGCCGTCGTCGGCCTGGGCGACGAGGTAGTGGCCGTGCGGGCCGGAGATCTCGGCCGCCATCATCTCGGACGACCAGGCATCGGTCGGGAACATCGCCGTCTCGATCGCCATGATCGCGTCGAGGTCGTCCGGGGTGGCGCGGCGCAGCATCCAGCTCACGTCGCCACCGTCTTCGGTGCCGAGAGCGTCACGTCGGGCGCACGCAGGTAGACCGGCTGCCCGGGTCCGAGCGTGCGGCCGGCGGTGAGCAGCAGCTCGGCGACGAGGCCGAGGGATGCCGCGCTCACCGTCGGCGGGTCGAGAACCGCCACCCCGGGGTGCGCCGCGACGATCGCGGCGAATCCGTCGCGCTCGCACAGCTCCGGCCCCTCGAGCCGCGCCACCTCGGGGTCGTAGACGCTCCAGGCGACCTCCCGGCGGCGGGCATCCGTCACCACGAGCACCCGGTCGCGGTGCCCGTAGGCGATCGCGTCGTGCGAGACGACCGGATGCACGGGAACGCCGACACCGAACGCGAAGGCCCGCGCGGCCGCGATCCCGACCCGCAGCCCGGTGAACGGCCCCGGACCCATCCCCGCCACGACGCCGGTGATCGCGGCGGGCTCGACACCGGCTTCCCGCAGTGCCTGTCGGAGCAGGATGCCGATGGCCTCCGCGTGCCGCCGGGTACCGGGCTCGTCGGCCTCGGCCAGCACGCGTCCCGCCTCGACGACGGCGACGCTCGTCCCCGCCGAGGTGTCGATCGCGAGCAGCACCGTTCGAGCCTAGGCGGCGAGCACGGCGTCGAGCTGGGACCAGCGCGGGCCGTGGCCGGTGATCGTGACGTCGCGCGAGTCGTCGGCGGCATCCCGGGCGATCACGACGTCGATCCACGACTCGGCGACGCCGTCGAGCTTCCCGGCACCCCACTCGACGACGACGATCGCCCCGTCGTAGTCGAGGTCGAGGTCGTCGACCTCGCGGGCCGACGCGAGCCGGTACGCGTCGACGTGCACGAGGGGCACCCCCGCCGCGGTCGGATGCTCGCGCGCGAGCACGAAGGTCGGGCTCGTGACGGCGCCCCGGGCCCCGAGCGCCGCGCCGAGGCCGCGGGTGAGGGTCGTCTTGCCCGCGCCGAGCGGACCGTCGAGCACGACGAGATCGCCGGCGGCGAGCAGCCCGGCGAGCCGCGCCCCGAGCGCCTCCATCGCCTCGGCGTCGGGGATCACGAGGCGCGTCGTCATCCGACGAAGCTCCGGGTGACCCGCGGGCCGACCCGCGTGACGATCTCGTAGCCGATCGTGCCCGCGGCCCGGGCCCAGTCGGCCGCGCTCGGCACCCCGGTCGCCGGGTCGCCCCAGAGCACCGCCCGATCGCCGACCTTCACCTCGGCGTCGCCGACGTCGACGAGGAACTGGTCCATCGCGATGCGCCCGACCTGCCGGAACGTCTCGCCGCCGATCGCCACCGTGGCCTTCCCCGAGGCGGCGCGCGGGATCCCGTCGGCGTACCCGAGCGGCACGAGGGCGAGCGTCGTGTCGCGCTCGGTGCGTTCGATGAACCCGTACGACATCCCCGTCCCGGCGGGAACCCGGCGCACCGCGGTGACCGTGCCGGCGAGCTCCATCACGGGCTTCAGCCCCATCGCCGCGGGATCGGCTCCGTCGCCGTACTCGATCCCGTAGAGCCCGATGCCGAGCCGCACGAGGTCGAGCCGGGCGTCCGGCCGGGTGAGCGCGGCCTGCGTCGCGGCCAGGTGCCGCAGCTCGGGGTCGAGTCCGGCGTCCCGCGCCGCCTCCACGAGTTCGGCGAACAGCTCGGTCTGCCGGGCGTCGTCGTCGGGCGAGGTGTTGGACAGGTGCGAGAAGATCCCGCTCACGCGAAGACGGCCGCCGCGCTCATGGTCGGCGGCGAGCGCGAACGCCTGCACGGCTTCGGTCGGCGAGAAGCCGTTGCGGGACAGGCCGGTGTCGAGCTTCAGCTGCACTGTCGCCCCGGCCGCGGCGGCGCGCTCCAGCTGGTCGATCGTGCTCACGCCGAGGTCGATGTCGTGCGCGGCGGCCAGCCCGGCGTCGACGTCGGGTCCGTGCAGCCAGGCGAGGACCGGGGTGCGGATGCCGGCGTCGCGCAGTTCGAGTGCCTCGGCGAGGTCGGCGACACCGAGCCAGTCGACGCCCGCGTCGGCGAGCGCCCGGGCGACCCCGACCGCGCCGTGCCCGTAGCCCTGGGCCTTCACGACGCCCATCACCCGCGCCGGCGCCACCGCACCGCGCAGGATGCCGAGGTTGGAGCGCAGTGCGTCGAGGTCGATGCGCGCCTCGCGCAGCAGGCTCATTCCCGCTCCGCGACGACCTGGGCGATCGCGACGCCCGCATCGTGCGACATCGACAGGTGGATGTCGGTGATCCCGCGTTCCTCGGCGATCGCCGCCGCCGCGCCGCTGAGCACGAGCGACGGGTTGCCCTCGGCATCCGCCACGACCTCCATGTCGTGCCAGGTGACGCCCGTGGCGTCCCCGAGGGCCTTCATCAGGGCCTCTTTCGCGGCGAACCGACCGGCGAGCGACCGCAGCGGGAGGTCGCGTTCGCTCACGGCGAACAAGCGTTCCCGCAGGCGCGGGGTGCGCCCGACGGCCCGCTCGAAGCGCGCGAGGTCGACGACGTCGATCCCGATCCCCGCGATGGCCATGGCGGCCCTATTCGACCGTGACGGACTTGGCGAGGTTGCGCGGCTGATCGACGTCGAGACCCTTCGCGGTCGCCAGCTCCATCGCGAAGATGTGCAGCGGCACGACGGCGAGGAGCGGCTCGAACAGCGGACCAGCGAACGGGATGCGGATGACCTCGTCGGCGAACGGCAGCACCTCGACGTCGCCGATCTCGGCGACCGCGATGACCCGGGCGCCGCGCGCGCGGATCTCCTGGATGTTCGAGATCACCTTGGGGTGCAGCGAGTTCGGGTCGCGCGGCGACGGCACCACGACGATCACCAGCTGTCCCGGTTCGATCAGCGCGATCGGGCCGTGCTTGAGCTCGCCCGCCGCGAATCCCTCGGCGTGGATGTAGGCGAGCTCCTTGAGCTTGAGCGCCCCCTCGAGGGCGA
>CAZPJC010000138.1:0-6404 GCA_964586645.1 uncultured Schumannella sp.
CTCAAGCCGTTCAAGACGATGGCGATCACGGTCGAGGGCACGCTGCGCCCGGGCGTCACGGCGAAGGACATCATCCTCGCCGTCATCGCGAAGATCGGCACGAACGGCGGCCAGGGCTACGTGCTCGAGTACCGCGGCAGCGCCATCCGGTCGCTGTCGATGGATGGCCGCATGACGATCTGCAACATGTCGATCGAGGCGGGCGCGCGCGCCGGCATGGTCGCCCCCGACCAGACGACCTACGACTACCTGAAGGGCCGCCCGCACGCCCCGCAGGGTGCCGACTGGGACGCCGCCGTCGCCTACTGGGAGACGCTCGCCACCGACGACGATGCCGTCTTCGACGCCGAGGTGTTCCTGGATGCCGACGAGCTCGAGCCGTTCGTCACCTGGGGAACCAACCCCGGGCAGGGCGTCTCGCTCAACGAGTCCGTGCCCGACCCGGCGTCGTTCGCCGACCCCAACGAGCGCGCCGCCGCCGAACGGGCGCTCGAGTACATGGCGCTCGAGGCGGGCACCCCGCTGAAGGACGTGAAGGTCGACGCCGTGTTCATGGGCTCGTGCACGAACAGCCGCATCGAAGACCTCCGCGCCTTCGCGTCGATCATCAAGGGCCGCAAGAAGGCCGACCACGTGCGGGTGATGGTCGTGCCGGGCTCGGCCCGGGTGCGGCTCGAGGCCGAGGCCGAGGGCATCGACAAGATCGTCGAGGAGTTCGGGGCGGAGTGGCGCTTCGCCGGGTGCTCGATGTGCCTCGGCATGAACCCCGACCAGCTGGCTCCGGGGGAGCGGTGCGCGTCGACATCCAATCGGAACTTCGAAGGCCGTCAGGGCAAGGGCGGGCGCACGCACCTCGTGTCGCCGCTCGTCGCCGCGGCGACCGCGATCCGCGGCACGCTGTCGTCGCCGTCCGACCTGTCGGTGGAAGTGGGGGTCTGAGGCCATGGAGAAGTTCGAGACCGTCACCGGCACCGCCATCCCGCTGCCGCGCAGCGCCGTCGACACCGACCAGATCATCCCCGCCGTGTTCCTCAAGCGGATCGTGAAGACCGGCTACGACGACGCCCTCTTCCACGAGTGGCGCAAGGATCCCGAGTTCGTGCTCAACCAGCCGTGGGCGCAGGGGGCGACGGTGCTCTTCGCCGGGCCCGACTTCGGCACCGGGTCGAGCCGGGAGCACGCCGTCTGGGCGCTGCGCGACTACGGCTTCAAGGCCGTCATCGCGCCGCGGTTCGGCGACATCTTCCGCGGCAACTCCGGCAAGCAGGGCCTGCTCACCGCGACCGTCTCGGAAGCCGAGATCGAGAGATTCTGGGCGGCCATCGAGGCGCAGCCGGGGGTGGCCGCGACCGTCGACCTCCTAGCACGAACCGTCTCCGTCGGCGACCTCCAGGCGGGTTTCGAGATCGATGATTACACTCGCTGGAGATTGCTCGAAGGGCTCGACGACATCGGGCTCACGTTGCGCGACGAGGCGCGGATCACGGAGTTCGAGGGCACCAGGGAGAGCTGGCGGCCCCGCACTCTCCCCGTTCGGTAAACCGGTTCTCCCGGTGGTAAGGCAGCAGGTGTCACAGTGGCGAATTCGCTCGTGGTGAATGACGGAGACGTGAACGACGGCCTCGCGAAGGATGCGGCGAAGGCCGCGGAGCGCGTGGGTCTGAAGGCCGACGGCATCGTCATCCGCGGCGGCAAGCCGCTGACCGGCACCGTGCACGTGCGCGGGGCCAAGAACCTCGCCACGAAGGCCATGGTCGCCGCGCTGCTCGGCAAGACGCAGAGCGTGCTCCAGGACGTGCCGCAGATCTCCGAGATCTCGATCGTCACCAAGATGCTCGAGGCCTACGGCGTCACCGTCGCGAGTCCCGAAGACGGGGTGCTCGTCCTCGACCCGTCGAACGTCGAACGCGCCCACTTCGCGCAGATCGACGCGCTCGCCGGGTCGAGCCGCATCCCGATCCTGTTCTGCGGGCCGCTGCTGCACGCGCTCGGCGAGGCCCTCATCCCCGACCTCGGCGGCTGCCGCATCGGCGACCGGCCGATCGACTTCCACCTCGACGCCCTGCGCGCGTTCGGCGCGATCGTCGACAAGTCGTACGAGGGCATCCGCATCACCGCGCCGAACGGCCTGACCGGCGCGAACATCGCGCTGCCCTATCCGAGCGTCGGCGCGACGGAGCAGGTGCTGCTCACCGCCGTTCGTGCGAAGGGCGTCACCGAGCTGAAGAACGCCGCGATCGAGCCCGAGATCATGGACCTCATCGCGATCCTGCAGAAGATGGGCGCCATCATCTGGATGGAGCCGAACCGCACGATCTTCATCGAGGGCGTCGAGTCGCTCACCGGCTACACGCACCGTGCGATCTTCGACCGCAACGAGGCCGCATCCTGGGCGTCGGCGGCCCTCGCGACCGGGGGCGACATCTTCGTCAAGGGCGCGAAGCAGCAGGAGATGATGACCTTCCTCAACGTCTTCCGCAAGGTCGGCGGATCGTTCGACGTGCGCGAGGACGGCATCCGGTTCTGGCATCCGGGCGGGCCGCTCAACCCGGTGCAGGTCGAGACCGACGTGCACCCCGGGTTCATGACCGACTGGCAGCAGCCGCTCATCGTCGCGCTCACGCAGGCCGACGGCGTCTCGGTCGTGCACGAGACGGTCTACGAGAACCGGCTCGGCTTCACCGACGCGCTCGTCGAGATGGGCGCCGACATCGTCGTGCACAGCGACGGGCTCGAGTCGGTCACCCGCCGTGTGCCGCGCCGCAAGCTCGAGCAGGCGGCGGTCATCACGGGCCCGACGAAGCTCACGGCGGCGGATGTCCGCGTGCCCGACCTGCGCGGCGGCTTCAGCTACCTCATCGCGGCGCTCGCCGCGGAGGGCACCTCGACGGTCTCGAACCTCGGGCTGATCAGCCGCGGCTACGAGCACTTCGTCGAGAAGCTCGCCGCGCTGGGCGCCGACTTCGACCTGGTCTGAGTTCGGCGCCGCGGGTTGAGTGCCCGCGGAGCGGGTGTATCGAAACCCACCCGCGGGTAGCCTGGCTCGGTGCGTCGTCGCAAGCCCGAGAAGCTGATCCGCTGGCGGATCGTCGCGTTCGTCGCGATCCCGATCTTCGAGTTCTTCGGCCGCTACCGCATGCGCGGCCTCGACAACATCCCGAAGCGCGGCGCGGTCGTGATCGCGCCGAACCACGTCACCAACTTCGACCCGCTGACGACCGCGTACCTGGTCTGGCGCGCGGGGCGGGTGCCGCGGTTCCTCGCGAAGGCGAGCGTCTTCCGCGTGCCGCTGCTCGGGGCCCTGCTGCGTTACACCGGTCAGATCCCGGTCGAGCGCAGCGGCGCCGGGGGCGCCCCGTTGGCGGCGGCCGGCCGGCTGATCGACGAGGAGCTCGCGGTCATCGTCTACCCGGAGGGCACGCTCACCCGCGACCCCGACGAGTGGCCGATGCGCGGCAAGACGGGCGCGGTGCGTCTGGCGCTGCAGTACGGGATCCCGCTCGTCCCGGTGGCGCACTGGGGCGTGCAGAAGATCCTGCCGCGCTACGGCGGCCGGCTGCGGTTCTTCCCGCGCTCCGACGTCGAGATGCTCGTCGGCCCGCCGCTCGACCTCTCCCCGTGGGCGGGACGCACCGACGCGGCCGCGCTCGCCGCCGCGACGACGGCCCTGATGGATGCCATCGCCGGCCTGGTCGGCGAGCTGCGCGGCGAGACCCCGCCCGCCGAGCGCTGGGACCCGGCCGCGCACGGTCAGTCCGAGTACGGCAAGATCACGCCTCCGACGTCCTAGGCGGTGGCCCCGGCCTCGCGCCGCTGCTCCTCGCCCAGGACGTGCTTCGCGAGCAGGGTGGCGCCCGCGACGGCGGCGGGCATCACGAGGATCGCGCCGGCCGGCACGAAGAAGCACAGGTGCACGGCGACGCCGAAGCCGAGCACGCGGGGGCTGTGGCTGCGCAGGGCCGCGCGGCGCTCGACCCGGGTCATCCCCCGGGCCTCGAGCGGCCGGGTCGTGAGCTCGAGGGCGACGAGGCGGCCGGACAGGAAGACGCCCAGGACGACGGCGACGACCGTGCCGACGGCCGGGATCAGGCCGATGAGCGCGAGGAGGAGACCCGTGAAGATCGCGCGCACCACGAGCCGGAGGGCGTCGAGGTTCGAGCGCCAGAACCCGGGCTCCGGGCGGCGCGCCGTGAACTCGCCGAGGTCGTCCTCGACGACCCGCCAGATGCGCGCGTAGAACCAGTCGCCGACGAGCAGGGTGAGCGCGGTGAAGGCGAACGCGTAGAGCACGACGAGACCGACGACGAGGGCGAGCCCGAATCCAGCGCGCAGCAGCGTGCGGTAGCCGGGGTCCCACTCCTCGGCGAAGCCGGTGAGGAACATCGTCACCGGGTCGAGGCTCGTCACGAGCAGCACGATGAGCACGATCAGCCCCGCGAAGACGATCGCCGCCGGGATGAGCCCGAGCGCCATCGTGCCGGGCCGTCGCCGCCAGTAGGCGAACCCGCGGCCGAGCGTGGCGACGCCGCGGAGGAACTCGCGGTACGGGTTCGGGCTGCGCACCCGGCCGGGCGTGGTCGCCGTCATGCGTCCAGGTTAGTTGCGGGCCCGTTTGCTGGAAGACTGGGCGGGTGACGATGACCCAGCCGCTCGTCCTCCCGGACACCGGTCGCCGGGTCGCCGTCCTCGGCGCCGGATCGTGGGGGACCACGTTCGCGAAGATCCTCGGGGACGCCGGCTGCAGCGTCGCCCTCTGGGCGCGCCGCCCGGAGCTCGCGCGCGAGATCAGCCAGTCGCACCGCAACTCCGACTACCTGCCCGGCATCAACCTGCCGCGCAACGTCGCGGCGAGCCCGCGGCTGCCCGAGGTGCTCGACGGTGCCGACCAGGTCTACCTCTCGGTCCCCGCGCAGTCGCTGCGCGAGAACCTGCGGATCGTGCGCGAGCTGATCCCGCCGACGGCGACGGTCGTGTCGCTCATGAAGGGCGTCGAGCGCGGCACCCTCGCCCGGATGAGCGAGGTCATCCTCGCCGAACTCGGCATCGAGCCCGAGCGCATCGCCGTCGTCTCGGGGCCGAACCTCGCGCTCGAGATCGCGAAGGAGCAACCCACCGCCGCCGTCGTCTCGTCGACCAGCCTGGCCACGGCATCCGATGTCGCGGCGACCGCCAGCAACCGCTACTTCCGCTGCTTCGTGAACACCGATGTCGTCGGCACCGAGTTCGGCGGCGTGCTCAAGAACCTCATCGCCGTCGCGATCGGCATCGTCGACGGCGTCGGCTACGGCGAGAACACGAAGGCGTCGATCATCACCCGCGGCCTCGTCGAGATGACCGACTTCGCCGTCGCCCACGGCGCGCTGCCCGAGACGATGAGCGGACTCGCCGGTCTGGGCGACCTCATCGCGACCTGCGAGTCGCCGCTGTCGCGCAACAACACCGCGGGCCGGCTGCTCGGCCAGGGCTACGCGTACGCGGAGGTCGTCGCGCAGATGAACCAGACGGCGGAGGGTCTCGCGTCGGTCGCCCCGGTGCTCGAGCTCGCCGCCGCGAAGGGCGTCGAGATGCCGATCGTCAGCCAGGTCGCCGAAGTGCTCGCCGGCATCCTCGCCCCGCGCGACCTCGCGCCCCACCTGACCACCGACACGACGGAGCCGCAGGGTGAGTGACCGCACCGCTTCCGACGGGCGCATCCGCGTCGCCCTCTTCTTCGGCGGACGCTCGAGCGAGCACGGCATCTCGTGCGCGACGGCGGGCGGCGTGCTCGGCGCACTCGACCGGACGACGTACGAGGTCATCCCGGTCGGGATCACGCCCGACGGCATCCTGACCCTGCAGCCCGACGACGCGACCGGCCTGACCCTCGCCGACGAGCTGCCGGTCGTGCACGACAACGGCACCCGCGTGTTCCTGCCGGAGTCGGCGTCGACCCGCGAGTTCACGGTGCGCGACCCCGACGGAACCGTGCGATCGCTCGGCGAGGTGGATGTCGCCTTCCCGATCCTGCACGGACCGTTCGGCGAGGACGGCACCATCCAGGGTCTGTTCGAACTGGTCGGCCTGCCCTACGTCGGCAACGGCGTGCTCGCGTCCGCGCTGGGGATGGACAAGCACTTCACGAAGACCGTGCTGCAGGGCGCCGGGGTCGAGGTCGCGCCGTGGGTCACCGTCACCCGGGCCCGGCTCGCGGCCGACGCCGACCTGTGGCGGCGCCGGATCGCCGGCCTCGGGCTGCCGGTGTTCGTGAAGCCCGCCCGCGCCGGCTCGAGCGTCGGGGTGTCGAAGGTCGCCGGATGGGACGAGCTCGACGCCGCCCTCGACCTTGCTTTCGCCGAAGACCACACCGTGCTCGTCGAGCAGGCGATCGTCGGCCGCGAGGTCGAGTGCGCCGTGCTGCAGGGCCG
>CAZPJC010000139.1:0-6383 GCA_964586645.1 uncultured Schumannella sp.
CCTGCGGGGTGGGGGGTCAGCGCTGCGCGCTGCCCTCTGGTCGACCCGGCAAGCCGGGCCGTCAGCACGGTCGAGTCGGCGCTGCGCGCCTCCTGAGCGGGGTATGAGAGGCGTTAGATAGCGGTTCTGAGGTCTACTAATTCGGCCCGAAAGAGCGAACGGGCAAACGCACTCCCCCGGCTCCGGTGAACAGGTCGGGCCCAGCGGTCCCCTCCTGCGCTGTTCGCCGCTGCCGCTCTCGCCCACCCATCTGTCCACTCCCCTCGGTCGCAGATCGCTCGCGGGCGGCCTAGGTCCCGTGTATAAGGCGGCTGAGCCTCCGCCGGCTCGGTGTGGCTGGGAGGTCACGGGGTGTTGTCCGCTGCGATCTCGATCGCGTACCTATCCGTGGGTGAGAGCGGGGGCGCTTGCAGTTTCCAAGTTGGTTGACACTGTCAGTGGCAATGACTACTTTAGTACATGTCAGGTCTACTAACTAGCAATCGAGAAAGGAACCTCCGAACATGACGGAAGCACTCATCACAATCAAGGGCGAGACCCCGAAGATCGTCACGATCGCTCCGGTCGAGCCGTTCTTCGACCCCGCCAGCGGCGAGCGTGATTACGAGGTCACGCGACAGCAGGCGCGCGACATCCTCACCGCATGGCAGGCGACTCTCCCAGAGGACGCCGGTGGGTTCGTTGCAATGCCGGACCACTTCACGGTCGTGACCGGCGAGGGCGAGTCCGAGGAGTGGGCCTCGCATAACGGCGAGACCGGTGCAGGGGCGACCTTCGCGCTGGGCCAGGCGCCGATCGAGCTCACCTTCTGCGACACCGATAAGGGGCCGGTCCGCCGGATCACCGACGAGGCCGCGCTGGACAAGTTGACACGGCTCTTCAACCGCGAGGGAGACAGCGCCGCCGACTTCGTCGAGTTCATCGGCGAAGTGCTCACCGCGACCGGCCGAATCGTCCGCCCATGACCCCGAGGGAGCCCCAGGCACCTCCTGGGGCTCCCGGAAAGGCCCGATCATGTCTTTGATCATCACAGCCCGGATTCCGGGCTCAGAGCCCCGTACTGCCGCGCTCAGCGGCGTTCTCGAGGTCACCGACCCGGACACCGGGGCGCGCGACTTCGCGATCGACGGCGAAGCCGCCATGCGGCTGCTCGACGCATGGCGTTCCGCCGCCCCGCACCGCGGCTACACCTGCGAGAGCACCGGCGACCACGACTGGGAGTGGATCTGGGCGGAGCCGACGGGACACGGCGACGATCGCCTCATCTTCGACCACTGGCAACCCGCCTCCGAGCGCCGTAGCGACCTCCCGCGGAACCGGTGGCTCCTGTCCGATTTCGGCGTCGCGATCGAGGTGGTCGAGGTCGCCGTGGGAACCCCAGATACAGCCTGCTGAGCCGAGATTGGCACCCCCGAGCGGGCGGAGAGAGCGACACTCTCCGCCCGCTCTTCTGTGCGCGCGGTCAATGTCAGTGGCCCTCCGTATATTCGTACATGTCAGGTCTACTAAATAACTACCTAGGAGGATGACATGACTGACACCATGACCACCGCCCCCGCGACCGTCGAGGTCACACCGATCGAGGCTCCGCCCCGACCGGCCATGATCGGAGTGCTCGCGCGCGCCGAGGCAGCCGAGCAGGCCGCCCTCGCCCGCGTGGCGCAGCTCGAGGCGGAGCTGACCCGGCTCCGCACCGAGCAGATCACCGACGGGGCCGATCCCCGGCTCATCGACTTCTGGGAGAAGGCCGGTCGCATCGCCGACCACGCGGACTTCTGCCAGGAGTACGACCGCCTCGCGGAAGCCATGAACGGCACCCCGCGAGAGCGCGAGTGGGACGTCACGCTCGACATCACCGTGAGCCTGCAGGTCACGCGCACGGTGACCGCGCGCGACGCCGACGACGCGATCGACTACGCGCGCGACGGCCTCGATCGAGACGAGGTGATCGAAGCCGTGCGGATGAACGGCTGGGACGACATCAGCTTCGACAACTCCGAGGCCGAGCGCTCCTGAGCGCAGCCCTACCGGGTGGGGCGAGCGAATCGCCCCACCCTCCCCCCTCAACTCCGACAGAAAGGCACCCCATGACCAACACCAACATCAGCGCCGCCGAGGTCTACGTCGGCCTCATCGAGTGGTCGTCCGAAGACGGTGACCGCGACCCCATCGTGCTCGCCGCTGCGACCCAAGAGCGGGCAGAGCACGAACTCGCGGCGACCCTCGCGACCGAGCACCAGGCCGCGCCCGACTACTTCGTCGACGACGCCCCGGCGTACCTCGCTGACCCGCGCGGGTGGCTGAGCGACAGCGGGCTGCCGTTCGGCCCGCTCACCGCCGCAGCGTGGCTCGACGGGCTCCGCGAGGCGACCACCGCGCCCTACTGGACGATCCACCAGGTCGCGATCGCGGGACAGGAGGGCGCGCTGTGAGAGAGCACTACGACCGCGTGGCCGCCGCGATCGGCTCGGGCAGCACCGACGCGCTCCTCGACGAGGCGTGGGCGTGGGCCGAGCACTCGTGCCCCGCCCCCGGCGCCGGGACGATCGCGGCACCCGCCCTGACTACCCAGGAGGGGGTCGTCTTCGAGGCGCACGTCGAGGGCACCGCGATCGGCTGGAAGATCACCGACCCCGCTAGCGGGCGCGTCGAGTACCTCATGCTCGCCCCCTCACACGGTCACGAGATCAACACCGACAACGGGGCGATCGCCGACACCTTCGTCTACCTGACCACGGGCGACGTCGAGGCCGACCAGATCGTCGAGTCGGGCCTGCCGCTCACCTACGTCAATCACTTCGACAGAGCCGCGAGCACCGGCGACTGACCGGGCCGAGGGGCGGCGCGTTCCTAGGCGCGCCGCCCCTCGCGCTGTCCGCCGACGAGTGTCGGTGGCTATCCGTATATTCGTAACTGTCAGGTCTACTAATCAACTATCTAGGAGGACACCATGACAGACACCATCACCCTCACCGGATTGGTCGCCACCGCGCCCAAGCACATCGTCACGAGCGAGGGGTTGCAGATCACCTCGTTCCGGCTGGCGTCCACGCAGCGGAGGTTCGATCGGGCGGAAGGCAAGTGGGTGGATGCCGAGACCAACTGGTACACGATCACGGCGTTCCGCCACCTCGCCGCGAACGTTATCGGCTCGGTCCTCAAGGGCCAGCGGATCATCGTCGTCGGCGCGCTCCGCATCCGGGACTGGGACGCGGGCGAGCGCTCCGGCACCACCGTCGAGGTGGACGCCGACGCGATCGGCCACGACCTCGGCTACGGCACCGCAGCCTTCACCCGCGCTCCCCTCCTGGTCGCAGTACCGACCGGCGAGGAGGTGTCGGCGGGCTGAGTCCGCGCGCCCGCGCGGCCGCCGTGCCGCCGGGCTGCGCCCGGCAGTTCCAAGCCGGTTGACATTGTCGGTAACCGACCGCTATATTAGTAGATGTCAGGTCGAACGCCGAGAGAACGGAGCCAGCGACAACATCACACGATCGGGGATGCGCGACCCGCGTCCCCTCGGAGGGATGCCCTCGAGCTCGTGGCCTGCAGCCGCGCTCGCGAGAGCGGCTGTGGAGAACGGCCATGCCGGCGCCGGCGGCGCCGTTATCGTCGCCGCCCATGACAGTCCGCGCGGTCGTTCGGCTCGTGCTCGACGAGGCCGAGGAGGGCGTCGAGCTCGACGGCGATGAGCCGTGGCTGGCGACGGAGAACCCGCAGGCGCTCGGCTAGACGGAGACGGGCTCGGGTGCGGTGTCGGTGACGATCACCGGGACGAGGTACGGCGTGCGGAACGCCTTGCGCGCGTTGCGCAGCCAGGCGACCGGGTCGTCGGCGAGAGTGAGACGCCCTGCAGGCCGGCGGCGGTCCGCGATCGCGACGTCGATGATCGACTCGATGCCCTCGCCGGCGGTCGTCACGTTGCCGGCGTCGTCGACGCGGATCGTGGCCGCGACGGAATAGCTCGAGCCCTCCTCGGGCCGCCGGAACTCTACTTCGATCATCTGTTCTCTCACCTCCTCAGGCTTCGGTTAGCCGCTCAGTTTACGCCCAGGCCGTCAATACTCCCCTTGCGGCAGGATCGCGCCGAGCTGCAGCATCCGGCGAGCTCGGCCTGTGAGAGCATCCGCTCGAGCGGCCTCGAGCACGGACCGCATGCCGAGCAGGTCAGGTGAATCCAGGAGCCGCCGGAGGGCCTTGCGCTCCGGGCCGGTCAGTGTCGGGTCGCCCTTTCGGTGCCGGTAGCTGACGAACATGGTGGCGTTGTCGTAGTCACCGGGCTTGGCGAAGGTGAAGCCGTGGTCGATGAGCTGCATTCGCGGGCCGTCGACGAGCAGGTTGCTGCCGTGCCGGTCCTGCTGCGCGGTGAGGGAGTCGAAGAATGCAGCCGCGGCGATCGCCGACGGGGGCACGGAGCCGAGCGGCGACGTCGCGTCGCCGGACACGCGACGGGCGAACGATCCCAGGCGACCCTCCACGGGGCGCAGCACGCATGCCGGCATCAGGTCGCGCCACGGCTTGCCGAGCTCGCGGGCGAGGATCCAGGCGCTCACCTCGTGGATCGGCTGCAGCGCGGCGTCCTGGCCGTACTCGAGCGCGGTGTCATCGTCGAGATGCGTGAACGCCTTGTGATACCCCTCGACGCCGGAGTCGAGGCGCACCCACATCGTTTCGTTGACCCCATCGCCCTCGACGAGATCAGTCTCCGTGACGTCGCCGGCGAGCAGATCTGACTCAGCGGGATCCGCGCCCTGCCGTCGCGAGATCTCCGCGATCGCGGAGACGATCGCCGGCGTCGCCCAGTACGCCTCGGAGATCTCGCGGGCACCGAGCCGCTTGACATTCGTGGCGTCGAACACCTCCGACGGAGCGCCAGCCTGCCGAGCCCATTCCGCAACGACCGCAGGTCGGGCAGCCGCGAGTACCGCGACCGCGGTCGCCGGCACCCCCGCCTCAACCGCCCACGAGACCGCGGCCGAGCGCAACGCCCGATTCTTCCGCCGGCGCTCGTTATGCGCCTCGAGCGCCTGCCCTTCGAGCGGTGCCCGCGCACCCGGCTGACTGCACGGGCACCGACGCCCGCCCTCATCGCTCGAGCGGCACACCACTTCAGTCTAAACGGTATGTGTCCCCGCAGAATCCGTTTCCTGTCCAAGTCAGTTGACACTGTCGGCTCTGGTCGTTATATTTGTAGTTGTCAGGTTTACTAATACCGATTCGAGGAGCATCCCGATGATCACCAAGAAGAAGCCCGCCGCCCGCACGCTCGAGGAGCGCCGCGCTCAGGCCGAGGAGCTGCACAGCCGGCTCGCCGACCAGGTCGCGAGCCTGGCCGACTCCGAGCAGTGGCAGCGGTTCCTCAACTTCACCGCGAGCTTCCACAGCTACAGCCTCAACAACCTCCTGCTCATCTGGGCGCAGCGACCGGACGCGACCCGGGTGGCCGGATTCCGCCAGTGGGAGAAGCTCGGCCGGCACGTCCGCAAGGGCGAGAAATCGCTCAAGATCTTCGGCTACGCGACCCGCAAAGCCACCGACGTCGACGAGGCCACCGGCGAGGAGACGACCAAGAGCCGCGCCTACTTCCCGATCCTCTCGGTGTTCGACATCAGTCAGACCGATCTCGACGAGGGCCGCACCGACGACGGCGAGATCCTGCAGCTGCTCACCGGCGCCGACGACGCCGGGATCTTCTCCCGCACCGCCGACTACATGCGCTCACTCGGCTGGACCGTCGACCTCGGCGACACCGGCGACCGCAACGGCTACACGACGATCGACGGCAGCCGGCGAATCCTCGTCGGCGCGCACCTCGAGCCCGCGCAGCAGGCCAAGACGATGCTGCACGAGGCAGCCCACGCGCTGCTGCACGCCGACGAGCCCGCCGCCGAGTACGTGGAGCACCGCGGCGTCAAAGAGACCGAGGCCGAGAGCGTCGCCTACGTCATGGCGGCGATGCTCGGACTCGACACCGCGGCCTACAGCGTCGGCTACGTCGCCGGATGGGCCGCCGCCGACGTCGCGCTGATTCGCTCGACGGCCAGCAACGTGCTCCGCTCCGTCGAGACCCTCAGCGCCGCCCTGCTCGAGGAGCGCGCGGCCGCGTAGGACGAGGCGGAGGCGGCCGGGTTGACCTGGCCCCCTCCGCTTCGACCCGGAAACAGAGGATCCGGCAGAACGCCACAGACGGCCCTCTGCGGGCCGATACCCCCTTCCTGACCCGATCACCCCAGGGAGGCCGCGAAATCCCGCCACCGCAGCGCCCACGGCCCCCGTTCCCAGCCGGCGGCCCCTATCGGTGGCCGGATCGGTGCGTCGGAACACTCGCCGCTGTGGGTTCCCGCTCGAGATGGCATGAACCCCTCGCGATTCCACGGTAGTTGGCA
>CAZPJC010000140.1:0-2448 GCA_964586645.1 uncultured Schumannella sp.
TGCGCACCGCCGACCCGGCCGCGACCGCCGAAGACCTGCTCTGGCTCGCCTGGGAGCGCAGCCGGCTCGCCAAGGCGTGGCGCGCGCAGGCTCTCGGCGGCGGGGTCGCGGCGGCCGAGGCGAACCGCGACCTCGACGGCATCGTCGGGCTGTTCGCCGCCGCGAAGCGCTTCGCCGAGCACCGCACCGACGCGCCCGAGGCGAGCGTCTTCTTCGACACCCTGCGCGACGCGGAGGTGTCGGAAGACCTCATCGCGCCCACCCGCGCCGCCGACGCCGTGCTGGTCACGACGCCCTCGGGCGCGGTCGGCCTCGAGTTCGACACCGTCGTCGTCGCCGGGCTCCAGGACGGCGCGTGGCCGAACCTGCGCCCGCGCGGCTCGCTGCTCGCCCCGCAGGCGCTGGCCCGCGCCGTCGAGGGGCGGGAGACGCCGATCGACGAGCGGAAGCTCGTGCTCGACGACGAGCTGCGGATGTTCGCGCTCGCGATCTCCCGCGCGCGCGACCGCGTGCTGCTCGCCGCCGTCGTCAACGACGACGAGTCCCGCAGCGTGCTGATGGATCTCCTGCCGCCCGACGTCCCGCTGCTGGCCGAGACGGCCCCGTTCACCCTGCGCGGCACGACGGGACGCTTGCGGCGCCTGCTGACCTCGCGGGGGATCGATCCGCGCACCCGGGCGGCGGCGGCATCCTCCCTCGCCCGGCTCGCCGAGGCCGGCGTGCCGGGGGCGAGTCCCGACGAGTGGCACGGGCTGCTCGCCGTCTCGACCGAGGCGCCGTTGTTCGAGGGGATGCAGGTGCCGGTCAGCCCCTCGCGCCTCGAGCGCTTCGAGGAGTCGCCGCTCGACTGGTTCCTCGAGACGATCGGCGGGTCGACGTCGACGACGCTCATGGATGTCGGCACGATCCTGCACTGGGCGATGGAGACGGCCGAGTCGCCCGAGGCGGACGCCGTGTGGGCCCGCGTCGAGCAGCGCTGGGGCGAGCTGCTGTTCGAGTCGCCGTGGCTCGCCGAGCACCACCGGCGGCAGGCCCGGGTTCTCGCCGACGGCATCGCGGCGTACCTCGGCGACTTCGAGCGCAGTGGCGGGGTGGTCGTCGGGGCGGAGAAGGCGTTCGAACTCGAGGTCGACCGGGCGACGGTGCGCGGCACGATCGACAGGGTCGAGCGCGCGGCCGACGGCAGCGTGATGATCGTCGACCTCAAGACGGGGTCGCCCGTGACGAGCCAGGCGAAGATCGACGCGACCGCGCAGCTCGGCGCCTACCAGCTCGCCTACCGCGAGGGCCGGCTCGACGAGGTGCTCGACGAGCTCGGGGCGCACTCGCCGGGCGGCGCGAAGCTGCTCTACGTCAAGTCCGGGGTCGGCGGCAAGAAGTACCGGGAGGGCGTGCAGGCACCGCTCGGCGACGAGGGGCTCGAGGCGTTCCGCGAGCGCATCCGTCAGGTCGCGATCGGGATGGCGGCGGCCTCCTTCGAGGGCGTGCTCGAGGTCGGCGGGTACGGCCTCGGCGCCGTCCCGGAGCTCCGGCTGCACCGGGTCGGGGCGGTGAGTGGGCCGTGACGGGGTCGATCAGATACTCGTCCGTGCAGATCGCCGAGGCGCTCGCCCGCGTCCGCGACGAGGCGGTGAAGCCGCCCACCCCGCAGCAGCAGGCCGTGATCGAGGCGCCGCTCGCCCCCGCCCTCGTCGTCGCCGGCGCGGGGTCGGGCAAGACCGAGACGATGGCGAACCGCGTGCTCTGGCTGCTCGCCAACGGACTCGTCGAGCCGGCGCAGGTGCTCGGCCTGACCTTCACCCGCAAGGCGGCGGGCGAACTCGGGCTGCGCATCCGCGAGCGCATCGCCGAACTCGATCAGGCCGGGCTGCTGCCGGAACGGGATGTCTTCGACGCCCCGCACGTCGCGACCTACAACTCGTTCGCGAACACCCTCTACCGGGATTCCGCGATCCTGCTCGGCCGCGAGGGCGACGCCCCCGTGCTCGGCGAGGCGGCGGCCTGGCAGCTCGCGCGGGGCGTCGTGCTGCGCAGCCGGGATGCCCGCCTCCCCGAACTCGGCAGAAACCTCGACGCCCTCACCAAGGCCGTGCTCGCCGTCGCCCGAGGCGTGGCCGAGCACGCCGGCGACCTCGACGAGCTGCGCGCGCTCGCCGCCTCGCTGGGGGAGCTCGTCGATCTGCCGACCAACGACCCCGTCGACAGGTTCGACCGGCTGCCCGCTATCGAACTCGCCGAGCAGCTCGGCGCCCTCGGAGTGCTCGCCGACCTCGCCGCCGACTACGACGCCGAGAAGGTGCGGCGCGGCGTCGTCGAGTACGCCGACCAGGTCGCGCTCGCCCTGCGGATCGCGCAGAAGCAGCCCGCCCTCGGCGCCGACCTGCGCGACCGCTACCGGGTCGTGCTGCTGGACGAGTACCAGGACACCTCGGTCGTGCAGACCCGGCT
>CAZPJC010000140.1:2548-6368 GCA_964586645.1 uncultured Schumannella sp.
TCCAGGAGCTGCGCCTCGACATCGAGGTCGCGGCGAACGAGTACCGGGTGCTCGGCTCGGCCAACCTCGACGCCTTCGCCGACGCGCTCTCGGGGTATCTCGCCATCGCGGAGATCGCGACCCTGTCGGGATTCCTCGGCTGGCTGCGCGAGGCCGAGCTGCGCGAAGACCTCTCGCCGCGACCCGAGCCGCCCGAGCCCGGCACCGTGCAGGTGCTCACCGTGCACGGCGCGAAGGGCCTGGAGTGGGATGTCGTCGCGGTGCCGCGGCTGGTCACCGACGAGTTCCCGTCGAAGCCGCGCGAGGGGTTCCAGGGCTGGCTCGGGTTCGGGCAGTACCCGTGGCCGCTGCGCGGCGATGCCGCCGAGCTGCCGCATTTCGCGTGGGAGGCGGTGAGCACCCGCAAGGAGCTGCTCGCCGCGAAGGACGCGTTCAGCGCCGGGGTGCGGCAGCGCGCCCTCGACGAGGAGCGCCGGCTCGCCTACGTCGCGGTGACCCGCGCGAAGCACGAGCTGCTGCTCTCCGGATCGTTCTGGGCGACGCAGGCGAAGCCGCGCGAGCCGGGGCTCTTCCTGCGCGAACTCGCCGACGCCGGGCTCGTCCCCGGGCTGCCCGAGGCGACGGCGCACGCGGAGAACCCGCTCGGCGACGACCTCGAACGCATCGTCTGGCCTCTCGACCCGCTCGGCGACCGCCGCCCGGCCGTCGAGTGGGCGGCGGGTCAGGTGCGCGCGGCCGAACCCCGCCTGGAGGGACCGTGGACCCGCGACGTCGAGCTGCTGCTCGCCGAGCGCGACGCCCGGCTCGCCGCCGCCCGGGTGCCGATCCCGACGCGCGTGCCGGCATCCCGGTTCCACGACTACGTCACCGAACCCGACCGGGTCGCGGGCGAACTGCGCCGGCCGATGCCCGAGCGGCCGTTCTCGGCCACCCGGCTCGGCACGCTGTTCCACGCCTGGGTCGAACAGCGGTTCGGGTTCGGGACGGGTGCCGAGGAGATCGACGCGCTCGACTCCGAGACGGATGCCGGGGCCGAGGCGGGCGGCGACGAACTCGAGGCGCTGCGGGCGCGGTTCGAGGCGTCGGAGTTCGCGTCGCGGCGGCCCATCGAGGTCGAGCGCGAGATCCATCTGCCGTTCGATGACCGCATCGTCATCTGCAAGATCGACGCGGTCTACGACGAGGGCGACGGCCGGGTGCGGATCGTCGACTGGAAGACCGGCCGCGCGCCGAAGGACGCCGCCGACCTCGAGCGCAAGCAGCTGCAGCTCGCCCTCTACCGGCTCGCCTACGCCCGCTGGGCGGGCATCCCCGAGGAGCACGTGGAGGCGGCGTTCTACTTCGTCGCCGAGGACCGCGTGCTCGTCCCGGAGCGCATCGACTCCGAAGCGGAGCTCCTCGCCCGCTGGCGCGCGGCTGTTTCCCCTCCCGCGGGTTGAGTAGCGCCCGCCGGAGGCGGACGCGTATCGAAACCGGGCCGCCCGGACGTCGGGTTTCGATACGCGAGCCGCTGCGCGGCGCGCTACTCAACCCGCGGAGGGGGAGGCGTAGGGTGGAACCCGAGTCAAGGGGAGTTTCGGGTGAGTCTCGGCGGCAGCGATCCGGCCCTCACCGCACCCATCCCGATCCAGCCCGGTCGCACCTCGGGACGCGACCTGCTCGCGGTGCTGCGGGTGCGCAACTTCCGGCTCTCGGTCACCTCGATCTTCTTCTCGAGCGTCGCGATGTGGATGGCGCGGGTCGCCGTCGACTGGCTGATGCTCGAGCTGACGGGCAACCTCGCTCTCGTCGGCCTCGCCGTCACCCTGCAGTTCGGCCCGACACTGCTGCTCGGCGCGTTCGCCGGCGTCATCGCCGACAGGTTCTCGCGGCGCGGCATCGTGATCCTGACCCAGGCCGTGGCGTTCGGCGGCAGCGCGGTGCTGGGCCTGCTCGCGATCCTCGGCGCCGCCGAGGTGTGGCACGTCTACCTCGTCGCGGCCGTCTCCGGGGTCGCCGGCGCGCTCGAGGGTCCGGCGCGCAGCGCCCTGGTCGGTCAGATCGTCGATCCCGCCCGCCTCCGCACCGCGGTGAGCCTCAACGCCGGGATCTTCCACGTCGGCGGCCTCGTCGGACCGGCCATCAGCGGCGTGCTGATCGGCATCGTCGGCTCGGGCTGGTCGATCGCCGGCAGCGCCGGCGCGACGCTCGTCAGCATCCTGGCGTTCTCGCTGTTCCGTCCGAGCGAGCTCTCGCCGCTCGTGCGACCGGCCGAGGGCGCGGGCGGTGTGCGGGTCGCCCTGCGCTACATCGTGCGGAAGCCGACGATCCTCTGGCCGATGGTGCTGCTCGCCTTCGTCGCGACCTTCGGGATGACCCTCCCGGTGCTCTTCACCGCCGCCGCGAGCGACTCGGGGTTCGGAACGGGCTCCGCGGGCTACGGCCTGTACACGTCGCTCGCCGCCGTCGGCGCGGTGCTCGGCGCGGTGCTCTCGACGCGGCGCAGATCGGTGCGTCTGCGCTCGATCGCGCTGCTCACCGCGGCCTACGGACTCGCGATCGTGGTCGGCGGGCTCGTCCCCGTCTACGGAGTGTTCCTGGCCGGCATTCTGGGGCTGGGCGTCGCCCGGCTCCTGTTCGCCACCGGCGCGGAGTCGATGGTGCAGCTCTCGACGAATCCGAGCATCCGGGGCCGGGTGATGGCGATCTACCTCGTCATCCTCGTGGGCGGCCAGGCGGCCGGCGGCGTCATCGTCGGCGGGATCGCCGAGGGGCTCGGGATGCACGCGGCCTTCGCGGTGGCCGGCGGCGTGCCGCTCCTCGCGGCGCTCGTCGTCGGGGTCATCCTCGCGCGGCGGCACCAGCTGACGATCAAGGTCAATCTGCGGGACTTCCGGAAGGTCGTGCGCATCGTGAAACGCCCGCGCGCGCGTCAGGCCGGGCCGTCGTCGTCCTCGCCGTCCCAGAGCCCCGACAGCTCGACCGGCTCGGCGTCCTGAGCGCTCAGGTACCGCCCCGCCCCGCGGTCGCCTTCGGCCGAGGCCGCGGCCGCCGCCCAGTGGTCGCGACCGAGCAGCACGGGATGCCCGGGCCGGCCCGCGTAGGTCGCGCGGCGGAGCGTCGAGGCGTCGACGGCCGGGGAGAGGATGCGGGCCACGGCCTCGGCGGGAAGCCCGTGCAGGTCGACGAGAGTCACCACGGCGGCGTCGGCGTCGAGCCCGGCGAGTCCGGCGCGGAACGAGGCCGAGAGTCCCTCCGCCCAGTCCTCGGCGACGACGACCTCGACGTCGTCGGGCACGAGCGTCCGGGCCCCGTCGGCGCCCGCGCCGAGGACGACACGCAGGTCGTCGCAGCCGCCGGTGCGCAGCGCGGCGACCGCGAGGTGGAGCCACGGCACGCCGTCGGCATCCCGGCGCAGTGCTTTCGGGCCGCCCGCCCGGGTACCCGCGCCGGCGGCCAGCACGACTCCCGCGACCCTCGCCATCGCTACAGTTGAGCACATGAGCGGGCAGAGCATCGAGCCGTCGCGCGAGCAGCTCCGCACGGCTCTCGGCGTCGAGCGCTGGGTCGCCGACGTCGCCGCCGCGGGGCCGTTCGCCGACCTCGACGCCCTGCTCGAGGCCGCGTCGGCCGCCGCGTCGCCGCTCGCGCCCGCTGAGATCGAAGAGGCGCTCGCCCACCATCCACGCATCGGTGAGAAGCCCGCCGAGGGCGCGACCGGTGCCGACCACAGCCGACGCGAGCAGGCCTCGCCCGATGCCGACGATCCGCACCTCGCCGCGCGCATGGCGGAGGGCAACGCCGCCTACGAGCAGCGCTTCGGCCGCATCTTCCTGATCCG
>CAZPJC010000141.1:0-6325 GCA_964586645.1 uncultured Schumannella sp.
CGCAGCCCCAGGCGCTCGATCAGCGAGCGGTAGCGCTCGATGTCGATGTCCTGGAGGTAACCCAGCAGACGACGCCGCTGGCCCACGAGGAGGAGCAGACCACGACGCGAGTGGTGGTCGTGCTTGTGCTCCTTGAGGTGCTCGGTCAGATCCTTGATCCGCTTGGTCAGGATCGCGACCTGGACCTCGGGGGATCCGGTGTCACCGGGCTGGGTTGCGTATTCGTCGATGATCGCCTTCTTGGTCTCAGCGTCAAGAGCCATAGATTCGATCCCTCCTTCACCTCGTTGCGCGGCGCTCGTCACCTGATGTGCGAGCTCTCTTTATCCGCGGCCGTTCAGACGGCAACCTTGCGAGGGTATCAGAGAACGAAGAGGTAGAGCGCGGCGGTGGCGGCGAAGGAGCCCGCCACGAGCAGAGCGTAGAAGCCCGAGATGACGATGCCGGCGATCGCCCACGCGCGGCGCTTGAGCACGCCGTCCCGGGTCTGCCGCAGACCCCGGATACCCGACCGGATCGCCAGGAACAGCACGGTTCCGACGAGGATGAGGCGCATCGCCTCGAGGCCGAGCGCCGCGTCGGTGAGGCGGGCGGCATCCGCGAGCAGGTAGACGACGCCGAACGAGACGCCGCCGACGAGGATGTTGGTGAACACCGCGAGCAGCGCGAACTGCAGCGACCGGGTGGCGGCGATCGAGCCCACTCCCCCGCGCACCGTCGAGGTGACCCGGCTGCCGCAGTGCGCGCAGAACGGCTCGAGGGCGTTCTCGGCACGCGTGCCGCACGCGGAGCACGCGACGATCGCAGCGGAATGCGACGCGGGTTCGAGCGGGGGCCTCGACATGCCGGTCGTCGGGAAAGCGACCGTCATGTCCCCCATCTTAGGGACAGCCCCCCGCGACGCAACCCCGAGTTGAGAAGAACTCCGGCGCCGGAGGAGGCTCAGACGAAGGGACCGGAGGCGACCGTGAACACCGCGGCCGCGAGCACGGTCAGGCCGGCGAGCTGCCAGAGCCGACGCCGGGTGCGGGCCCGCGTCACCTCCTCGTGGAGTCGCTCGAAGTCGTCGTCCGGATCGGAGTGGCCGGCGTCGACGCCGAACGGGCGCCAGGTGGTCCATTCCTCCGCGGCCCGGGCGACCGAGGCGACCAGGTCGGGACCGAAGACCCGCGGGAGGTCGCGCAGGTGTCGCACGAGGCGCCGCGCGGGGACGACGGCGGGACCGTCGCGGTCGATGCTCGGGCCGTCGACGACCACGATCGCCTCGGCGACGATCGGAACGCCGGTCGCCCGGGTCAGCGATCGCGACGCGGCGCGGGCCTCGACCTCGGCGGTCACCCGCCCGGCGGCGGTGATCGTGACGACACCCGGCGGTCCGATCACGAGGTGGTCGATGTCGCCGTCGCCGTGCGGGATCGCGTGCAGCACCCGCCACTCGCGACCGAGCCCGCCGAGGATGCCGCCGACGTGCCGTTCACGGAGGGCTCCCCGGTACCAGGCCACGGCATCCGGATGCAGCGGGTCGACACCGAACAGGCTGCCGAAGAAGCGGCGCGGTCGGGCGGAGCGCTGCACGTCGAGGCAGCGGTGACTCACCGCATGTGCCGGTCCGCGGGATCGCAACGACCACGCCGCGGAGCCGGGCCCCGGTCCCTGATCCATGGGCGCCTCTCTCCGCCTCCGACGGTAGGCCGGGCGGGCGCGGGACCGTAGTCCCCCGAACGCGGGTCCCCGGGCAGACGCGAGGCGCCCGCCGCAGGTCTCCCCGCGGCGGGCGCCGTCGTGTGGATCGGGCGAGGGCTACTCGCCGAGCATCCGGTAGAGCTCGCGACGGAGGTCGTCGAGCTTCGCCGAGGCGCTGGCACGCTGCTCGGTGGTGCCTTCGGCGGCCACCTGCCGCACGACGCCGGCCAGCTTCCGCGCGGCGGTCAGCAGGTCGCCCTGCTCCTTCCAGGGGTTGCGGGACTGCGTCCACGCGGCGGCGATCTCGTCCTGGTGCTCCTGGACGTAGGCGCGGCCCTCGTCGGTCAGGGTGTACTCGGCCCGGGCGCCCTCCGACGTCGGGGTGATGACCCCCTCGTCGACGAGCTGCTGGAGGGTCGGGTAGACCGAGCCGGGGCTCGGGCGCCACGCGCCGTCCGACTTGGCGTGGATGGCCTTGATGAGGCCGTAGCCGTTGGTGGGTCCTTCGCTCAGGAGCGAGAGGATCGCGCTGCGGACGTCGCCCTTGCGGGCCCGGCCGCCGAAGCCGCGCGGGCCGAAGGCGGGGCCGCCGAGGAAGCCCATGTAGTCGGCTCCGGGGTGCGGCCCGCCGCGGAAGCGCGGGGTGGGCTGGGGGGCGGTTCCCTGCGGGAAGCCGCGGTCGTGATTCATGTTCATGCGGTGCATGGGTTTCTCCAAACTGCCTGCCGTGCGACGCGCACGGTCTTGTGGTCTGAGAGATAGGTTACGACACGTTCCGATATATCGCAATACATCGTAGAAACACGGAGATCGTGGATGCCGTGGCCGGGATAGCACAACCCCGACGACTTTTCACCGCTCTTCCCCGATCGGCCGCTCGTTCCTACCGTGAGAGCAACGCTGCTGAGGACGGGGACCGATGAAAGCACTCCTGTGGCAGGGCCACCGGATCGAGACCGACGACCGTGTCGCCGACACCGCCTTCGAACTCGCGCGCCTGCTCGTGAGATCCAGCCGCACGGAGCGCATCGACGTGCCCGCCGAGGTGCACGGCCACGCGACCACGGCCTCGCTCGTCGTCGGCGTCGGCATGGGCCTCGGGATGCTCGCGCTGCCCGACGAGCCCGACCACCCGCTGCCCGGCAGCGAGGAGGCGGTCGCCGCGATGCAGGATCGCATCGACGAGCTCGACGACTCCCCCCGAGGCACCGGGTACCGCCTGCCCGCGGACTTCACGGTGCTCGACCACGACATCACCAGCTGACCTCACCCGCCCCCGCCGTCCGGTGGCCCAGACTGGGACACGATGATCGCCGCCCGCCTCCTCGATCTGCTGCTCGTGCTCACGATGCTGGCGTTCATCGGCGAGGGCGTGCGCAACGGATTCGCGCGCAGCATCGGAGCGATCCTCGGGGTCATCGGCGGCGGCGCGCTCGCGTTCCTCGCCCTCCCGCTGCTCTCCGCGATCGTGCCCGATCCGTTCTGGCGCATCGCCGTCATCATCGCGGTCTCGCTCGCGCTGCTGATCGGCGGCCACGCGCTCGGCAACCGGATCGGACGCGGCATCCGGGATCGCAGGCGCGACGAGATCGGCTTCGGCAGCCGCCTCGCCGGCGGGGTCGCGAACGGGGTCATCGCGGCGCTCACCCTCGCCCTCGTCGCCGGCGGCGTCGGCTCGATGGGCGTGCCGCTGTTCAGTCAGGCGATCTCGGGCTCGTACGTGGTCCGGGCGATCGACACCCTGACCCCGGCGCCGGTCGACGCGCTGCTCGCACGCCTGCGGGCGGCCGTTCTCGAAGAGGGCCTGCCCGCGATCGGCGAGGCCCTCGGCGGGGTCGTCGTCTCCCCCGGCATCCCCGACGTGCCGACCGACACCGACCCGCTCACCCTCGCGGCGCAGTCCGTCGTGCGGATCGGCGGCACCGCGTTCGCCTGCGGTCAGAATCAGACCGGAACCGGCTTCGTCGTCGCCCCCGACCGGATCGTCACGAACGCGCACGTCGTCGCCGGCGTCGACCAGCCGATCGTCGAAGCACCGAACGGGCAGACCCTCGAGGGCCGGGTCGTCTACCTCGACCCCGTCGACGACCTGGCCGTCGTCGCCGTGGAGGGACTCGGCGCGGCGCCCCTCGCCCTCTCCCCGGCGCTCGAGGTGGGGGCGGATGCCGTCGTCGAGGGCTATCCGTACGGCGGGCCGTTCATCCGCGGCCCGGCCCAGGTGCTCGCCGTGTCGTCGGAATCGATCCCCGACATCTACGGAACCACCCGCACCGAGCGCGAGGTCTACACGCTCGCGGCGGTCGTGCAGCCCGGCAACTCCGGCGGCCCGCTGCTGTCGACCGACGGACGCGTCGCGGGTGTCGTCTTCGCCCGCAACGCCGACGACGCGGAGCTGGGCTACGCGATGACGAACACCGAACTCGAGCCGGTGGCATCCGCCGCCCCGGGGCTCTCCGCCGCCGTCTCGTCGGGGAGTTGCGTGCGGGGCTGACGCCCGTCCGGAGCGTTCTGTCAAGAGGCGACCCAGGATCGGCGCCGACTCTAGGGTCATACCCAGCTGGGGAGCCTGTGGACCACTGAGCGGAGGACCCTGATGTCGACCGTCCGGCAGAACTCGCGACGCGATGTCGCACTGATCATCATCACCGCCGTCATCGGCGTCGCCGCGACGGCCTTCGCCGCCGTCGCCGCCTACTTCATGTTCATGATGTGAGCGGCAGCGGGACGCCCGCCCGATCCGCCCTTGACGACGGCCCGGCCCGGGTGCACCCTGGAGTCAGGACAACTCATCGCCCAGAAGAGCCGGCGTCATTGACCCGCCACTGGGCGATGAGTCTGTTAAGGCACTCGTCTCCGCCGCGGGACAATGGAGCATGGCCACCCGAGTCGTCGACTACTCGCCGCTGCTGACCACGCCGACCCCGCAGGAGGTCGCGGCGTACCGGTCCCAGGCGCGGGCGACCGGAGCCGCCTGGGCGAGCATCTCGGTGCAGAACATCGTCGTCGGAATCGTCATCACGGTCTTCGGCGCGGCGATCTTCCTGCCGATGCTCGGCGGCATCGTCTACTTCCTGATCGGCGGCCTGCAGGAGGGCAACCCGATCGCGATGATCTTCCTCCTGCTGTTCATCGGCGGGGTCGGCCTCGTCGGCTTCGCGATCGTGCGGGTCGTCGTCGCGGGCACCGGGAACTGGTCGCGCTGGCTGCGGATGGACAGGTTCGCCCGCGCGAACGGGTTCACCTTCTCCCCCGCGGATTCCGATCCGGCGTATCCCGGAGCGATCTTCGCGACCGGCGACAGCCGGAAGGCGACCGAGCACTTCCGCACCGTCGAGGGCCGGTTCCTCGACTTCGGCAACTACCAGTACTCGACCGGATCGGGGAAGAACCGCACGACCCGCACGTGGGGCTTCCTGGCCATCCAGCTCGACCGCCGGCTGCCGCACATGGTGCTCGACTCGACGGCCAACAACGGCCTGTTCGGCGGCACGAACCTGCCGGCGACGTTCGACAAGAGCCAGATCCTGTCGCTCGAAGGCGACTTCGACCGGTACTTCACGCTGTACTGCCCGGCGGAGTACGAGCGGGACGCGCTCTACGTCTTCACGCCCGACCTGATGGCGCTGCTCATCGACAACGCCGCGCCGCTCGACGTGGAGATCGTCGACGACTGGATGTTCGTCTACTCGGCGACGCCGTTCCCGCCGGCGCGACCCGAGGTGTACCAGCGGCTGCTCCGCATCGTCGAGACCGTCGGCGCGAAGACGCTGACCCAGACCGACCGCTATCAGGACGACCGGGTCGCGGCGCCCTTCGCGGCCAACGTCGTGGCCCCGCAGGGCACCCGGCTGAAACGGAGCGTCGGCGTGGGCGCCGTCATCCTCATCGTCGTCGCCGCCCTCATCTGGGGCTGGAGCTTCGTCGCCGACGTGATGTCGTCGTTCTCCGGCGGCTAGCCGGCGGGAGGTGCCGGCGCGACGGGCGCGTCGGTGCGGTGCGCGGCGGGAGCGGCGGCCGCCAACCGGGCACGCGACTCGGACACCTGGGCGAGCAGCAGGGCCTCGTCGGCCTGCGAGCCGATCCGGTCGCGACCCGACACGATGCGGTTGCGCGTGAACGCGAGGTGCGTCGCGTCGCGGATGTACTCCTTCATCACCTTGCCCAGCCCGCGCTGACGCGCCCAGGCCTGCGCCTGCCGTCGGCCGGGACCGGTGCCCAGGGTGTTGACCTCCGCCGCGTTGAACCAGCCCGCCGCCGCGTACTCGCCGAGCCGCAGCTGGGTCATCTTGGCCTCGCGGCGTCGGAGCAGGATGACCCCGACGACGGCGATCGCGAAGAGCGGCACCTGCACGAAGACGTAGTACGCGTAGAAGTCGTAGATGAAGAACAGCACGCCGTTCCAGAACGCGTGCAGCAGGATCGCCGGGATCAGGCCGACGAAGAAGAACAGGATGCCGCCGAACGCCGTGCCCTTGCGCGCCGCGAGCCCGATGAAGAATCCGGTGAACGCCGTGAACATCACGTGCGCGAACGGCGACAGGATGCCGCGGATGAAGAAGATCTCGCCCACCGCGAGGTCGAGACGCCCCGACTCGGCGATCTGGATCGCGAAGTACTGGATGTTCTCGGTGAACGCGAACCC
>CAZPJC010000142.1:0-6321 GCA_964586645.1 uncultured Schumannella sp.
GAACCGCCTGCACGCCCAGAAGGCGCTGCTCACCTGGCTGCTGGAGAAGAACGCCTGATGTCGGCGGTCGGATCAGCGAACGGTCCCGGACATCAGCCCGGGGTCGCTGAGCACGATCGCGATCAGGGTGCCCCAGAACACGATCGCCGCGATGACGCCCGCGGTGAGCGGAACCCAGAACGCGATCTTGTTCTTCACGAGCAGCAGGATGCTCACGCCGAGCGCCACCAGGTAGAGCACGATGTGGCTGATCGCGATGACCGCGGGGGCCGCGCCGACGGAGCCGTTCCAGCCGCCGAGGCCGGACTGACCGTAGGCCTCGTCGAAGATCTCCTTCACGAGGGCGGGGTCGGCGAAGATCGCCGCGTAGATCAGGCCGATCCCCATCCCGACGACCCCGACGATGAGCAGGATGATCGTCAGCACCAGATCCCAGGTGCGGCGGCGCGGCACGGGCGGCAGACCGGCGGGCACGCCGTACGCGGGCGCGCCGTACGCGGGCGGGTATCCCGGCGCGGGCGGTCCCGCGGGAGCCGGCAGGCGTTCGCCGTAGGCCGGCGGCGCGAGCGGCTCGGCGGGCTGACCCGGCTGCGCCACGGGGTTGCCGTACGTGAACGACGGCGCCGGGGGCACCGGGGGAGTCGGGTCGGACGCTGAGTTCGGCTCGGACATGCGCCCACCCTACCCATCCCTAAGCTGAACACCAGATACAGACGGAAGAGACACAACTCATGGCACAACGCGTCGTCCTCGCCTACTCGGGCGGACTCGACACCTCGGTCGGAATCGGCTGGCTCAAGGATGCGACCGGCAAGGAGGTCGTGGCCCTCGCCGTCGATGTCGGCCAGGGCGGCGAGGACATGGAGGACATCCGCCAGCGCGCCCTCGACTGCGGCGCCGTGGAGGCCGTCGTCGTCGACGCGAAGGACCAGTTCGCGAACGACTTCCTGATGCCCGCCCTCAAGGCGAACGCGATGTACCAGAAGCGGTATCCGCTCGTCTCGGCGCTCAGCCGCCCGGTCATCGCGCAGCACCTCGCGCGGGTCGCGAAGGAGCTCGGGGCCGACTCGGTCGCCCACGGCTGCACCGGCAAGGGCAACGACCAGGTGCGGTTCGAGGCGGCCGTCGCCGCGCTCGCCCCCGACCTGACGAGCATCGCGCCCATCCGCGACCTCGCGCTGACCCGTGACAAGGCCATCGCGTATGCGGAGGAGCACAACCTGCCGATCCAGCAGTCGAAGAAGAACCCGTACTCGATCGACAAGAACGTGTGGGGTCGCGCCGTCGAGACCGGGTTCCTCGAGGACCCGTGGAACGCGCCGATCGAGGACCTCTACGAGTACACGCAGGACCCGTCGACCGACGGCCCCGCCGACGAGGTGACGATCACCTTCGCCCAGGGCATCCCGGTCGCGATCGACGGGAAGCCGGTCACCCCGCTCGAGGCCGTCCAGCAGATGAACGCGATCGCCGGCCAGCACGGCATCGGCCGCATCGACATGGTCGAGGACCGCCTCGTCGGCATCAAGAGCCGCGAGGTCTACGAGGCGCCGGGCGCGATCGCGCTGATCGCAGCCCACGAGGAGCTCGAGAACCTGACCCTCGAGCGCGACGTCAACCGCTACAAGCGCAAGATCGAGGCCGACTGGGCCGAGCTGGTCTACGAGGGCCTCTGGTTCTCCGGGCTCAAGCGCTCGATGGATGCCTTCATCGACGACACCCAGAAGTACGTCTCGGGCGAGATCCGGCTGCAGCTGCAGGGCGGCCGCGCGACCGTCACCGGCCGCAAGAGCGACCAGTCGCTCTACGACTTCTCGCTCGCGACCTACGACACGGGCGACACGTTCGACCAGTCGCTCGCGAAGGGCTTCATCGAGATCTGGTCGCTGCCGTCGAAGATCTCGGCCCGCCGGGATCTGGGATGACGTGTCGCGGGTTGAGTAGCGCGCCGCGGAGCGGCACGCGTATCGAAACCCCTCTGTTCGACGTACCCGGTTTCGACACGCGTCGCGCTGCGCGCGGCGCTACTCAACCCGCGGGGGCCCGCTGATGGCGAAACTCTGGGGCGCGCGCTTCGAGGGGGGTCCCGCCCCGGAGCTCGCCGCGCTGAGCCGCAGCACCCACTTCGACTGGGTGCTCGCGCGTTACGACCTCGCGGGGTCGCACGCGCACGCGAAGGCGCTCGCGGCTGCCGGTCACCTGACGGCGGCCGAGGAGCAGGCGATGCACGACGGGCTCGACGAGCTCGAGCGCCGTCTCGACAGCGGCGAACTCGTCGCGACCGAGGACGACGAGGACGTGCACGGCGCCCTCGAGGCCGCGCTCGTGGATGCCGTCGGCCCCGAGCTCGGCGGCAAGCTGCGGGCCGGTCGCAGCCGCAACGACCAGATCGCCACGCTCATCCGGCTGTTCCTGCTCGATCACGCCGCCGTCATCACCCGCGACGTCATGCGGCTGATCGACGCGATCGCCGCGCAGGCGTCCGCGCATCCGGATGCCGTCATGCCGGGTCGCACGCACCTGCAGCACGCCCAGCCGATCCTGCTCGCGCACCACCTGCTCGCGCACGCCTGGCCGCTCGTGCGCGACCTCGAGCGCCTGCGCGACTGGCGCGGCCGCGCACTCGCCTCGCCCTACGGCGCGGGCGCGCTGGCCGGGGGCGCGCTGGGCCTCGACCCCGCTCTCGTCGCCCGCGAACTCGGGCTGGGCGCACCGCTGCCCAACTCGATCGACGCGACGAGCGCCCGGGATGTCGTGGCCGAGTTCGCCTACGTCGCCGCGCAGCTCGGCGTCGACCTCTCGCGCTTCGCCGAGGACGTCATCCTCTGGACGACGCGCGAGTTCGGCTTCGCCCGCCTCGATGACGCCTACTCGACCGGGTCGAGCATCATGCCGCAGAAGAAGAACCCCGACATCGCCGAGCTCGCACGCGGCAAGGCGGGCCGGCTCGTCGGCAACCTCGCCGGGCTCCTCACGACGCTCAAGGGACTCCCGCTCGCCTACAATCGCGACCTGCAGGAGGACAAGGAACCGGCCTTCGACTCGGTCGCGACGCTCGAACTCGTGCTGCCCGCGTTCGCCGGGATGGTCGAGACCCTGACCTTCGACACCGAGCGGATGCGCGACCTGGCCCCGCAGGGCTTCTCGCTCGCGACCGACGTGGCCGACCACCTCGTGCGGCAGGGCGTGCCGTTCCGTGAGGCGCACGAGATCGCCGGCTCGCTCGTGCGGTTCTGCGAGGAGCACGGGCTCGACCTCGATCAGCCCACCGACGCCGACTACGCCGCGATCGACCCGCGCCTGACGCCCGAGGTGCGCTCCGTGCTCACGGTCGACGGCTCGATCGCCTCCCGCTCCGGCGTCGGCGGCACGGCGCCCGACCGCGTCTTCGAACAACTCGCCGCGCTGACCGCCGCGGTGCGCGACCTCGCCCCTGCGGCCCTGAAGGAGACCCCGTGAGCCTGTCCGGCAACAGCAGCAAGGACGACCGCAAGGCGGCCGCGCGCGAGGCGTGGAAGGCGAAGCACGACGCCCAGGTGCCGCGGCGCCCCTGGGTGATGCCGCTGTTCGTCGGCATCGCACTGGTGGTGCTGCTGGGAGCCGTGTTCGCGACGTCGATGCTCGGGCTGGACCTCTGGTCCCGCTGACCGAGCTCCTGGCGGGACCGGCCACCGAGGTCGCCCCGCTCCTGCTCGGCGCGGTCCTGCACGGTCGGGATGCGAGCCTGCGCATCACCGAGGTCGAGGCGTACCTCGGCGCGCAGGATCCCGGGTCGCACGCGTACCGCGGCAAGACCCGGCGCAACGCGATCATGTTCGGCCCCGCCGGGTTCCTCTACGTCTACTTCACCTACGGCATGCACGTCTGCGCGAACGTGGTCTGCGGTCCCGAGGGTGAACCGACCGCCGTGCTCCTCCGCGCCGGCGAGGTGATCTCGGGCGTGGACGCGGCCCGCGCACGGCGAATCACCAGCACGACGGATGCCGACCTCGCCCGCGGTCCCGCGCGGCTCTGCGTGGCCCTCGGCATCATCCTCGACGACAATGGTGCCGACCTCGCGGCCGGACCGCTCCGGCTCGAACCGGCCCGGCATCCGGCCCCGGTCGTCGCGACCGGGCCGCGCACCGGGGTGTCCGGCCCCGGAGGCTCGGAGGACTACCCGTGGCGGTTCTGGCTGCCGGGTGACCCGACCGTCTCGCCGTACAAGAAGTCGGTGCCGAAGAAGCGCAGCTGAGAGCTCAGCCCGCGCGCAGGGCGACGGCGAGCGCGTCGACCGCGCGCTCGAGCCGCACGAGGCCGTGCTCGGGGGCCGCCGGCTTCGGCACCGCCGTGTCGTCGCGGCGGAACCGCGGGCCCCCGGTGAGCTCGGCCCGCACGGCGGCGACCTTCGCGGCGACGGCATCCACCGCGGCGCTGTAGCCCGGCGTGTCGATCACCCGGGCGCGGTAGTCGTGCACGGCGGCGCGCACCTCGCGGGCGACGACCGCGCCGGCGCCGACCTGCTCGGCGAGGATCCGCTCGGCCTTCGACAGCGGCCAGCCGCGGCGGGACGACTTCGCCTCCGACCGCAGCACCTCGAAGCGCTCGAGGGCGACCCGTCCGGCGAGCGTGACCTCCTCGGCGCGGGCGCCGGCAGCCATCCCGGCGAGCGTCACCTGCACCTGCGCCATCGCGTCGTCGGAGTGCCGCCGCAGCGTCTCGCCGAGCCGGGCGGGCAGCACCGCGAACCCGACTCCCGCGCCGATGACCGCGCCGATCCCGGTGAGCAGCAGCCGCGCGGGAAGCGTCTCGACGACGTCGTCGGTGGTCTGGCCGAACAGCACCGTCACGAGCAGGGTCAGGGCGAAGACGCTGACGCCGTACGCGAGTTCGGCGGCGTACTGCTGCACGAACATCGCGACGAGGGCGACGACGGCGACGAGGATCAGGTTGTCGTGCACGAGCAGCGAGAGCCCGACGCCGACCGGGAGCCCGGCGAGGGCGCCGAGCACGCGCCGGTAGCCCTTGCTGAGGGAGGCTGCGGCCGACGCCCAGCCGAAGACCATCACGACCGCGGCGATCACAGCCCAATACCAGTGGCGCGGATCGACGAACTGCGCCGCCGTGAGCGAGAGCGCCACGGCGGCGAGCAGCTGCGTCGCGATCGACAGCAGGCTGCGGCCGGCGCGGCGCCAGTCCAGCTTCGGGGGCGCGTACGGCTGATCGAGCGCCGAGGCGCGCCCGGGGGTGGCGGCGCGTTCCGGGGCGTGCAGCAGCGGATCGAGCATGAGAGCGCCGAGCTCCGTCGACCCGGAGCCGGCGAGGGCCGCGGGCACCGCGAGCTCGAACCGCGCGCCGAGATCGGCGAGGGCGACGCCGTCGCCGCGGCGCAGCGCCTCGGGCCAGCCGTCGGGGTCGGCCGCGATGCGGGCGCGGGTCGCCGAGATCGCGACCTCGAGGGCGTCGAGGTGGCGGCGTGCGGCCTGCTCGCCCCCGGCGACGGCGAGCGGCATCTCGTCGACGAGGGCGCGGAGGCTGCCGATCATCCGCCGGGTCTGGATGCGGGGGCGGTACCGCAGCAGGACGCTCACCACGAGCACGGGGAGCGCGGCACCCACGACGACCCCGCCGAGCAGCCACGGCAGGTCGCCCCACGCGGGATGCACGATCGCGACCGAGGTGAAGCCCGCGACCCCGCCGAGGGCGACGATCGTGCCCGCCGTTCCGAGGAGCGTCGAGGCGATCACGGCGACCGCGAGGGCGAAGACGACGACGGCGGTGATCACCGGATCGCCGAGAACGAGCAGCCCGAGCGCGACGCCGATGCTCCCGGAGCCGGCCAGCGCGAGGAGCGGCACGAACCGCCGGCGTTCGCGCGGGCCCATCCCGATCGTCATGCTGCCGACGGCGGCGACGAGCATCCCGGGGATCGCGAGCGGCCAGTCGAGGCGCAGCACCCCGCAGACGGTGAACAGCACGGCGGCGACGCCGCCGAAGCTCGTCGTCGCGCGGACGGCGGCCCCGAGGCGGCGGAGTCCGGGGTCGGCCGCGGACAGCGCGAGCCGGAGAGTACGCACGGGCGGGTCGGCTACGGGAGGACGATCGGCAGGACGATGAGCGCCCCGCACAGGGCGGCCCAGGTCATGCTCACGAGAGTGCCGATGATGAACCGCTCGCGCGCCTCGGGGGCGTCGAGCTCCGAGAACCGGCCGAGGCCCTTGATCGCGATGACCGCGGCGACGATCTCGAAGTGGCCGACGGCGATCGCCCCGACGATGGCGAGCCGTTCGAGGTAGCCGATCCAGGTGCCGCCACGCAGCACCTCGCGCGTCTTCGTGGTGC
>CAZPJC010000143.1:0-6194 GCA_964586645.1 uncultured Schumannella sp.
GCCTCCTTCATCCGGATGCCGCCCGCCGCCAGCTCGAGGACCGTCGCGACAGCCGAGGCGAGGTCCACGGTCGCGCCGGCCGCGGGCGCGCCCTCGACGACGAGGACGATCTCGCCCCGGGCGCCGTCGGCGAACCGCTCGGCCAGCTCGGACAGAGTGCCGCGGGCGACCTCCTCGTACATCTTCGTCAGCTCCCGGCAGACGGCCGCCCGCCTCGTCGGCCCGAACGCCGTCGCGAGATCCTTCAGCGCGTCGCCGATGCGGTGCGGCGACTCGAAGAAGACGAGCGTGCGCGTCTCGGCCGCGAGCGGCCGCATCGCCGCGACCCGGCCCTTGCGCGGCAGGAACCCCTCGAACGCGAACCTGTCGGTCGGCAGGCCCGAAAGGGCGAGGGCAGTCAGCACGGCGCTCGGTCCGGGCAGCGCGGTGACGACGACATCCGCCTCGATCGCGGCGAGCACCAGGGCGTAGCCGGGGTCGCTCACGGTCGGCATGCCGGCATCCGACAGCACGAGGATGTCCTCGGTGCGCGCGAGTTCCACGAGTTCGGCGGCACGCTCCCGCTCGTTGTGCTCGTGCAGGGCGACCAGCCGCGGCCGGTTCTCGATGCCGAGGCCGCGCAGCAGCTGCACCGTCACCCGGGTGTCCTCGGCCGCGATCGTGCCGACGCGCTCGAGGGTCTCGACGAGCCGGCGGGACGCGTCGCCGAGGTTGCCGATCGGCGTCGCGCCCAGGATGATCACTCCCCCATCATCCCGCCCTTACGATCGGGGCATGACGGTCGTCGAGCTGCCCGGGTCGCGGCTCGACGACTGGTGGGCCCGGATGCAGGACACCGAGGCGAAGCGGCGCGCGTGGCGGTGGGGCGGACCGGCCGTCGTGACCGCCGTCGCCGCCGGCACGCGGCTGATCGGGCTCGGGCATCCCGAGGCGCTCGTCTTCGACGAGACGTATTACGTGAAGGATGCCTACACGCTCTCCCAGCTCGGCTACGAGGGCAGCTGGCCGGCCGACCCGAACGTCGCGTTCAACGCCGGCGACCCTTCGGGCTTCCTGCCGGGGGCGTCGTTCGTCGCGCATCCGCCGGTCGGCAAGTGGATCATCGCCGCCGGGCTCGCGCTGTTCGGCGCCGACGACACCTTCGGCTGGCGCGTGTCGGTCGCGGTCGTCGGCATCCTGCTCGTCGTCCTCACGATGGTGCTCGCCCACCTCGTCTTCCACCGCCCGCTGCTCACCGTGATCGCGGGCGGGCTGCTCGCGATCGACGGCAACGCGATCGTGATGAGCCGGGTCGCCCTGCTCGACACGATGCTCGCGTTCTTCGCGCTGCTCGGGGTGGTGTTCGTGTTTCTCGACCGCGGGTTCGCCCGCCGCCGCCTCGAGAGATGGGTGGATGCCCGCGGCACCTCGGGCTGGGGACCGACGCTGTTCTGGCGGCCGTGGCTGCTCGCCGCCGCCGTCGCATTCGGCCTCGCGACCGGGGTCAAGTGGAGCGGCGTCTACTTCCTCGCGATCTTCGGCGTCTACGCGGTCGTCGGCGAGCTGCTGCTGCGCCGCCAGGCCGGCATCGAGTTCTGGGCGACCGGGGGGCTGCTCAAGCAGGCGCCCGTGACGTTCCTGCTGCTCGTGCCGCTGGCCGCGGCGGTGTACCTGGCGTCGTGGACCGGCTGGTTCGTCACCGACGGCGGGTACCACCGCCACTGGATCGAGGGCGGCGGCGAGGCGTGGACGGGGGCGCTGTCCTGGGTGCCCGTCGACTTCCAGAACTGGTGGCACTACGAGGTCGCCGTGTACGACTACCACGTCGGCGAGTCGACCCCGCACGGCTACCAGTCGAATCCGCTCACCTGGCTGTTCCTCGTGCGGCCGACGAGCATGTACTGGCAGGGCTTCTCGGACGGCAGCATCGAGACGATCCTCGACATCGCGAACCCGCTCATCTGGTGGGCATCGACGGCGGCGGCGTTCTTCCTCGTCGTGCGGGTCGCCCTGCGGCTGCGACGCCGCGAGCGGGTGGCGTCCGAGGTGCTGATCCTCGTGGGGCTCGCGGCGGGGTACCTGCCCTGGTTGCTGTACCTGCACCGCACGGTGTTCACCTTCTACACGATCGCGTTCGAGCCGTACCTGATCCTCGCGCTGACCGCCGCCCTCGGGACGCTGCTGGGCACCGCCGCCGACCCGGAACGCCGGCGAACGGCGGGCCTGCAATCGGTCGGGATCTTCCTCGCCGTGTGCGTCGCCCTGAGCGCCTTCTTCTTCCCGATCTGGACGGCGATGCCGGTGCCGGACTGGTTCTTCCGCATCCACCTGTGGCTGCCGACCTGGCTCTGATTCGAAACACGACTGCAACGTCTGAGTCGGTAGCATGAGTGCACTTACCCCGTCGCGCCCCCTCGATCCGGTCTGAGAAATCTGTAACACGCCCGGAATCTGACGCGTCCTACACTTTCGACGGGGGATTTCGTTCTTACCCGAGAAACGGACCCCTCAATGCGGAGCACCACCCAGCGCCGTGCGGCGATCGTCGCCATCGTCAGCCTGCTCGTCGGCGGCTCCGTCGGCGTCGGGACGCTGGTCGCCATCGCGCAGCCGAACGCGATCGCCTTCACGACGACGAGCGGGAACGTGGTCGGCGCGTGGCCGGGAGTGAGCGGGACCGTCGACTGGACGGACGGGGGATCGGGAGGCTCGGTCGCCCTGACGGTCGTGAACTCCGAGGGCACGAACACGTACTGCGCGGGCAGCAGCTACCCCGACACCGACGAGACCTGGGACTGTCTGCCCTCGCTCGCGTACGGCACCAACACCATCACGGCCACGGCGACCGAGACCGACGACCCGGGCAGTCCGCTCTCGACGAGCAGTCCGATCGTCATCACCTACGGCGGCACGCAGCCGGCGACCATCACCAGCCCGCCCGACAGCTCGTCGAACACGACGGCGACCCCGTTCACGGGCACCGGCTCCCAGATGGGGACCGTGACTCTGCGAGCGCGCCCCGTCGGCTCCACCAACCCGGCCGACTTCATCGACGTCTGCGCCCCGGCTCCGGTCGACGCCGCCGGGAACTGGAACTGCACCGCCTCGTTCCCGGAGCGACGCATCTGGACGGTGCAGGCCCAGAGCGTGACACTGACCGGGCTCGACTACGGGCCGCCCGCGTCGCAGACCTTCACGTTCGACAACGAGCGCCCCGACACTGCGGTGGTGTCCACGCCGGGGCTGCTCCGCCTCGACGCGACCCCGGGCTCGACGGGCTCGACGGTCTCGACCACCTGGCGGTACTACGCCGACAGCGCGGACGGCGGGTCGGTCGTGGCCACCTGCCCCGCCGCCGCGAGCCAGGCCTGCGCGGTCCCCGGAACCCCTCTCGCGGGCCTCTACCTCGCCTCGAGCAACGCCTACGCGAACGACGCGGGATCCTCGGACCGCGGCGACTTCGTGCGCATCCCCGCGACCCCGGTCTTCACGGTCGCCGACGACTCGGCACCCGGCCAGCTGACCGTCGCCGGAACTTTCGACCCCGCCTTCTCGGAGCCGTTCGGGCAGGTCGACGGCAACGGCACCCCCGTGGTCGACGTCGTCAACGCGGCCACGGGCGTGCCCCTCTGCGATACCATCGCCCTCGCCCCCGACGGTGCGTGGAACTGCACGATCGCCGCCCCTGTCGGCACGTTCGACTACGTCGCCGTCGCGCGCACGTCGACGCCGATCGGCGCGAGCAACGCCCAGGATGTCTTCAGCCCCGGCATCTCGTCGCGCAGCAACGTCATGACGACGACGGTCACGTCGGCCGGGACGCTGCAGATCACCTCGCCGGCGCCGAGCGGAGGCTCCTCGGAGTGGTTGTTCGGGCCGACCAGCTTCGTGGTCGAGGGCACGTCGACCCTCGGCACCGATGTCGACGTGCTGTTCGACGGCGCCCCCGTCGGCACGTCGTGCAGCAACCTCGCGGTCGTCGGCGGCGACTGGTCGTGCACGACCGAGCTCGCCCCCGGAACCTACGAGATCCGCGCCACCCAGCTGGGCACGACCGACGCGGTCGTGATGTGGACCGTCACCATTCCGGAGCCGGTCGTCGGCAACGACAACCCCTACGTGATCCCCAGCTACGGCACCGCCGACTTCTCGGGCACCGTCTACTACCCCCAGGGCGAGGTCCGCGTCGAGGTCGAGGTCGGCGACAGCTTCTACGAGACATGCATCGACGAGGCGCCGTACGGCCCGGTCAGCGACTGGTCGTGCTCGGTCAGCATGTACGGCTACGAGGACGGCCCCTACAACGTGCGCATCTCCATCGTCGACGGCGCCGAGCAGTCCGCCTTCGTCTACCGCACGCTCTACGTCGGCACTCCCCCGCCGCCGCCGGTCGCGCCCGACCTGACCTGCTCGTTCGGGCCGGCCTCCGGGACGTTCTCGGGACCGTACACCCTGGCCGTCTATCAGCTGAGCCCCGTTCCCGGCAGCTGGTTCTACGATTCCAGCGAGCAGGCCCTCTGCAACGGCGCCGCCGGCACGACCTTCACGGACGACGACGAGTTCTACCGGTCGTTCGTGGTCGACTGCGAGCCGACCTGCAACCTCTCGGGACTCGCCCCCGGCTGGTACGAGATCTTCCTGGACTTCGGCGACGGGTACGGCGCGCACTACATCTTCACGGTCCCGGAGACCCCGACGTTCACCACCACGGCGAGCAGCGGATCGAACGTCATCACCGCCGGAACCGGTACCCCGCACGACCGGATCCAGGTGCAGCGCGCCGACGGCGGCGTCCTCTGCAGCACGACCGTGAATGCGAGCGGCGCCTGGGCGTGCACGTTCCCGAAGTCGTCGGCGAGTTCGGCGCGGGTGATCGCGCTCGACCCGTCGTCCGGTGGGATGTCGGCCTACACGGCCGCGCGGAGCATTCCGGTGCGTGTCACGCAACTGCCGACCGAGTCACCCACCGAGGTGCCCGTCGCCGCCCTCGCGTGGCTGCTGCAGTTCGGCGACCTCACGAAGCTCAAGCCCGGCGACACCTTCACGGTCGCGATCGACGGCATGCCGTCCGGGTGGCAGATCGAGATGTGGATGCACTCCACTCCTCACCTGCTCGGAGCGACGACCGCCACGGGGGCGCCGATGACGATGACTCTCACGGTGCCGGAGGACATCGAGCCGGGTGCCCACGAGGTCGAGATGGTCGCGACGACGCCGAACGGAACGAGCTACTTCGAGACCACCGACGCCATCGTGCTCGCGTCGGCGACGACCGACGCGGAGACGCCGACCGACGAGACGCCGACCGACGACAGCGCCACGGGCGGCGGAGCCGGAGGCGGCGCGGGAGATCGGGCCGACCCGGCCGCCCCGAGCGGCATCACCGGCGCTCTCGCGCCCCTGTCCGCGATCACGGCGAACCCCGCGACGATCGCGATCGCCGGCGGCCTCGCGCTCGCCCTGCTCTTCCTCGTCGCGCTGCCGACCGAGCTGCTGAACTCCTCGCTGTCGTCGAACACCTCCCGCCTCGGTCGCGCCTACGGCGCCGTCGACGCCGCGATGACGAAGGCGCAGGACTGGCTGATCAAGGTCACCCGCTCCCGGGCGATCGCCGCCGCCATCCTCGTCGTGGCGGTCGCGATCATCTACGGCTTCGTCGACCCGGGCTTCGGGTTCGACATCGTGTCGCTGCGGCTCGTGCTGTCACTCGGCATCGCCTTCTTCCTGCTGACCTTCGTCGCCTCGTGGATCTCCGGCCTGATCATCCGCCGCGCCTGGGGGGCGATGGGCGTCGTCGCGATGCAGCCGTCGATCATCCTGTTCGCCGTCGTCGGTGTGATCGTGGCCCGCGTCCTCGACTTCTCGCCCGGCTTCCTCGTCGGCGTCGCGATCGGCCTCGAGCTGATCGCCGCGAGCAAGACGGTCACGGCGAAGGCCGTCTTCGTGCAGCTCGGCGTCGTCACCGGGCTCGCGCTCGCCGCCTGGGTCGTCTACTCCTTCTTCACCCCGGGCGACGACTTCCTCGGGATGCTGGTCGAGGACAGCATGGTCGCCGTGACCGCGGAGGGTCTCACCGGAGCGCTCATCGCGGTGTTCCCGCTGAAGTTCCTCGACGGCCGCGAGCTGTGGGAGGTCTCGAAGCGCCTCTGGGTCGCCGCGTTCCTCATCGTCTCGACGGCGTTCGCCCTGCTGGTGCTGCCGACCGCGATCGAGGG
>CAZPJC010000144.1:0-6179 GCA_964586645.1 uncultured Schumannella sp.
TGATGTACATGACGATGTCGCGGTCGGGGTCCATCGACTCGAGCACGAGCAGCTGAGCCATGATGTCGTCGGCCGACGCGTCGTCGACCTGCACGCCCAGGAAGATGATGCGGTCCTCGAACAGCTTCGCGTAGGGGTCCTGGCGCTTGAAGCCGTAGGCGGTGCGCTCCTCGAACGACGGGAGGATGTAGCGGCTCTCGGGCATCAGATTCCCGGCGGCGCGGAAGGTGGGGGTCTCCATGGTGGTGGCGTCCTTACTTGGTGCCGCCGCCACCGACGACGTCGGCAGCGGATTCGCGGATGTGGTCGACGAAGCCGTACTCGAGGGCTTCCTGGGCGTTGAACCAGCGGTCCCGGTCGCCGTCGGCGTTGACCTGCTCGACCGTCTTGCCGGTCTGGGCGGCCGTGATCTCGGCGAGGCGCTTCTTCATGTCGAGGATGAGCGCGGCCTGGGTCTGGATGTCCGACGAGGTGCCGCCGAATCCGCCGTGCGGCTGGTGCAGGAGCACGCGCGCGTTCGGCGTGATGTAGCGCTTGCCCTTCGTGCCGGCGGTGAGCAGCAGCTGGCCCATCGAGGCCGCCATGCCGATGCCGACGGTGACGATGTCGTTCGGCACGAACTGCATCGTGTCGTAGATCGCCATGCCCGCGGTGATCGATCCGCCGGGGCTGTTGATGTAGAGGTAGATGTCCTTGCTGTCGTCCTCGGCGGCGAGCAGCAGGAGCTTGGCGGCGATCTCGTTCGCGTTGTCGTCGCGCACCTCCGACCCGAGCCAGATGATGCGGTCCTTGAGGAGGCGGTCGAAGACGCTCGGCGGGAATGCTGAGTCGGCCATGTGGGGAAGCTCCATTCGCTTGATTCCGAGGTCGAATCTACTTGGCACTCGGAGGGCGCCACTGCCATGTTCGCCCTGGGCAGATACCGCGTCGCGCGGGTGCAGACTCGATCCCATGACCATCGACTACGCCGGCACGACCGCCCTCGTCACCGGCGCCAGCTCGGGCCTCGGCGCCGAGTTCGCCCGTCGGCTCGCGGCCCGTGGTGCCGACCTCGTGCTCATCGCGCGGCGGGAGGACCGCCTCGAGGAGCTGGCCGTCGAGTTGCGGGCGGCCCACGGCATCCAGGTGACGGTGCTCGCCGTCGACCTCGCGCACGCCCGACCGGGTGCCGCGCTCGCGACCGACCTCGCGGCGCACGGCATCGTCGTCGACACCCTCATCGCGAACGCCGGCTTCGGCACGTTCGGCCCGTTCGAGCACGAGGATGCCGACCGCGTCGCCGACGAGATCGCGCTCAACGTCGCGGGCCTCGTCGACCTCGTGCACGCCTTCTACCCCGGGATGAAGGAGCGCGGCCGCGGAGCGCTCGTCACGATCGCGAGCACCGCGGCCTACCAGCCGGTGCCGAACATGGTGGTCTACGGGGCGACGAAGGCGTTCGTGCTCAGCTTCACCGAGGCGCTCTGGTACGAGTCCCGGCACAGCGGGCTGCGGGTGCTCGCGGTCTCGCCCGGCGCGACGGCGACCGAGTTCTTCGATGTGGCCGGCAACGGCGAGCAGTTCGGGTTGCGACGCGTGCCGGCGGCGGATGTCGTCGCCCAGGCCCTGCGGCACCTCGATCGCCGTCGCGGCCCGGGCAGCTTCGTCGCCGGGGCGCGCAACGCCGTCGCGGCGTTCGCGGCCGCCCGGCTCGCACCCCGTCGCCTCGCGACCGCGGGAGCCGGCCGGATCGCGGGGGCCTGATCTCTCGGACCTAGAGCAGCTTCTCGAGGGTGTTGAGGTTGCGGGTCGTCAGCCACGGCTTGTGCTTGCCGGACCCCTGCGCCTTGCCCATCGCGGAGTCGAGGGTCGACCCCTTCGGAACCGTCCAGTAGAGCACCCCGTCGCCGCGTGCCGCCTGCTCGATGGCCGGGTCGAGGTTCACGGCGCGCAGCTCGTCGAGCAGCTCGGGCTTCAGGATGAACACGACGTAGGCGTGCCTCTCCGCCGACCGTTCGAACGGATACGCCTCGACGATCTCAGCGATCGCGTCCTGCGTCAGCACGTGCACCCAGGCCTCGTACCCGAACCGCTCGCGCAGCGCCGCCTCGAGCCGCTCCTTCGCGGTGGTGGCGGCATCCGTCGTGCTGAACAGCACGTTGCCGCTCGCGAGCACCGTCTTCACATCGTCGTAGCCGAGCCCGCGCACGACCTCGGCGAGGTCGGCCATCTTGACGGTCACGCCGCCGACGTTCACCCCGCGCAGCAGCGCCACGTACCGCGTCATCCCGTCAGGATGCCACGTCTGGTGTTCCCAACTCTCGGGACAGAGCCCCCTCGTCGACGTCTCATCGACATACCCCCGGAATTCCGAGAGTTGGGAACGCGAAAGACGACGGGAACGAAGAAGCCCCGGTCCACGCGGGACCGGGGCTCCTCGAAACGACCTACTTGTGGTCGTGCCCGTAGTGCTCGTGGCCGGGCTTGCGGCCGTGCGCGTCGCGGCCGCCCTTCGGCGCCGAGTGGTCGTGACCCGAGTGGTCGTCGGCGTCGACGAAGTCGCCGGCATCCTCACCCGTGCCGAGCATGCGGTCGACGAACGGCTGCACGTCGACGGCCTTGCCCTTGGTGTCGACGACCTTCGCCTTGCTCAGCACGATCGCGAGCGCCTTCGAACGGGCGATCTCGCCGACGACGCCGGGGAGCTGGCCGTTCTGGTCGAGCACCTTCACGAATTCGCCCGGCTCGATGCCGTACTGCTGGCTGGCCTGCACGACGTAGGAGGTGAGCTCGTTCTGGCCGACCTTGACCTCTTCGGCCTCGGCGATCGAGTCGAGCAGGATCTGCGAGCGGAAGGTCTTCTCGCTGGACTCGGCGACCTCCTTGCGGTGCTCGTCGTCCTCGAGGCGGTTCTCGTTCTCGAGGTGACGGTGCACCTCGTCGTCGATGAGCTGCTGCGGCACCGGGATGTCGAGCTTCTCGAGGAGGACATCCACGATCTTGTCGCGCGCCTCGATCGACTGCGAGAACTCCTTGCTCTTCTCGAGCTGGGCCCGCAGGTCGGCGCGGAGTTCTCCGATGGTGTCGAACTGCGACGCGATCTGCGCGAACTCGTCGTCGGCCTCGGGCAGCTCGCGCTCCTTGACGGAGAGCAGAGTGACGGAGATCTGCGCCTTCTCGCCCTCGTGGTCGCCGCCGAGCAGGTCGGACTCGAACGTGGTGGACTCGCCGGCGGTGAGCGTGTCGAGAGCCTCGTCGATGCCCTCGATCAGTTCGCCCGAACCGAGCTCGTAGGAGACGTTGCTCGCGGTGTCGACCTCTTCGTCGCCGATCTTGGCGGTCAGGTCGAGGGTGACGAAGTCGCCGGTCTTGGCCGGGCGGTCGACGGTCACGAGCGTGCCGAAGCGGCTGCGCAGGTTCTCGAGCTCCTCCTCGACCTCGTCGGGGGTGACGGCGATCGGCTCGACCTCGAGCTTGAGCCCGTCGTACTTCGGCAGCTCGAAGTCGGGGCGCACGTCGACCTCGACGGTGATCTCGAGGTCGCCCGAGAAGTCCTTCACGTCGGGGAGCTTCACGATGTCGGCCGACGGGCGGCCGAGCGGCTTGAGGTTCTCGTCGCGCGCGGCGTCGCGGTAGAACTTGTCGAGGCCCTCGTTGACGGCGTGGCTGATGACCTCGCCGCGGCCGACGCGCTGGTCGATGATGGGCGGCGGCACCTTGCCCTTGCGGAAGCCGGGGATGTTCACCGACTCGGCGATGTGCTCGTACGCGTGGGTGATGCTCGGCTTGAGCTCGTCCGGCGTGACGGTGATGTTCAGCTTCACGCGGGTGGGCGACAGGCGCTCGACGGTCGTGGTGACCATGGGAATACGTCTCCTGGTGGATGAGGGGTGAGGGCTGCTGGGCCTCGTTCGAAATGCGTCGGGCGAATTGCGTCGGGGCGACAGGATTTGAACCTGCGACCTCCCGCTCCCAAAGCGGGCGCTCTACCAAGCTGAGCTACGCCCCGAGGGAGAAAACGGCCCGCCATAGTCTAAGGGAGAAGAGCCGTGACCATGCCGGGTGGCAGCGACGAGAGGTCGGGGACCTCGATCGTCGTCATCTCGGGCATGCTCACGCCGGTTCACCTTCGCGAGAAGCGGGGAACGCTCGGCACGAGCAAGCCCAGTCGATTCGAACATATGTTCGAATCGACTGCCTCAGATTCCGCAGGCTCCCGGCGGGCTCGAGCAGGCCGTGGTGACGGTGAACCAGACGAAGGCCGCGAAGGCGACGTAGCCGAATCCGGGCAGCGCGAAGATCATCGCCGAGATCGCCGGCCAGCCCGGCTTCTCGCGGCGGATCGTGCCGATGATCCCGAAGACGAGACCGAGGAAGCAGAGGATGCCGACGGGCGCGGCGGCGAGCTGCGAGGTGAGCGCCCACCACGGCGGACCCTGGATGAAGGCATCCTGCGTCTGCGTGTAGGCGTACACGACGGCGGCGCCGGCGGCGAGCGCGGCGAGCAGGATCAGGCCGAACCCGATCCACCCGAAGACCGGGCGCCGGGGTCCGCGCGGAGCCGCCGGCGGGGCCGTGACGACGGGCGAGGGCAGGTAGGTCTGCGGCGCGGCGGGCTGCGGCGCGGGCGGCTCGGGGGCGACGGGGAAGGTCACGTTCCGACCCTATTGCTCGTGAGGGAGATGATGGAGACTCAGGTGTCACCACGTGGATCAGGGAGTCCATCATGCGCGCGGATCAGGGGCCGACCGACGGCATCTCGCAGCTCACCGAGCTGATGCGGTACGAGCCGCCGGCCGACGAACCCGTGGCCCCAGCACCGGTCGACCCGGTGCGGCGCCGGCGCCGACGGCGGCGGCGCGGGCTCATCGCCGGCATCGTCGTGCTCGTGATCGCGTCCCTGCTCGGCGGATACAGCGCCTACGCCCTCACGGCCCCGATCGGGAACGCCACGCTCGACGCGGCCGCCCCCGACGTGGACATCCCCGCCGCCGCCGAGATCGCGGTTCCCGGCGGTTCCTTCGCGCTCAGCATCTCGGGCGCCGACGAGTACCTCGGCCCCGACGCGAGCGGCATCTGGATGACCGCCGGCGACCCGGGCCCGCAGCCGATGGCGAGCATCACCAAGGTGATCACCGCGCTCGTCATCCTCGAGGCGAAGCCGCTCGCCGGCGTCGACGACTCCGGCCCGACGATCACCTTCACGACCGCGCAGAACGCGCTGTACGACAAGTACTACCTGCTCGGCGCGACGATCGCGCGGATGACGGTGGGCAAGTCGATGTCGGAACGCGACGCGCTCGAGGCGATGCTGATCATCTCGGCGTCGAACTACGCAGAGGTCATGTCGACCTGGGCCTACGGGTCGCAGAGCGCCTTCCTCAGCGCCACCCGCACCTGGCTCGCGGCGAACGGCCTCACCGGCACGACGATCGTCGAACCGACCGGCATCGACCCGCGCAACGTGAGCACGCCGGCCGACCTCATCGCGCTGGGCAAGATCGCGTCGGCGAACCCGGTGATCGCCCAGATCGTCGGAACGCCGACTCTCGACGTGCCGGTCATCCCCCCGGGGGGAACCAACACCAACGAGCTGCTCGGGGTCGACGGGGTCACCGGCATCAAGACGGGCACTCTCGAGGAGTACGGCGCCGACCTGCTGTTCTCCGCGACCATGACGGTCGGAACCGAGCAGCCGCTGCAGCTGATCGGCGTCGTGATGGGCTCCGTCGCCGAGGACGTCCTCAACCGCGACGTGCGGGCGCTGCTGGAGAGCATCCGCGCCGGCTTCCACACCGTCGTGCTCGGCGAGCGCGGCGACCAGATCGGCACCTACACGACCGCGTGGGGCGAGTCGGCCGGCATCCGGCTCGGCGACGGCGCGTCGATCCTCACCTGGTCGGACACCCCGATCTCCGTGGCGTTCGACGCCGACCAGCTGACGACGGGCGACGACGGCGACGAGGTCGGCACCGTCACCTGGACCGTCGGCACCGAGACCCTCACCGTTCCGCTCCTGCTCGACGGCACGATCGAGCCGCCGGATGCCTGGTGGCGGCTCACTCACCCGGGCGAGCTCGGCGGGTAGCGCAACCCCTTGCCGTCGGCGCCGCGCGGGCGCAGGGTCGGGACATGACTCCTGAAGAGCTCGTCGACCCCGAGGCCCGCCGCGAGGAACTGCTGCGCGCCGGAGGCTCGGT
>CAZPJC010000145.1:0-6163 GCA_964586645.1 uncultured Schumannella sp.
TCACTGCTGGGGTACCTGGACTCGAACCAAGAACAACTGAACCAGAATCAGCCGTGTTGCCAATTACACCATACCCCAATGGCCGCAGCCGAAACCGGACCGACTGACCACTCTACCGCACCGCGGGGCCTGCGACGTCAGGCCTGGAACGCCCCGAGGATCGCGCCCATGGTCGCGTACGAGACGACCGCGTAGCCGGCGTTGACGAGCCAGTACCGGAGGGGCCGGCGCTCGAAGAGCGTGACCATCCCGAACGACGCGGCGACCCAGCCGAGGCCGACGGCGACCCCGGCGAGCAGCCCGAAGACGACGCCGCCGTGGGCGATGAACGGGGCGAGCACGAGCGCCATGACGAACGCGAGCAGCAGCGACCCGACGTAGGCGAGCGGGGCGTTCCGCGTGAGCTGCTCGTCGGTGACGCCGGCCGCGCGCTGCCAGGCCTTCGCGAACAGCAGCGCGTACCAGAGCCCGCCGATCACCATCGCGGTCACTCCCGCGACGACGACGCCGAGCCAGCTGATGACGGAGAGATCCATGTCGGGTCCTTTCAGAGGTGACCCGAAGCTAGCGGCCGACGACCTCCGCGCGATTGTCGGAAATCGCAGTGACGGCATCCATCGGCAGGAAGGACGGATACTCCGCGCCGAACTCGCGGATCCCCTCGAGGTACTGCGACGGGGTCACGCCGGCGTAGCGCTTGAAGGAGCGGATGAAGTGCGCCTGGTCGTAGTAGCCGCTCGCGGCCACGAGGTCGCCCCAGCGCGGCACGTCGTCGAACGGGATGCGGCGCAGGAATCCCACGAAGCGCGCGAGGTCGGCGTACGCCTTCGGGGTCGTGCCGACGCCGCGCCGGAACAGCCCCGCAAGCCCCCCGCTCGACAGCCCCACCTCGTGCGCGAGCGCCGCGATCGGGATGTCGGGGTCGTCGTCGAGGCGGCCGACCGCCCGGGCGACCCGGGCATCGACGGCGAAGTCCCGTCGATGCACCGTGCGCAGCAGCTGCTGTAGCACCTCGAGCGCGTCGTCGGCGGTCGCGGTCTCGCGGAGCCGGTCGCGCCAGCCGTCGCTCCAGCGCAGGATCGGCCCGGCATCCTGCACCCGGTCGGTGAGGTCGCGGAGCGGGGTCGTCGTGAAGGCCGCGACCCCGGCGGGGGTCAGCTCCGCACCGCACTGCCAGAGGGTGTCCGGGTTCTCGATGATCAGGTACTCGCGCTGGAGCCCGGAGAGGAAGGCGCCGGTGAACGGCCGGCCGACCGCGGTGCCCCCGCGGGTGAGCAGCCGGTACGGGTCGGAGAGGTTGACGATCAGGTGCGCGACGGCCTGCGGCAGGATCCGCTCGTAGCGCCGGACCGGAGCCCCGCGCACGAACCAGAACGAGCGCACGAACGGCGCCAGATCCCGCCCCGGCGCCCTGCCCGCGACCTCCATCGGCTCAGCGGTCGATCTCGAGGGTCTTGATCCGGGCGGTGTGCCCGCGGCGGATGCCGACCCGCGAGGGCGCGACGCCGAGGTGCTCCGCGACGAGCCGGGTGACCGCCGCGTTGGCCGCGCCGTCGACCGCCCGCTCGCGCACGTGGACGACGAGCCCGCCCTCGGCGTCGGCCTCGACGAGGGGACCCTTCGCCGAACCGGGCTTCACCCGCACCGTGAGCCTCTCCACGCCGGTCAGCCCAGGTGCTGCCGGAAGCGCTCGAGGCGGGCCAGCGTCGTCTCCTTGTCGAGGATCTCCATCGACTCGAAGAGCGGCGGCGAGATGCGGCGACCCGACAGCGCCGTGCGCAGGGGGCCGAAGGCATCCCTCGGCTTGAGCCCGGCGCCGTCGATCAGGGCGGCGCGCAGGGCCTCCTCGATCGCGGCGGCCGAGAAGTCGTCGAGGTTCTCCAGCGCCGCGTAGGACGCGTTGAGCACGAGCCGCGCCTGGTCGGCGTCCTTCGGCAGCGCGTCGTCGTCGTAGGTCAGCGCCTCGGTCGGCGTGAACAGGAAGCCGAGCAGCCCGGGCGCCTCGGAGAGCACCGCCATCCGCTCCTGCACGAGCGGGGCTGCCTCGCGCAGGATCGCCTGCTGGGTCCCGGTCGGCGGGTCCGCGACGTACTCCGTCAGGTAGGGCAGCAGCCGCTGCTGGAAGTCGTCGGGCGCGAGCATCCGGATGTGGTCGCCGTTGATCGCGTCGGCCTTCTTCTGGTCGAAGCGGGCCGGGTTGGGGTTGACGTTCACGATGTCGAACGCCGCCGTGAACTCGTCCTGCGTGAACACGTCGCGGTCGGCGGCGATCGACCAGCCGAGCAGCGCGAGATAGTTCAGCAGGCCCTCGGGCACGAAGCCGCGGTCGCGGTGGTGGAACAGGTTCGACTCGGGGTCGCGCTTGCTCAGCTTCTTCGACCCCTCCCCCAGCACGAGCGGCATGTGCGCGTAGCGCGGGATGAAGTCGGTGACGCCGATCTCGATGAGGGCGAGGTACAGCGCGATCTGCCGCGGCGTGGAGGAGAGGATGTCTTCGCCCCGCAGCACGTGCGTGACGCCCATGAGCGCGTCGTCGACGGGGTTCACGAACGTGTAGAGCGGGGCGCCGTTGGGCCGCACGACCACGAAGTCGGTGAACGACCCCTGCGGGAAGGTGATCTCGCCGCGGATGAGGTCGTCGAAGCTCAGGTCGGAATCGGGGACCCGGAGGCGCAGCGACGGCTGCCGGCCCTCGGCTTTGTAGGCCGCGCGCTGCTCGTCGGTCAGGTCGCGCTCGAAGTTGTCGTAGCCCTGCCGCGGGTCGCGGCCGGCGGCGACGTTGCGCGCCTCCATCTCCTCGGGCGTGACGAAGCTCTCGTAGAGGTGGCCCGACGCCTTCAACCGCTCGACGAGGTCGAGGTAGATCTGCGTGCGCTGCGACTGCCGGTAGGGCGCGTGCGGTCCGCCCTTCTCGACGCCCTCGTCCCAGTCGATGCCGAGCCAGGTGAGCGCGTCGATCAGCTGGAGGTAGCTCTCCTCGCTGTCGCGGGCGGCATCCGTGTCCTCGATGCGGAAGACCATCTTCCCGCCGGTGTGCCGGGCGTAGGCCCAGTTGAACAGGGCGGTGCGCACCATCCCGACGTGAGGGGTGCCCGTCGGCGACGGGCAGAAGCGGACGCGCACATCGGCGCCGGTGGCGGTGGAGAACGGGAGCGCTGACATCGGGTCCGAGCTTAGGCGGCGCGGGGTGCCCGGCGAGCGGTGCGGATCGCGAGGGCGCCGAGCACGACGGCGACCAGCGCGGTCGCGACGAGTGAGAGGCCGGCGTAGCCGAGCAGGGCGAGGACGAGTCCCGCGCTCCCGGCGCCCACCGCGCCGGCGAGGCTCATCGACAGGTCGGCGCGACCCTGCACGACGGTGCGCCGTGCCGGGTCCGCGCTGTCGGCGACGAGACCGGAGGCCGCCACGGTCGAGGCGCTCCAGCCGAGTCCGAGCAGGATGAGGCCGGTCAGCACCCAGCCCGACGACTCGGCGCCGAACGACGTCATCAGCAGAGCGGCGAGCAGCAGTCCCTGGCCGATGCCGATCACCGGCTCGCGGCCGAACCTGTCGGAGAGCACGCCCCACAGCGGCGAGAGCCCGTACATGCCGGCGACGTGCAGGCTGATCGTCAGGCCGACCATGACGAGCGTCGCGCCGTGGTCGACGAGGTGCACGGGCGTCATCGCCATGACCGAGGCCATCGTCGCGTGGCTCAGCGCGAGCGAGAGGATGCCGGTGCGCACGCCCCCGCGATCGGCGGCCCGGGCCTCGACGGCCGCGGTGCCCCGCTCGACCCCGAGCCGCTGGGCTGTCGTCAGCGGGTCGGGGCGCAGCGCGACGCGGTAGATCACGAGGGCCACGAGCTGCGCGGCGAGCGTGAAGACGAAGACGCCGCCGAGCTCGGGCAGGCCGAGCCGCAGACCCAGCGCGTCGCCAGGCGTGATGAGGTTCGGGCCGAGCACCGCGCCGAGGGTCGTCGACCAGACGACGATCGCGAGGTCGCGGCCGCGTCTGCCGGGCTCGGAGAGGTCGGTCGCCGCGAACCGGGACTGCAGGTTGACCGCCGTGCCTACGCCGAGCATCGCCATCGCGACGAGGAACAGCGGGAAGACCCCGGCCGCGGTCGCGACGAGTCCGAGCACGGCGCCGAGGGCCGCGATGCCCGCCCCGGTCGCGAGTGCCGGGGACCGTCCCGAACGCCGGGCGAGCGCGGCGAGGGGCACCGCCGCGGCGGCGGCGCCGAGAGTCGACATCGTCGTCGCCGTGCCCGACCACGCGGCGGAGCCGGAGAGGCGCTCGGCGAGCAGCGCGGCGGCCGAGAACGTCGCGCCCATCCCGACGCCGGCGAGTGCCTGGCCGGCGATGATCACGACGTGGCTGCGCCGCCGGATGCGGACGACGTCGGCGTCGGTCAGGAGGGTCATGCCGGTCAGCCCAGTGCCAGGGCGACAGCCCCCGCGAAGGCGAGGACGATGCCGACGATCTGCAGAACCGACGGGCGCTCCCGGAGCACGACGACGGCGAGCGCGACGGTGCCGAGCGGATAGAGCGAGTTGAGCACCGCGAGGGTCGCGAGGTCGCCGAGATGCAGCCCCGCGACGAGCAGCAGGTTGCCGGCGACGAGCAGCGCCCCCGCGCCGAGCGCCTGGAGGAGCGCGCGACGATCGCGGAGGCCGGCGAGCTCCGCGGGACCGGAGCGCAGGCGGCCGATCAGGAGGGCGCCGACGAACAGCAGCCCGCCCGCGAGCAGGTCGACGAACAGCGGCACGAATCCCGACTCCTCGGGAGTGGCGTCGATCGCGACGATGTACCCGGCGAAGCCGAGTCCCGACACGAGGGCGATGAGCAGCGCGCGGGTCGAGGGACGCCGGCGCTCGGCATCCCGGCTCGACGCGAGCAGGATGCCGGCGACCACGACCACCACGAGGGCGATCGTGCCGACGACGCCGAACCGCTCGCCGAGCGCGATGCCGACCGTGGCCGGCACGACGGCGTAGATCGCGGCGACGCCCGGCGAGAGGATGCTCATCGGCCCGAGCGCGAGGGCCGCGTAGAGCGCCCAGGTGCCGATCGACCCGCAGACGCCGGCGACGATCCCCAGCACGACGGCCTCGGTCGACCACACCGGGTTCGTCACGAGCACGGCGACCCCGGCGACGACGATCGCGACCCCGAACCCGAGTGTGCTCGCGAGCAGCGCCGACATCCGGCGCGACGCCAGCCCGCCGAGGAAGTCGGAGGCGCCGTAGAGCAGCGCGCTGACGAACCCGAGAACGGCGACGGTCGCCGCGAGGGTCATCAGCCGGCCGCGGCGGGAGCGCCGTCGCGGTAGCGCGCCGGGTTGCTCAGCGTGCCGATGCCCTCGATCGTGATGTCGATCGTCTGCCCGTCGAGGAACCCGCCGAGACCCGAGGGCGTGCCGGTGCAGATGATGTCGCCCGGCAGGAGCGTCCAGACATCCGAGATGTAGGCGATCAGCTCGGGGATCTTGTGGATGAGGTCCTTCGTGTTGCCGTGCCGCCGGGGCTCGCCGTCGACGGTGCTCGAGATCTCGAGGTTCGTCGGGTCGAGCTCGGTCTCGATCCAGGGCCCGATCGGGCAGAAGGTGTCGTAACCCTTCGCCCGCGCCCACTGGCCGTCGGCGAACATCTGGTCGCGCGCCGACACGTCGTTCGCGATCGTGTAGCCGAAGACGTACTGCTCCCAGTCGGCGGCCTTGACCTGCTTCGCGATCTTGCCGATGACGATCGTGAGTTCGGCCTCGTGCGTGATCCGGCCCTCGACCGGCGGGATCAGGATCGGCTCGTTCGGGCCGATCACCGCGGTGTTCGGCTTGAGGAAGATGAGCGGGTTCTCGGGCGCGTCGACGTTCGCCATGTCGGCGCGGTGCTCGGCGTAGTTGAGGCCGACGCAGACGACCTTCGAGCGCGGGATGACCGGCGCCAGGAGCCGCACGTCGGCGAGCGGGACCCGCTCCCCCGTGGTGTCGAACCCAGCGAAGATGGGGTCCGAGGCGAGCACGACGAGATCCTCGCCGTCGACGACGCCGTACCGGGGAGTCGAATCGGGCGTGGCGAAACGGGCGACTCTCACGAGGAACGAGCCTAGACCCGGGCGACGGTTCGCAGACCGAACGGCAGACTGGGGGGATGCAGCTGCTGATCGACGGCGACGGCCCGAC
>CAZPJC010000146.1:0-6134 GCA_964586645.1 uncultured Schumannella sp.
CTGGGCTCATAACCCAGAGGTCGCAGGTTCAAATCCTGTCCCCGCAACAGAAGAAATACCAGATCGGAAGCCGTCTTCGACTAGATGTTGAAGGCGGCTTCTGGCGTTCGTGGCCAAGTTGACTACGCATCTGACTACGCGAGTTCCGCAGGTCGCCGGACATACTCAAGGACGGTAGTGGTCACGTACCTGATGGCATATACGCAGGAGCGCGGAGCCGCTGACGTAGGCGACTGACATCATGGCGCCGTGGACCTCACGCGAAACCCTGACTACCTGCGCGGCCTGATCAAGGAGATTGAGTCGTTCAAGTCTCTCCTCCTCGATTTCCTCGCGCTGCATGTAGAGACCAAGGATGCCGGGTTCGGCCGCGGCATCCTTCCCGCCGTCGTGCCCCTGGACGGATCAGATCCGAAGGAGATCGCGAGGCTTCGATCCGCGATTGATCAGGCCGCGGGAGCGGCGGCGAGAGCGTCGTCGATCACTAACGTCCAGATCATGGTGAGCGGACTCGGTTCAGTAGACCCGATCGCGGCATGGTGGACCATCGTCGATCCGAAGCCTGTCTTGGAGCCCTCGAATGTGATCTCTTCTGCGGACGCGGCCATAGGTCGCCTGCGCGCGCGGATTCTCGAGGTCGAAGCCGAATCAGTCCCGGCAGTTGGTGTCGAGGGCATGCATCCGCTTGTTTGGGGAGCCGCGCGCAAACTCTGGGTCGACGAGCATTTTCGCCAGGCGGTCGCCGCGGCTGCTGAGGCGGTAATCGGTCAGGTCAAGGCGCTTACCGGACGAAACGACATCGCCGAGACGTCTCTCTGGCAAGAGGCGTTTTCGAACGCCAGCCCGTCCCAAGGGAAGCCTCGCCTGCGATGGCCGGGCGATTCGAAAGACCGAGACGTTAGCACCATGACGGACGGACTGCGATTCTTCGCACCCGGGGTTCAGATGACGATTCGAAACACAGCGACCCACGGTGGAGATCTAGACGCACAGGCGGCCCTTGAAAGGCTCGCAACGCTAAGTCTTCTAGCTCGGTGGGTCGAGTCGTGCGACTTGGTGGAGGCTTAGGTGGCCGACCTCGAGCGTGAGTTCCCTCGCTTCATCTACGTGCCATGGCGCGACGACGTCGCTCACACAGATCGCGGTGATCAGGTCGTGGCAATAGCTCAGGCGCTCGCGGCGAAGACCCGGATCCCGCTGCTTGGGGTCGCGGCCACGCTCAATACCCTGCCTGATTCCTGGGATGGTCTGCCCCGCCAAACCCTCAAGTCTTCGAATGGTTCTGGCGGAGCGAAGATCGAGATTCATTTCTGGCCTTCGACCGAGACCTTCTCAAGGATGAATCCCTCGCGAGCTGCGCACGCTTTCGTGCTCGAGTTCGGGAACTGGGATCTGAGCGGATGGGCTCGCCACAACGGCGCAGTGCACTTCGACACGAAGGACCTGATGAGACCGGCGATCTCGGATGAGGCGCTCGATCTCTACAAGAGAATTGAGTGGAACGGCAACAACAGCTGGTTTGATTCGCCCGGCAAACGTGACGCTCTCCACGATCTTCGGCGCCTCAGGGAACTTGACGAGTTGGATCTAGTCGATCTCACTGGCTACATGGTGGGGAAGCGTTCTGCGTCAGCGATTCAGCAGTTGGCTAAGCTCGCAGCGAAGATCTGAGGGGCTAAGCCTTTCGGCTCGACGTGATACGCCGTGCAGAGCGGATGTAAGGCGCGAGTATCTCGCGAAAGCGCTCAGAATTCTTCTCGGTCAGATCGATCTCGTAGGCCCTGCCATCGATCCCGAAGCGCATCGGCCGGCCGTCGATGACCGGAGCCCCGTCGAGGTCATCGAAGACTTGCGCAACCACTCGCTTTGCCACCGGACTCTCCAAGCTCTGTTTCGTCGCGCCAGACTACTGCGCCCAAGTCAGCGAGGAGCGAGGTGCGCTGCGTCAATGTTCAGATGTCGGCGCTCAGACTCGAGTCCGATCGCGGCGAACGTCGACATTTCTAAACGGAATGCGCGATCAGATCGAGACGCAGCGATTCGAGGAACGAAAGGAACGCTTCGCGGTCTGCATCACGCACGTACTTTCGTGGGCGCACGATGACCTCGCCATCCGGATACGACAGGGTCAGGACTGCACCCTGTGGCCATGTGTAATAGGTATCGCGGGCTCCCGCGTCCGGAGCGTCGTCGACGGAGAAAGCAAGAAGGGGACGACGAGATCGGACGCTTACCGACATCGTTGGGTCCTCGCTATCAACAGCCTGGAGCACGATATGGATTCTCGTGGCTTGAGTGAAGATGACCGCAGATGAGGATTGAGAGTTGTCGTCACGCTCGATCGTGGTGTGCTGAATCGCGCCACCTCCGAGCGCTAGAAGGAGTCGGCCGAAGAACGCTCCGTGCGACTTGATCGCGGACGCTGGCAGGACGCTCAAGCCCTCATCATCGTCGAGCGCATACTGAAGTTCTCGGAGGGGCGCCTCGAGCTCGGGTCGGATCCTGTCCACGGTGTGAAGGTATCCCCGACGTCCGACGCCTTTGGGTATATCGCCTTGCGGTCGCTGGGCTCAGGCACGTGGGCCCGTCAAAGTGCCTGGTCGCACGCGGAGGTCGGTTCGGCAGGTGGCCGCGAGGTTGCTTCGGCTGCTTTTCTGACTACGTGTCGACTACGCAAGCCTGACATCGCTGGGATCTGTGGAACCGACCTTCCCGCATCAAAGACATCGATCGGGCCGCGATGCCATGCCGCGACACTGGCCGGAACAACCGTGGAGGTCAGTCTCTGCACCGAGAGGACTAGGAGCGTGATCAGACCATCGGATGAATCCTGCTCACTACAGTCTCGATTTCGCTTGGACAGTCGAGTCGGAGTGTCGCCTTCACTAGCGTGGCGAACATGATCAGGATCTTGAAGAAGTATTGGCTGCTCGTGATTGAAGTCGCGGTCGCGGTAACGTTCTTCGTGGTCCTCGTGCGACCCGTTTCCGACCAGGGCGGCGGCACGGTGCCTGTGATCGCGCTCCTTTTCGGAGGGACGTCGATTGCCCTCCATCGCGTACGCCCTGCTCTGGCGTTTTCCGCCCTCGCGCTAGAGACCTTAACGCTCCTGGCTTTCGGGTTCGGCGGGCGCACTGCCCCGCTAGAGATGTGGGCGGGGGCGCCTCTGGTTCTGTTCTCAGCAGCCTTCTTCGGGCACAGGATCACGATGATCGTGTCCCTTGCGGCAGGCATTTTCACGTGGCTTGCCTTCACAGCGCGTTCGGTGAGCCAGACGATGTTCATGTACCTCGGCAATCCCGACACCGAAGCCTATGGACAGGTGCCCCTACCGGATGCATTGCTAATCAACTCGCAGAGCATCGTTCTCTCGGCGGTGGCCCTTATCGCTCCGCCCGTTTTGGGTGCTGCGCTTCGCTCTCGGTTCCGTCGGGCGCGAGTTGAGAGCGCTGAGCCCGAGGGCGTGACGTTCGCCGAGTTTGCGCGGGAGCGTGACCTCTCTGCGAGAGAACAGCGGGTGTTCGAACTCGCGGCGCGCGGCCTGACCAACCCAGAGATTGCTGCAGAACTTCACCTGAGCGAGGCGACCGTGAAATCGCACATGACTCGGGTCCTTGCGAAGGTTCGCGCGCGCGACCGAGTACAACTCGCGATCGATGCTCACTCGCGCGGACTCTTCAGCGTCGTTATCGCCGGTGACGGTTCGCAGCGCTCCTGAAACAGGTAGACAACCGTTGTTCCGCGTACCTCGGAGGGTCGGCCTCAGAAGAAGCATCAGATCAGAAGCCGCTCTCGATCAGCGAGAGCGGCTTCTGGCTTTCGGGCAGGGCGCCGGTGCCGTTCGCGGGCCGATGCCGCTAGCCTCGCGGCATGCCGACGCCCGCACCTTCGACTGTGTCCACCGATCCGTCATGGTTCGACATCGCGGGATTCATCGTCTCCGTCGTCGGTACCGCCGCGAGCACGGCCATCGCCATCATCGCGATCGTGCTGACGGTCACGACCGCCCGGGCGTCGCAACGGCGTGAAGAGCGGGCGAAGCGCGAGCAGTGGGTGAGCGACTACAACGTCTGGCTCGACGCGGGCGTCGTCTACATGCTCACCGGAATGGACACCGCAGTCCAGGACAAGGAGTGGGTCTCGCGCGGCCGCGATTTGTCGGCACGCGCGAGCGTGCTTGAGTCGCCCGGGGCAAACGACCACCTTGTGGCGGCCCGGTCGGCCCGCGGCCTGCTCGCTGTGCTGCCGGTTGAAACCCGGGTCGACATCGTGCTCGACATCACGCGGCTGCTCAAATTATGGGCGTCGAAGTGGGCTCACGAACCGACCACTCGCCCGGGCGACGTGGGCGAGTGGATCACCGCCTACACGAAGCGGGATGCCGACGGTGCGACCGAGGCGGGCGACACTGCCGAGAAGCCCTAGGCCGCCGAGTGTGCCGACATGTCGCGAGCGGAGCTGTGGGACCTGCGACCCTGCCGGTGCCGACCGGTGCGCACGAGGATCGGCGTCGTGACCGCACCCGACCCGGGCCGGCCCCGCCGCGCCGATCCGTTCACCCGGCTCGGCGCCTCGCGCGTCGGAGTCTGGATCATCGGGCACGTCGTCTCGCCGCTCCACCGCTGGCTTCTCGCACTGACGCGGGGTCGAGCAGGTGCGGGAGGCGACCGGCGCGTGCTCCTGCTCACGACGCTCGGGCGACGTTCGGGACGTGCCCGGTCGGTCCCCTTGTTCTACGTGAGAGAGGGGAACGCGCTCGTGGTCTGCAACGTGCGGCCTTCGGGTGAACGCCCGAACCCCTGGCCGATGAACGTGCGGGCGCATCCCCGCGTCGAGATCCGTGCCGCAGGTGTGATCGAGCATCGGGTCGCGCGGGCCGCCACCGGCGAGGAGGTCGCTCGCGTGTGGCCGAAGCTGGTGGCGATCTGGCCGGCCTACGACGAGTTCTTCGCCCGGTCGGGCGAGCGCTCGATCTTCATGCTCGAGCCCGAGACCGGGTGAGCGGTCGCGCCGGCCTCCTACGCTGAGGAGCGTGGAGATCAAGGAGTGGTGGCCGCGCCTGTCGTTCGAGGCGAAGACCCACCTGAAGTCGCAGCTCCGCCAACCGCTCGACATGGCCTCCCAGGATGCCCTCCTCGCGGCCGGCGTCCTGCCGACGCGGGACGCGGCGCTGCGCATCGACGACGCCGAGTGGACGTGGATCGAGCAGCACGGCTGAGCGGAGGCCGCCGGTAGATTCGTCCGGGTGACGACGGCACGCAACGAGCGCAAGGCGGCGACGCACGCGAAGATCATCGCGGCCGCGCACACGCTGTTCGTCGCGCGGGGATATGACGCGACGTCGATGGACGACATCGCCCGGGCGGCCGACGTGGCGATCCGCACGATCTACCTGCACTTCGAGTCGAAGGCCGCCGTGCTGCTCGCGTATCACGACGCGTGGCTCACCGCCTTCGTGCGGCTGCTCGGCGAGCGGGGGCGGGATGAGCCTCTCGACGTCGCCCTGCGCCGCGCGCTGGACGGGTTGGCCGCCGAGGGCTTCGACAACGACCGGCGCGTCGAGGACATCGTCGTGCTCCCGCCGTTCCTCGAGTTCATCGGTTCGGGCAGCCCCGAGATCGCCGGGCACATCCTGCATCGCTGGGTCGCCGCGCAGGACGAGCTCACGGTGCGCTTCCGCGAGATCTCGGGCGCTCCGGACGAGTCCCTCCAGCCGCGCGTCGAGGCGTCGGCGGTGTTCGCCGCCTGGATGACTTCGATCCTCGACTTCCGCGAACGCTGGTCGAGGGGCGTGCCGGGCGCGTCGGGTCACGAGATCGGCGCGCAGGCGATGGATGCCTTCGTCACGGGTCTCGGGTCTCCGCCACGCGCCTGACGCCTGGTCGATCAGGCGGTCGCGTCCCGCGCGTCAGCCGCGGCAGCCTCAGGCGCGATGCCGAAGAGGGTGTCCAGGGCCGCTTCGAAATCCCCGAGTCGCCCGTCGGCGGCGAGTTCCCGCGCGCGCACCGACGGCCCGTGCAGCAGCACTCCGGCGAAGTGCCGCAGCACCGCCTCGTGCGCGTCGTCGCCGCCCCGTGCCCGGGCCCGGTCGATCTCCGACTGCAGCACCGCGTCGACGTGCCGCCGCAGGGCGA
>CAZPJC010000147.1:0-6083 GCA_964586645.1 uncultured Schumannella sp.
TCGATGTACTCCTTGATGGTCGGCATCGCGGTGAGCTTGTCGCGGAAGAACGTGTTCACCAGGTTGACCACCTGGGCCTGCGCGCCCTCGACCTCGGCCGTGCGCTCCTCGCCCGTCGCCTGCGATTCGAGCGTGCGGCTGAGGTGCTGCAGCGCCTGCACGATCTCGGTCTCTTCGTCGCCTTCGAGCGACTTCACCACCTCGAGCACGAGAGCGTCGGACTGCGCGCGCACGTCGTCGATCGGGATGGCGCTGCCCGGCTGGGTCGCGTTGTCGAGCGTCACGATGAGCGACCACACCTGGTAGAGGATCGTGGTGGGCTCGTCGAACAGCTCCCGCACGAAGGCGGCGTCGTGGTGCCGGCCCGACAGGCGGAAGACGTTGTACATGCGCTTCGCGGCCTTGCCGTAGTTGAGGTGCTTCGTGAGGTACTTGCGCACCTCCCCCTCGAGCTGCTCGACGTAGTCGTCGAGGGCGTCGTCGCTCACGTGCGCGACGACCTTCGCGAAGGTCGGCACGTCCTCGGCATCCAGGTAGACCTCTTGGAAGTAGGTGTCGAGGTAGCCGTCGAGCGAGACGATCGTTCCGTCCGGCGCCTCCCAGGTGACGTCGATCACGTTGCTCGCGTTCGAGAGCTTCCCGCGTTCGGGATCGGTGACGACCCAGTCGGCCTTCACCCAGCCCGGGTCGAGGGCGGCGTCCTCCCAGGTGACCGGCCCGTCGACGGTCTGGATGACGCCGGCCTCGATGTCGGCAAGCTTCCAGGTGATCGGGGCGCCCGCCTTCGTGCTGCCGAGCTTCGCCTCGAGGAACTGGTAGGTCGCGCCGCGGGTGAACGCCTGCACCTTCTCCTTGAGGAACCTGGCGAGCAGCGCGCACGCCTCCTCGCGCGTCGCGGCGCGGATGTTGAAGCGCTGGAAGAAGTCGGCGTCACCCGGGAAGCTCTGGATCTTCGACTGCGCCGCCGAGCCGGAGAGCGCGAGGGCGCCCTCGCTGACCGCGGGGTCCCCGGTGAGTTCGACGATCTCGCCGATCCTGCGGAAGCGGGCGAGGTCACGGGGGCTGAAGTCGAGCATCGCGACCCGGTGGCCGAACGTGCCGCTCGCGACATCCACCGAGACGTCGTCGTCGCCCTGCGCGGCGATCGCGGCGAGCCAGGCGACCGTGTCGGCCTCGTCGAGTTCGACGCCGAGCCGCCTCGCGGACTCGATGATGCGCTGCAGATCTTCGGCGGGCTCGGTCACGGGGGCTCCTTGCTGAGAAGGGTCAGGATGCTTCGGCGGCTTGCGTGCTCGCGGTGCGGAGGGCGGCGGCGTCCTCGGAGATCCGGCGGAACAGCTCGGCCTGATCCCGGGCGTCACCGAGAGCATTGTGGGACAGCGGGCGGCCTGCGAGGTACTTCGGCGAGAGGTGCCGCATGCTCGTCTGCTCCCAGGTCGAGCCCATCATGCCGACGTAGTACGACTTGATGTCAAGGCCTCCGTGCCCGAACGGGTTCTCGATGCCGTAGCGCACGAAGTACTCGTTGACGAACATCCAGTCGAAGACGGCGTTGAAGCCGACGAAGACCGGGCGGTGGGTCTGCGGCGGCACGACGTCGCGGATCCACTGCGCGAACTCGCGCATCGCCTCAGCGGGGTCGGTGCCCTCGACCGCGAGGGTCTCCATCTTCAGGCCGCTCACCTCGAGGGCGGACTCGACCACGGCATCCCGATCGGGCTTGAGCTCGACGTAGAAGCCGCGCTCGGGCTCGTCGACCGGGCACGCGCCGATCGAGATCATCGCGTAGTCGCCGGGCGTCGGGCCGGCGGTCTCGACGTCGACGGAGATGAAGCGCTCGGGGCGGACCTTGGCCACGCTCACGCCTGCCCGAGGTGCGCGGTGACCTCGATCTCGATCTTCATCTCCGCGCTGGAGAGCTTCGCCTCGAACGCAGTCGCAGCGGGACGCACCTCGCCGAAGACCTCCTGCAGCGCGGGCCAGGTCTTCTCGAAGTCGTCGATGTTCGGCAGCAGGTAGTGCACGCGCACGACGTCGGCGAAGGATGCCCCCGCGTCGGCCAGGGCCGCGCCGATGTTCTTCAGCGCCTGACGCGTCTGCTGCTCGACGTCGTCGGAGATCGTCATCGTCGAGTAGTCGTATCCGGTGGTGCCGGAGACGAACACCCAGTCGCCGGAGACCACGGCACGCGAGTACCCGATCTGCGACTCGAAAGTGGACCCGGACGAGATCAGCCTGCGCATCCCGCCAGGCTATCGGCGGCGGCGGTAGACCATCGCGAAGTCGGGCTTGAACACGCCCTGCTCCTCGATCTCCCAGCCGCCGGTCATCGTGTCGCCGTCGTCGGAGACGTGGGCGACGAACCGCTGACCGAACGGGATGCCGTCGCGCCACAGCATCCACTCGTGCTCGTCGATGCTCATCCGGTAGATGCGGGCGACCCCGCGCTCGTCGGTGTAGAGCTGCACGTACGCGCCGCTCGCGCCGTCGCAGCCGATGAGGCTCGTCGAGTCGGGGACCTCGGGCAGGTCGACGGTCGAGGTGACGACGAGGTGCGCGCGCGAGTCGTGCCAGGCGATGCTCGTGCGGCCGTGGGCGGGGCCGAGCGAGCCGTCGGGCCAGGTGGACTCGACGTCCCAGTCTCCGACGAGGCGTTCCAGGAGCTTCAGCGCTCCCTCTGCGGTGGGCTGATCCATGAGCCCACGGTCCTCTTGCAAGTTCCAGAAGCGCTGAGAACTCAGAGTTCGAGCGCCGTCGGATCCTCGGGGCCCTCGTCGCCCTCGGTCGACCGCCCGGCGCGCACCTCGCGCAGGCCGAGCACGAGGCTCACGACGAGCCCGACGAGAAGCAGGCCCGCCGCCGCCAGCGCCGTCACCGTGAAGCCGGCCGGGTCGGGATGCGTCTCCCCGGCCGAGATGAACAGCGAGAGGATCGCCGCCGTCGCCGCGCTGCCCGCCGAGAAGCCGAAGCTGCGCAGCAACTGGTTGGTCGACATCGCGCTGCCGCTCTCGAGCGGGGCCGCGTGCCGGAACACGAGCCCCGGCATCGCGGCGAACGTGCTGCCGCTGCCGAGCCCCGCGAGCAGCATCGCGGCGACGAGGGTCCACACCTCGGTGTGCGCGACGGCGACGAGCACGAGCGCGGCCGCGTAGAACCCGCAGCCGATCGGCAGCAGCATCTCGTGCGGGACGCGTCGCACGAGCAGCACGTTGACCCGGCTGCCGAGGAACGCCGTGATCGAGTACGGCACCATGAGCAGCCCGGCGACGAACGGCGTCTGGGCCAGCCCGCCGTCGGCGACCGGCGCCTGCACGATGAGCACGACGAGCGACAGCAGCATGTAGACGCCGATGCCGGCGAGCAGGGCGATGAGGTTCGGGGCGAGCACCCCCGCGCGCACCGCGAGCCGCAGATCGACGAGCGGGTTCGGGATGCGCAGCGACCTGCGCCCCCACAGCCCGAGCGCGACGACGGCGACGGCGAGCACCGGCACCGCCGCCCACCCCCATTGCTCGCCCTGCGTCACCGCGAGCAGCAGCGCCGAGCTGCCGATCGAGAGCACGACGGCGCCGGGCCAGTCGACCCGCGGCTCGGGTCCGGCGTCGCGCGCGCCCGGCACGACGAGCACCACCGCGACGAGGGTGAGGATGCTGACGACGAAGCCGAACCAGTAGGCGGCGGGGAGCCCCCAGGCCGTCGCGAAGAACGCGGCGATCGGATAGCCGAGGCCCGCGCCGACGACGACCGAGACCGAGAGCAGCGAGAGCGCGGATGCCTGCTTCGCGGCGGGCAGCACGTTGCGCGCGAGCCCGATCGCGACGGGCGTCGCCCCGAGCGACATGCCCTGCAGGACGCGGCCGACGATGATGCCGGCGAAGCCGAGCGGGAGCGCGGCGATGAGCGTGCCGAGCACCGCCGCACCGATCGCCGCGATGAGCACCGGACGCCGGTACCGGTGGTTGCCGAGCCGGCCGAGGATCGGCACCGCGATCGCCCCGGCGAGCAGGGCGGCGGTCAGGGTCCACTGCGCGTCGGTGATCGAGACGCCTTCGGTGACCGCGACCTCCGGCACGAGCGGGGCGCCGAGGCTGCCCGAGATCGCCGTCGTCGTCGTGGCGAGCACGAGCGCCGGCAGCAGGAACCTCTCTCTCGGCCCGCTCATGCGGGCGGCGGCACGATCCGCGCCATCCACTTGTGCGGTTCCGCGAGCGGCGCGTAGCCGTACTGCGCGTAGAGCCCGTGCGCGTCGGCGGTGGCGAGCAGCACCCGCGGGATGCCGAGCTCGTCGACCGCCGCGACGATCGCCGCCATCAGCTGCTTGCCGACGCTGCGCCCGCGGGCGGCCTCGTCGACGTACACGTCGCAGAGCCAGGCGAACGTCGCGCGGTCGGTGACGAGCCGCGCGAACCCGAGCTGCTCCCCCGTGGCCTCGTCGTACGCCCCGAAGTTCCAGGATCCGGCGATCGCGGCATCCTGCTTCTCGGCCGCCCGGCCGGCGGCCCAGTAGGACTCCTCGGTGATCCAGCGGAGGATGCGCTCGCGATCCAGTTCGGCGGGGTCGTCGGAGATGCGGATGCTCACCGCTCCATTCAACTCCGGGTCGGCGCGGGCTCCGGTACGGGAACCGCCTCGAGGGGGGCATCCACTGCCTTCTCGGCGCGCACGCACGCGATGCCGGCGAGGATCAGCGCGCCGCCGAAGAGCTGCCACGGGGTCAGCGCCTCGCCGAGCGTGATCCAGGCGAACACGCACGCGAAGACGACCTCGAGCATGCCGACGAACGACATGAGCCGGGAACCGAGCAGTTGCGACGCCGCGATGCTCGTCGCGTAGCCGACGGCGGTCGTCGCGGCGAGCAGCAGCAGCGGCGCCCACCACGGGGTCGCGATGCCGCTGAGGTCGACATCGGTCAGCACGGCGTCGAAGGGCACGAGGCCGGTGAGCCCGACGAGGCCGAGGGACAGGCTGCCGATGAGCAGCCCGAACGCGGCCAGCGCGACCGGTGGCAGCCCCTGCGCGGGGCGGGCGGCGATGACGTAGTAGAGGGCGCAGCCGACCGCGGCGACGGCCGCGAATACGTAGCCGAGAGGATCTCCGCCGCCCACGGGACCGATGATCAGCAGCAGACCTCCGACCGCGATCACGGCTCCGACGATCACGACCGGGCCGGGGAACCGCCGCGTCGCGACGGCGACCCAGGCGACGAGCAGCAGCGGTGCGAGGTACTCGATGAGGAGCGCCGACGACACGGGGATGCGCTGCAGAGCGGCGAAGTACACCAGCTGCGTGCCGGCGACCCCGATCAGCGCCATGCCGAGGATGCGCCAGCGGGCCCGCCACACGACATCCCACCTGCCGTGCAGGGCGCGGATCGCGAAGGGCAGCAGCAGGATGCCGGCGACCCCGGCGCGCGCGGTCACGGCGGCGGCCGGGCTCCAGCCCGCCTCCATGAGCGGCTTCGCGAGAGCGCCCGAGGTGCCGAAGGCGAGCGAGGCGAGCACGCCGATGAGGAGTCCGGTGGTGATGCTCGTGCGTCTCATCTTCTCGCCCTGTCAGGAGTGTGGTGCGTTACGATCCTGACGGTACTCGCCAGGCGACGTAAGGTTCAAATTGCATTTCACCCCTGACACGGAGACGAATCTCGCGTTCTACGTCGACCTCGCGAACACGCATCCGACGGCCTCGCGCACGGGGTCGGACGAGATGGCGACGCCGGAGATGCTCACCGAACTCCTCGACCGGCACGGGTTCACCGGACGGTTCGACCGCGACGACGCCGAACTCGCCGAGGTGCTCGCCGTGCGCGACGAGGTGCGGGCGCTCTGGTCGCTCCCGCCCGACGACCAGGTCGCCGCGATCAACGCCTGGTTCCGGGATGTCGGCGCCCTCCCCCACCTCGTGCGGCACGACAGATTCGACTGGCACTTCCACGCGACCTCCCCCGACGCCCCCCTCGCCGACCGCATGCGCGCGGAAGGCGCGCTCGCGCTCGCCGAGGTCGTGCGCTACGGCCAGCAGGACCGGATGAAGGTCTGCGCCGCCGACGACTGCAGCGGCATCCTCGTCGACCAGTCCCGCAACGG
>CAZPJC010000148.1:0-6065 GCA_964586645.1 uncultured Schumannella sp.
TGCACGCCGACCGGGTCGACGTTCTCGATCGAGCAGACGACGACCGTGTTGTCGGAGGTGTCGCGCATCAGCTCGAGCTCGTACTCCTTCCAGCCGAGGATCGACTCCTCGAGGAGCACCTCGGTGGTCGGCGACTGGTGCAGGCCGTCCCCGACCATGCGCAGCAGTTCCTCGCGGTCGTACGCGAAGCCCGAGCCGAGCCCGCCCATCGTGAACGAGGGGCGCACGACGAGCGGGTAGCCGAGGTCGTCGGCGGCGTCGACCGCCTCGCCGATCGTGTGCACGATGTGGCTGCGGGCGACGTCGGCGCCGGACTCGAGGACGAGCTCCTTGAAGAGCTGGCGGTCCTCGCCCTTCTTGATCGCCTCGACCTTCGCACCGATCAGTTCGACGCCGTACTTCGCGAGGATCCCCTCCTCGTCGAGCTTGATCGCCGCGTTGAGCGCCGTCTGCCCGCCGAGGGTCGGGAGGATGGCATCCGGCTTCTCATGTTTGATGATCGCCTCGAGCGCCTCGGAGGTGATCGGCTCGATGTAGGTGGCATCCGCGAAGTCGGGGTCGGTCATGATCGTCGCCGGGTTCGGGTTCACCAGGATGACGCGCACGCCCTCCTCGCGCAGCACGCGGCAGGCCTGCGTTCCCGAGTAGTCGAACTCGGCCGCCTGGCCGATGACGATCGGGCCCGATCCGATGACCAGAACGCTCTGGATGTCTTGACGCTTAGGCACTTACTTCGCTTCCCGGGTCGCGAGGACCATGTCGCGGAATCTGTCGAACAGGTAGTTGGCGTCGTGCGGACCGGCCGCCGCCTCGGGGTGGTACTGCACCGAGAAGGCCGGGATGTCGAGCGCCCGCAGCCCCTCGACCACCTGGTCGTTGAGCCCGACGTGGCTGACTTCGACCCGGCCGTAGCCGTTCGGACTCTCGACCGGCCCGTCGAGCGGGGCGTCGACCGCGAAGCCGTGGTTGTGGGCCGTGATCTCGACCTTGCCGGTCGTCTTGTCGAGCACCGGCTGGTTGATGCCGCGGTGGCCGAACGGCAGCTTGTACGTGCCGAAGCCGAGCGCGCGCCCGAGCAGCTGGTTGCCGAAGCAGATGCCGAAGAACGGCAGCTCGCGGTCCAGCAGTTCGCGCAGCAGCGCGACATGGGCGTCGGAGGCCTCGGGGTCGCCGGGGCCGTTGCTGTAGAACGCCGCCACCGGCTCGATCGCGAGCACCTGCTCGAGAGTGACGTCCTGCGGCAGCACGTGCACCTCGAAGCCGCGCGCGGCGAGGTTGTCGACCGTCGACTGCTTGATGCCGAGGTCGAGGATCGCCAGGTTGCCCAGCTTCTCCCCGATCGCCGGCGTCACCACGGGCTCGGTGACCGAGACCTCGGCGGAGAGGTTGAGCCCGGTCATCTCCGGGGCGGCGCGCACGATCGCGAGCTGCTCGTCGGCGGTGAGGGCGGCATCCGGCCCCGAGAAGACGCCCGCGCGCATCGCGCCCGAGTCGCGCAGGCGGCGGGTGATCGCCCGGGTGTCGATGCCGGAGATGCCGACGATGCCGGTGGCGCTCAGCTCGTCGTCGAGCGACCGCGTCGCGCGGAAGTTGCTGACGACCCGCGAGGGGTCGCGCACGACGTAGCCGGCGACCCAGATCCGGCGGGACTCCGGGTCCTCGTCGTTCATGCCGGTGTTGCCGATGTGCGGCGCCGTCTGCACGACGATCTGTCCCGCGTACGACGGGTCGGTGAGCGTCTCCTGGTAGCCGGTCATCCCGGTCGCGAAGACGGCTTCGCCGAGCGTGCGGCCGCGGGCGCCGTAGGCCCTGCCCTCGTAGCGGGTGCCGTCCTCGAGGACGAGCACAGCGGGGTCCGTCATGCGGCCTCCTTCTGGGGAACGAGAGTGGTGAGCGCCGCGACCAGGGCATCCGGGTCGCCCACGCGCAGGTTGGTGTCGACGAGGACGTCGCCGAGCGTCCAGCGGACGAAGACGAGCCCGTCCCGGTCGACGACCCGGTCGATCGTCCAGGTGGCCCGGCCGACCCCCTCGATCGCAGCGGCCGGGACGAAGGCATCCGGCTGTCCGGCGATGCTGAGGACGATCCCCTCGGGGTGCACGGCGATGCCGGCGCGCGCGCGGAAGCCGAGCCCGCGGACCGCGATCCGGTCGGTCGGCGACTCGGCGCCGGTGGTCGCGACGTAGAAGCCGTCCTCGACCGCGAGCGGGGTGCCGAGGGTGGCGGGCGGCGTCGCGAGGGCGGGCAGCGCGGCCTGGCGGCGACGGCGGGCGCGCCAGCCGAGTGCGAGGCCCGTGAAGACCAGCACGAGGATGCCGGCGATGACGAGAGTGGGCGCGAGCCTATCCACGGGTGACCTCCTGCAGTGTCCCGTCGAGGACGGTGGGGATGCCGCGATGCACGGTCGTGACGACGCGTCCGGGCAGATCGAGCCCGAGGTAAGGCGAGTTGACGCTGCGGCCGTGCAGGTGCTCGAGCGCGAACGTGCGGCGAGTGGTCGGATCGACCAGGGTCAGATGCGCCGGGGAGCCGACCGTGAACGGAGCGTCGTAGCCGGCGAGCCGGCCGATGTCGGCGGGCTTCGCCGAGAGCACCCGCGCGACATCGCTCCAGCCGAGCAGGCCGGTGTCGACCATCGCGGCCTGCACGACGCTGAGCGCGCTCTCGAGCCCGACCATGCCGAAGGAGGCCTCGGCCCAGGCCGCCTCCTTCGACTCGACCGGGTGCGGGGCGTGGTCGGTCGCGACGATGTCGATCGTGCCGTCGGCCAGCGCGGCGCGGAGGGCGGCGACATCCTCGTCGCGGCGCAGCGGCGGGTTGACCTTGTACCGGGCGTCGTACCCGGTGGCGAGGTCCTCGGTGAGCAGCAGGTGGTGCGGCGTCACCTCGGCGGTCACCCGGATGCCGCGCGCCTTCGCCCAGCGGACGACCTCGACGCTGCCGGCCGTCGAGACGTGGCAGACGTGCAGCCGGGCGCCGACAGCCTCGGCGAGAAGCACGTCGCGCGCGATGATCGCCTCCTCGGCGACCGCCGGCCAGCCGGCGAGGCCGAGTTCGGAGGCCAGTGCCCCTTCGTTCATCTGGGCGCCCTCGGTGAGCCGGGGCTCCTGCGCGTGCTGGGCGACGACGCCGTCGAACGTCGCGACGTATTCGAGCGCCCGGCGCATGAGCAGGGCGTCGTGCACGCACTTGCCGTCGTCGGAGAACACGCGGACCGCCGCCCGGGAACGGGCCATCGCCCCGATCTCCGAGAGCCGTTCGCCCGCGAGACCGATCGTCACGGCGCCGATCGGCCGCACCGTCACGTAGCCGTGCTGCTCGCCGAGCGAGGCGACTTGCTCGACGACGCCCGCGGTGTCCTGCACGGGGCTCGTGTTGGCCATCGCGAACACCGCCGTGAACCCCCCGGCGGCCGCGGCCCGGGACCCGGTGAGCACCGTCTCGCTCTGCTCGAAGCCCGGCTCGCGCAGATGGGTGTGCAGGTCGACGAGACCCGGCAGCGCCTGCAGTCCGTCGGCGTCGATCACGGTCGCACCAGACCGGGCCGACTCGACGAAGGCGCCGTCGGCGATCGCGAGGTCGGTGCGCGTGCCGTCGGGGAGCGTCGCTCCCGTGATCAGGAGATTCATGCGGCCGCTCCGGTCAACACGAGGTACAGAACCGCCATTCGGATCGAGACCCCGTTGGTGACCTGATCGAGGACGAGGGAGCGGGCCGAGTCGGCAGCCGCTGCAGAGATCTCGAGCCCGCGGATCATCGGTCCGGGGTGCATCACCATCGTATCCGGGGCGAGCCGGGCGAACCGGGCGTCGTCGAGCCCCCACTCCCGGGAGTACTCCCGCTCGTTCGGGAAGAACGCCGCGTTCATGCGCTCGGCCTGGATCCGCAGCATCATCACGACATCCGGGCTCTCCCCCAGCGCCTCGTCGAGGTCGTGCCGCACCGTCGCCGGCCAGGTGCGCACCCCCGTGGGCAACAGCGTGGCGGGCGCGACGAGGGTGACCTCGGCGCCGAGCGTCGACAGCAGCCACAGGTTCGACCGCGCGACGCGGGAGTGCAGGATGTCCCCGACGATCGTGACCGTCAGCCCGTCGAGGTCCTTCCCCCGGGAGGCGTCGCCGTGCCGGGCCTTGCGCATCGTGTACGCGTCGAGAAGGCCCTGCGTGGGGTGCTCGTGCGTGCCGTCGCCCGCGTTGATCACCGCCGCGTCGATCCAGCCGCCGTCGGCGAGGGTGCGCGCAGCCCCCGACGCGGGATGCCGCAGCACGACGGCATCCACCCCCATCGCGGCGATCGTCTGCGCGGTGTCCTTGAGCCCTTCGCCCTTCGCGACGCTCGAGCCCTTGGCGCTCAGCGTCATGACGTCGGCCGAGAGGCGCTTCGCGGCGGACTCGAACGAGAGCCGCGTGCGGGTGGAGTCCTCGAAGAACAGGTTCGCGACCGTGCGGCCCTGGAGCGTCGGCAGCTTCGGCACCGCCCGGCGGGCGACGTCGGCCATGTCCTCGGCGACGTCGAGGATGCCGATCGCGTCGTCCTTCGACAGGTCGCGGGTGCTCAGCAGATGTCGCATCACTCGCCCCCCACGATCTCGACGCCGTCGTCGCCGTCGGTCTCGACGAGCCGCACGTTGATGCGCTCGGCGACCGAGGTCGGCAGGTTCTTGCCGACGAAGTCCGCCCGGATCGGCAGCTCCCGGTGGCCCCGGTCGACGAGCACCGCGAGCCGCACGGCGCGCGGCCGGCCGTGAGCGCTCAGCGCGTCGAGGGCGGCCCGGATCGTGCGGCCCGAGTAGAGCACGTCGTCGACCAGCACGACGGTCTTGCCGTCGATCCCGCCCTCCGGGATGCGGGTGGGCTGCGGACTCCGCGTCGGCTGCGTGCGCAGGTCGTCGCGGTACATCGTCACGTCGAGAGCGCCGACCCGGCCGGTTCCCGGCTCGAGCCGCTCGAGGATGCCGGCGATACGCTCGGCGAGCAGCACGCCGCGGGTCGGGATGCCGAGAAGCACCAGATCCGAGGAACCGTGGTTCGACTCGAGGATCTCGTGCGCGATGCGGGTGAGCGCACGCGTGATGTCAGCCTGCTGCAGCACGGGGCGTGCAGTCATCCTGACCTCCTTCCCCGTCTCTCCGGACGGACTTAAAGGTGGTCTGTTGCGGGACCAGTCTAGCGCGTCAGCCCCAGCGCTTGAGCAGCAGCCACTCGAACAGTCCGACGATCGCGTCCGTCAGACGACCCAGCACCGCGAGCAGGATGATCACGAGGAACATGATGTCGACGCGTCCGTTGGCGTTCGAGTCGGTGAGCAGCGAACCGAGACCGAGAGTCGCGTTGAGGAGTTCGGCCGCGACGAGGAAGAGCCAGGCCTGCGCCAGTGACAGCCGCAGGCCGCTGACGATCGTCGGGATGACCGCGGGCAGCCGCACGGTGGTCAGGACACGCATCGGGCCGAGACCATAGGCGCGACCCATCTCGATCAGCTGGGGGTCGACATGCCTCAGGGCTCCGGAGAGCGCCGTGAAGATCGGAAAGAAGGCGCCGATCGCGACGATCGTGATCTTCGGCGGCTCGAAGATGCCCATGTACAGCAGGATGAGCGGCGCCCAGGCGAGGGACGGCACCGCCCGCAGCGCGCTCAGCAGCGGTCCGAGCAGCACGTTCGCGAGCCTCGAGAGGCCGACGAGGGCGCCGAGCACCAGCCCGATCGACGCGCCGATCGCGAAGCCGAAGACGACCCGCTGGGTCGACAGCAGGATGTCGAGCGGGAGGTCGTGGTTGATCGGCAGGTTGTTCACCGAGTTGAGAACCTGCAACGGCGACGGCAGCCGGTAGGCGGGCACGACCCCGAGCGCCGTGATCGTCCACCACACCACGAAGATCGCGACGGGGATGAGCGCGCCTCCGACGATGCGCCACCACAGGGGCTGCGAGTCGCGGGAACGCCGACGGGCGGCGACCCTCGGAAGGGCCGCCGCCGTCGTCGTGGTCAGATCAGGAGAAGAAATCGGGATCCGCCTCTTCCGCGTACGCGGGGTCGAACAGCTCGTCGAGAGCGCGGTCGATGTC
>CAZPJC010000149.1:0-1633 GCA_964586645.1 uncultured Schumannella sp.
GCGCTGCCCGACCTGCGCGGACGGGACGCGAGCCCCATCCCCGACACGGAGCCGGTGCCGATCCAGCCCTCCTAGGCGACGGCCGGCTCGGCGTCCTCGAGCGCCTCCGCGGTCGCGCCGCCGGTCGCGCGGAAGTGGCCGACGAGGGCGAGCAGGATGCCGGCCGCCGCCCAGCCGGCGAGCACGAGCCACGGGAACGTCGTCTCGGCCGCCGGGAAGTAGGAGGCGTCGCGGACGAGGGTCGCCCCGGCTCCGGGCGGGAACCACTGGCCGATCGCACCCCACGGCGCGGGCAGGAACTCGACGGGCTGCGTCGCGGCCGAGATCGGATTCGCGATGAGCAGGAAGAGTACCGGTCCGAGCGCGATGCCGGCCCGCCCGACGAGCGCCGCGAACCCCACGATCGGCGCGCCGATCGCGAGCAGCGCCGCGGCGAACACGGCCGCGTTGAGCGCGAACGACCCCTGCAGCACACCGAACCAGCCCTGCAGGATCGCGGCGAGCACGAGGCCGCCGACCACGGCGTACAGGCCGAGCGCGACGAGCCGGCGGAGCGCGCCGACGAGGGCGACCGTGATCGCGATGCCGCCGATCATCCCGCCGAGCACGAGCGGGAAGGCCGCGGCGACGAGTCCGCTGCCGCGCGGGTCGGCGTCGACGAGGGGGACGACGTCGGTCACGGCGACGGTGACGACCGGCGGCGTGACGCCCGCCGGGACCTGGGCGTCGACGGCGGCCTGCGTCTGCGCCTGGAGCGTGCTCGCGAATCCGCCGAGCTGCTGCGCGACGATCGGGGACGCTGCGGACGAGGTGAGCACCTCGGGCTCCTGCCCGATCACGATGGCCCCGTAGGCCGCGCGGGACTCGATCGCGGCGACCGCGGCGTCTCGATCGCCGACGACCGTGACATCGAACAGCCCCGTCGCGTGTTCGTCGAGTGCGGCCTCGAGCTGGGCGACCTGCGCGTCGGGCCCCGCGACCGCGAGCGGGAGGTCCTTCGGCTCGGAGGTGACGCCGGGCCAGGAGAAGGCCAGCACGACGACGGCCACGACCGCGGCGAGCGCGACGCCGAGGCCGAACGCGCGCGGCCAGGGCGAGTGCGGCGCGACGGGGTGGGCTGCGGTGGATGACATGGCGGCTCCCTCGATCAAAAACGAATGCTCGTTCTTTATAATCCTCAACGAGAATGGAGTCAAGATGCCCAAGGTCACGGAGGCGCACCGCGAATCGCGCCGCGAGCAGATCACCGCGGCCGCGCTCTCCTGTTTCGCCGAGAAGGGCTTCCAGCGCACCTCGATGGCCGACATCATCGCCGCATCCGGGCTCTCCGCGGGCGCGATCTACCTGCACTTCGAGAGCAAGCAGCAGATCGCCCTCGCGGTCGGGCGACAGGTTCTCGGACGACGCCTCGGCGACCTCGACGGGATGGCGGGCGACGCGATCGCCGATCCGGTATCGACCCTGCAGATGCTGCTCGGCGGAATGGTCGACGACATCCTGGACACTCGTCTGCTCATCCAGCTCTGGGGCGAGTCGACCTCCGACCCGGAGATGGGGGCGCTCGTGACCGAGATCTTCGCGACCCTGCGCGCCGCCCTGACCCGGTATCTCACGGCCTGGGCGACCCATCGCG
>CAZPJC010000149.1:1733-6058 GCA_964586645.1 uncultured Schumannella sp.
TCGATCGACTTCTCGAGCGACAGCACGAAGGCGCGCCAGTTGGTCTCGGAGACATCCAGCAGGTTCTTGATCGGCGAGAGCCGGGCGAGCCCCGCCGCCGCGCGGATCGTGAACTCCTTGTTGGCGCGCAGGAACTCGTAGACCCGGAAGTAGCCGCCCATCGCCGCACGATCGAACGGCGTGCCCATCTCCGTGGGAGCGAGATAGACGGGCGGGCTGACGAGCACCAGCCGGGTCACGCGGCGGCGGTAGGTGGCGGCGTAGCGGGTCGCGATGAGGGCGCCCATCGAATGCCCGACCAGCACGAACCGCCGCAGACCGAGGCGGCGCACGGTGCGGTGCAGGGCCGCGACGTGCTCCTCGAGCGTGTAGCCGGCATCCGCCGGGGCGGGCGAGGCGCCGAAGCCGAGCAGGTCGATCGAGATCGCGCGGTGCCGCGGGACGACGAGCGGGACGACGTACTCGAACGTCACCGACGACGAGGCGATGCCGTGCAGCAGCACGACCGGCGGGCCGTCGCCGGCATCCCCCGCGACATGCAGAAGGGGCGGCCGTCGCAGCAGACTGCGGAGCCACCCCATCCCGTCATGTTAGGGCGAAGATCACTCCTGGCGGAGGTTCTCCTTGTGCTCGTTCTTGGCGTGCACGGCGTCGCGCTCGGCCTCGGCCTTCTTCACCTCGGCGTCGGCCTGCATCTCGTCGACCTTGTCGGAGACGCGCTCCTTCGTGTCGTCGACGACCTCGCCGATCTTCTTGCCGGTGGCGTCGGCGGCGTCCTTGGCGGTGTCCATGATTCCCATGATCAGTTCCTCCTCGTGAGAGCTGCCCGTTGCGGGTAGCTGCGACGGTAGGCATCCGAGCTGGGAACCGAAGAGTCTTGACACTCCGCGCGACGAGGCGTACTCCGTGACGGAATCGTGACGTCCTGACGTCCGAATCGTGATGAACGTTGTGTGGTGGTCGGCGGCGCGGATGCCTAGCGTGTGGATCATGAGGCGGATCACTCGCACGTCCACGGTTCTCGGCGGCGCACTCCTGGCCGCGACCCTCCTGCTCGCCGGGTGCAGCGCGAGCGGCGGCTCCGCGCGCGATGAGGGGGTCAGCGCCCCGGTGGGGCCCGAGTTCGTCGATCAGTCGGGCGGCGACGCGGCGTCCGATGGCGACGTCTCCGCTCCCGAGCAGGAGCGGGATGTCATCGTCACCGGCTCGATGACGGTCACCGCCGACGACCCGATCGCCGCATCCGCCGACGCCGTGCGGCTGGTCGAGGCCGCCGGCGGACGAGTCGACGCCCGCACCGAGTACGCGCCCTCGAACGGCGACGCCGGCAGCGCGTCGCTCACCCTCCGCATCCCGGCCGACAAGCTCCAGCAGGTGCTCGACGACCTCGCCGAGCTGGGCCGCGCCGACGAGATCTCGACGAGCACGAGCGACGTCACGCAGGTCGTGGCCGACCTCGACTCGCGCATCGCGACCCAGCGCGGCATCATCGACCGCCTCAACGGGATGTTCGGCCAGGCCGCCACGATCGAGGACCTCATCACGCTCGAGACGACGATCGCCGAGCACCAGGCGACCCTCGAGGACCTCGAGGCGCAGCAGCGCTCGGTCGCGGACCAGGTCGCGCTGTCGACGCTCTCCCTCTACCTCCGCTCCGAGGCGGAGGCGCCGGTGCAGGAGCCCATGGACTTCCTGAGCGGACTGCAGGCGGGCTGGGGGGCGTTCGTGGCCTTCTTCTCGGGCCTGCTCGTCGCCCTCGGGGTGCTGCTGCCGTGGCTCATCGCCGCGGGGCTGATCTCGGCCGCGATCGTGGTCATCGTGCGGTGGAACCGCCGGCGGAAGAGCGGGACGACCGCGGCCTGAGGCGGCGCGGCCGGCTCAGGCCGGGATGCTCAGCGCGCCCGTGTCCTGCGCGTGGACGGCCGTGGGGACGAGCGCCGGAGCGACCGGGCTGAGGAGCGACTCCCGGATGATCTCCAGCGGCTCGCAGAACGACCCCTGACCGTACTGCGACCAGTAGCGGGCCGTCGCGAGCGCGAAATCCGGGGCGAGGTATTCGGGGCGTTCCCCTCGCGTCGCGAAGCACGCGAGCATCTGCAGCTTGGTGTCGGTGAACCCGTCGACCGGCACGAAGCGCGTGGGGGCGAACTCGATCGTGCCCGTCGTGCCGTGGTAGCACGCGACGGTCGCCACCTCTTCGCACGCCGTCACCGCCGCTTCGTGCATGAGACGATGGTCCTGTCGCCGGTCGTTCCTGCTGTGCGTGTAGACGATCGTCGGCTCGACCTGCTCGACGATCGTCGTGATCACGGCGAGCAGGCTCGCGAAGCCCTCGTCGAGGCGGTCCTCGAGGATGAGCCGCGCCCCGATGACCGCGGCGGCGGCGGAGCCCTCCGCCCAGGCGACCTCGACGCCGCCCTCCCGGCGCCCCTTCGAGAGCGTCAGGATCGTCAGCGAGTCGCCGACCGCGCGGTGGGCGGCGAGGATCCCGCCGACCCCGGCCTCGACGTCGTCGGGATGCGCGCCGATGGCGAGCACGTTCTGCCGGCGCCGCCCCCCTCCGGCCTGCGCGCGAAACGCGCTCGCGAGCTCGAGGAGGCGCGGCGCGAGCACCGCGGCCGGCGGCACCTCGGGCAGGAACTCGGTCGCGCCGAGGCGCACCGCCCGCACGGCGTCGTCGAGCGTCGCGGCGGCCGTGGTGATGACGACGGGGATCCCGGGACTCTCGTCGCGGATCGCGGGGATGAGCTCCATGTTGACGGCGTCGGCGAGCACGACGTCGGGTCGCAGCCGCTCGACGGTCGCCCGCAGATAGTGCGGGTCGGTCACGAGCACCTGACCCCCGGTGGCGAGTTCGAGCTCGGCCTTGAGGCGCGCGAGCGCGTCCAGGTCTCGGTCGACGAGCAGGATGCGGTACGGGTCGGTCACGGGACACCTCCGGGTCGGGTCGCGGAATCACGGGTGCGGCCAGCCCCATCGGTGGTAGCCAGAAGGTTACTGACGGGCGACGATCCGGCACCCGACCCCAGTTGGAGTGACTCTGCGGCGCCTCGGGAGAGCGCCTCTGCTAGGCTGGGACCACTGAGACGCGATTCTCGTGATCTCTGCGTCGTAGAACGCTTCCTCTCCCGTGGCCTCCAGCCGCGGTCGATGACTCTCTTACGGCGAACGGATGTGGGCATTCCCACCTTCGCCACTCCCCATCGATCGCGCGCGCGCCTGTTCCCATGAACTCGCCGCGCGTGGTCGCAGAAAGTACCCACCATGGACACCACCTTCGGCACGCTCGGCGTGCCCTTCCCGCTCGTCGAGGTCCTGACCGCTCAGGGCAAGACCTCGGCCTTCCCGATCCAGGTCGCGACCCTCCCCGACACCCTCGCCGGGCGCGACGTGCTCGGCCGCGGCCGCACCGGCTCCGGCAAGACCCTGGCCTTCGGCATCCCGATGGTCGCCCGGCTCGGCACCCGCCTCGCCGGCGGGCCGCGCCGCCCGAACCGCCCGCTCGGCCTCGTGCTCGCGCCGACCCGGGAGCTCGCGACGCAGATCGCCGCGACCATCCAGCCGCTCGCCGAGGCCTACGGTCTCACCACGACCACGATCTTCGGCGGTGTTTCGCAGCAGAAGCAGGTCGCGGCCCTCAAGTCCGGCGTCGACATCGTCGTCGCCTGCCCGGGGCGCCTCGAGGACCTGATGAAGCAGAAGCACGTCTTCCTCGACGCGATCGAGATCACCGTGCTCGACGAGGCCGACCACATGGCCGACCTCGGCTTCCTGCCGGGCGTCACGCGCATCATGTCGGCCACGCCGGGCGACGGGCAGCGGATGCTGTTCAGCGCGACGCTCGACAACGGCGTCGACAAGATCGCCAACCGCTTCCTCTCGCAGCCGGTCAGCCACGGCGTCGAGGACCCGGGAGTCCCGCAGGGCGTGATGGAGCACGTCGTGTTCGCCGCTTCCGACGCCGCGGCGAAGAAGGACCTCGTCGTGGCCCTCGCCTCGGGCACCGGACGGCGCATCATGTTCACCCGCACGAAGCACGTCGCCAAGCGCTGGGCGCGCGACCTCACGGCCGCCGGCATCCCGGCCGCCGACCTGCACGGCAACCTGTCGCAGGGGCAGCGCGACCGCAACCTCGCCGAGTTCGCCTCGGGCGAGACCCGCGTGCTCGTCGCGACCGACATCGCGGCGCGCGGCGTGCACGTCGATGACATCGAACTGGTCGTGCACATCGACCCGCCGGCCGAGCACAAGGCGTACCTGCACCGCTCGGGCCGCACCGCCCGCGCGGGCAAGGAGGGCGTCGTCGTGACGCTCGTGCTGCCCGA
>CAZPJC010000150.1:0-6017 GCA_964586645.1 uncultured Schumannella sp.
CACATGTCGTACACCGAGAAGAACACCTGGCTGTTCGGGGTCATCGCCGTCGCCGGCTACGCCACGTACTTGATCGTGCTGTTCACGCAGGCCGGCGGCCGGCCGATCGAGCAGACCGAGTACGTCGTGCCGATGCTCGCGACGATCGGCGGCGCCATCGTCGTCGGCATCCTCGGCGGGATCGTGCTCGCGATCGCGACCCGGGCCGACCGCGACAACCGGGGAAAGCCCGACGTGCGCGACAAGGAGATCGAGCACGCCGGCGAACGCGTCGGCAACTCGATCGTCGTCATCGGCGCGCTCGGCGCGCTCGTGCTCGCCTGGCTCGGGGTCGACCACTTCTGGATCGCGAACGAGATCTACCTCGCCTTCGTGCTCAGCGCACTGCTGGGCACGATGACCCGCCTCGGCCTGTACCGCCGGGGGTTCTGACGTGGTCAAGCCCACCCGGGTGACCAACGGCATCCGTGCCCTGCGGTTCGCCGCTGGCGAGATGACGCAGGCCGACCTCGCCGAGCGGATCGGCGTCACCCGCCAGACCGTCATCGCGATCGAGCAGGGCAGGTACTCGCCGTCGCTCGAGATGGCGTTCCAGATCGCCCGCGTCTTCGGGGTCGGCCTCGACGACGTCTTCACCTATGAACCGGAGGAAACGAAATGAGAGCAGTTCTGCGACGCGAGTACGGCGACACCGACGTGCTGTCGGTTGAGGATGTCGACGCGCCCACGCCCGCCGAGGGCGAGGTGCTCGTCCGCGTGAAGGCCGCGGGCGTCAACATGGCGGAGTGGCACCTGATGACCGGGCGGCCGTCGCTCGTGAAGCTCGCACTGGGGTTCCCGAAGCCGCGCGACCCGTCGCTCGGAGCCGATCTCGCCGGGATCGTCGAGGCCGTCGGGCCGGGCGTCACGCGGTTCGCGGTCGGCGACGAGGTGTTCGGCACGGGCGAAGGCACTTTCGCCGAACTCGCCCTCGCGAAGGTCGAGCGGCTCGAGCCGAAGCCGGCGAACACGTCGTTCGAGGAAGCCGGGGCGATCACGATGGCCGGGTACACGGCCCTCCAGGCGCTCGCCGCCGCGGGCGACATCGCCGGGAAGCAGGTCGCGGTGTCGGGTGCCGGCGGAGGCGTCGGCTCGATGCTCGTGCAACTCGCGCGCGCCCGCGGTGCCCACGTCACGGCGATCTGCTCCGCGGGCAAGGCCGAGTTCGTGCTGCGCCTCGGAGCAACCGAGGTGATCGACTACGCGACGACCGACGTCACGGCGGGGGAGCGGCGGTTCACCGCCGTGTTCGACTTCGCCGGCGGACGGCCGTTGAGGTCGTGGCGACGGGTCATGCACGCGGGCGGGGTGCTCGTGCTCGGCGGGGATGAGAACGGCGGCGCGGTGCTCGGGCCGCTGGGCCGCTCGTTCCGGGCGCTGTTCGTGCGCGGCATCCGCATCGTCACGCTGATGGCGTCGACCAAAGCGGAGAGTCTCGACGAGCTGCGGCGGTCGCTGGAGTCGGGCGAGCTGCGTTCCCCGCTCACCCGCACCTACCCGCTCGCCGAGACCGCGCAGGCGATCGACGATCTTCGCGCGGCGAAGCATCCGGGCAAGCTCGTCGTGGTTCCCTGAGTCAGCGCCCGAACAGCCGGGCGAGGAATCCGGTGCGCTCGGCCTTCGGGTGCCCGGGGCAGCGCTGCGAGGCGGGCACCTTGCGCATCACCTGATCGACGTGCTGCCCGCAGCCCGCCCAGGTCGTCTTTCCGCAGGTGCGGCAGGTCACGGCTGAACACATGGTCGTCTCCGATCGTCGTTGGCGAAGACCAGTATACCCCGGGGGGTATGCTGAGCAACTCGCGATCGGTCAGGCGAGGGAGAGGAAGAGCTTCTCCAGCTGGGCGCGGTCGAGTTCGGGCTCGTCCTGCTTGGCGCACTTCTCGAGAGTGTCGGCGATGATCGCGAACCCCGCCCGGTCGAGCGCGCTCGAGGCCGCCGCGAGCTGGGTCACGACGCTCGTGCAGTCCTTGCCTTCTTCGATCATTCGGATGACCGCGCTCAACTGTCCCTGCGCGCGGCGCAGACGGTTGAGCACCGGCTTGAGTCCTGTCGGGTCGAGGTCCATGACATCCTTCGGTTTCGGCGGGGCGTGACAATCGTATCGAGCCAAGACAATTATACCCCCTGGGGTATCTGGTAGCATGGCGTCATGGCCACCATCGCGCTCACCGCCACCGACTTCGAGAGCACCGTTCGCCACAACGACATCGTCCTCGTGGACTTCTGGGCCGCGTGGTGCGGTCCCTGCCGCGCATTCGCTCCGATCTTCGAGCGGGCCTCCGAAACGCATCCCGACATCGTCTTCGCGAAAGTCGACACCGAGGCCGAACGCGACCTCGCGGCCGCGGCACGCATCCAGGCGATCCCCACCCTGATGGCCTTCCGGGGCGGGGTCCCGGTGTTCGCCCAGGCCGGTGCGCTCCCCGCGCCGGCTCTCGAGAAACTCGTCGAAGCCATCCGGGCGCTCGACGCCACCCCGCAGGTCGGCAGTTCCGGCGCTGCGGCGACTGCACAAGGAGCAGCATGACCACCATCACCGCGGCCGACCTGGCCGCACTCGGCGCGGACGCGACCATCATCGACGTGCGCGAGCCGGACGAGTATGCGGACGCCCGCGTCAGCGGGGCGACGAACATCCCGCTCTCGACCTTGCCCGGCCGTATTGCGGAGGTGCCGAGCGACCGGACGGTCTACGTGATGTGCCTCTCCGGCGGGCGGAGCGCGCGAGCGACCGCATTCCTCCGCGACGCCGGCCTCGACGCCGTCGACGTCGAAGGCGGCATCACCCGGTGGTACCAGGCCGGATTCCCGATCGAGACGGGAGCGGCCGCGTGAGCGACCCGCGCCGGTCCCGCGTCGCGCGCCTCGTGAGCGCCCTCGGCGTCGCGGCGTCGCTCACGCTCGTCGCCGCCGGGTGTGCGCCCGCGCCGTCGGCGCCGTCAGTCGTCATCGATGCCGAGACGGTCATCCTGGACGTGCGCACGCCGGGCGAGTTCGCGTCGGGGCATCTCGAAGGGGCGATCAACATCGACGTGCAGGCCGGCGATTTCGACGCGGTCGTCGGTGGCCTCGATCGCGATCTCGCCTACGTCGTCTACTGCCGGTCGGGCAATCGCGCGGCGGCGGCCATCGATCGGATGTCCGCGCTGGGGTTCACGTCGCTGCAGAACGGCGGCGGAGTGGAGGATGCCGCGAAGGCGACGGGACTCGACATCGTCGGCTGAGCCGGAACGCTGCACGACCCCGCCGGTCAGGACGACGGCGGGGTCGTGCAGCTTCCGCCGGGGCACAGTTGCGGGGGTGTGCGGCCCAAGCGGCGCTGGAGGGCGCAGCCGACGCAGATGCCGAACGCGCTCTCCAGGAACAGCAGAGTCAGGCAGGCCCCGCACAGGGTCAGGGCGACGGCAGTCCAGCCGAGCCAGCCCATCGCGAAGCACGCGAGCAGCGCCCCGCCGAGCCCGAGCGACCATGCGAAGGTCTTCTGCGACGCACCCACCCACTCCGGGCTCTGCCCGCGCACCGCGAGCTTCCCGAGGTAGAGGCTCGGCGCGACGCGCGAGCCGACGAACAGCCGCACGAACAGATCGACGACGAACAGCATCCCGAACCCGCGCAGCGGCACGAGGAACCCGGTGAGCAGCGCGGTCAGGTACGCGGCGAAGCCGAGGACGAAGAGGATGCCGGCGCCCGCCCGCATGACGCGTTCGTCGACGACGGGGATGTCGATGCCGTCGACGTACTGCCCGACGACGGGTCGCGCCGTCGCTTCGCGCGTCATGCGGCGACGAGCCGCGCCGCCGCCGTCGTCCCGGCCCGCCAGGTGAGGTAGCCGCCGTCGAGGTTGACCGCCTGGCGACCGAGCTGGGTGAGCAGGCGCACCGCGCTGTGCCCGCGCTGGCCGACCTGGCAATGCACGATCAGCCGACCGGTGGGGATCTCGGCGATGCGGTCGCGGATGTCGTCGAGCGGGATGTTGAGCGAGCCCGGGATGGCCCCTCCGCGGTACTCGCCCGCCGTGCGCACGTCGATGAGCGTCGCGCCCGCCTCGAGTTCCGCGGCGAGTTGGTGCCACTGGATCGACGGGGTGAGGCCCTCACGGGCATTGAGCGCGACGTAGCCGAGCATGTTGACGGGGTCCTTCGCCGACGAGTACTGAGGCGCGTACGCGAGCTCCAGGTCCGCCAGGTCGGATGCCGTGAGCCGCCCCGCCATCGCCGTAGCGATCACGTCGATGCGCTTGTCGACCCCGTCGCCGCCGACGCCCTGGGCGCCGAGGATCTCGTCGGTGCGGGCATCCACGAGCAGTTTGAGCGCCATCGACTGCGCGCCGGGGTAGTAGCCGGCGTGCGACGCCGGGTGAGTGTGGATGACCCGGATGTCGCGGCCGGCGGCGCGCAGTTGCTTCTCGTTCCATCCGGTCACGGCGATCGTGACGTCGAGCACGCCGACGACGGCGGTGCCGAGAGCCTCGCGGACGACGACGGGCATCCCGGCGATGACGTCGGCGACGAGGCGGCCGTGCCGGTTCGCGAGTCCGGCGAGCGGCACGAGGCGCTGTTCGCCGCTGAGCGCGTCGACCTTTTCGACGGCATCGCCGATGGCGTAGATCGCGGGGTCGCTCGTGCGCAGTTGATCGTCGACCCGGATACCGCCGCGAGGTCCGAGCTCGAGCCCGGCGCCCACGGCGAGGGTCGTCTCGGGGCGCACGCCGACCGCGGCGATGACGATCTCGGCGGGGAGGGTGTCGCCGCCGGCGAGGGTCGCCGTCGACGGTCCCAGGTTCACCACCTCGGTACCGAGGCGCAGATCGACGCCGGCTGAGCGGAGTCGCTCGGCCACGAGTTCGGCCATCTCGGGGTCGAGCTGGGTGAGCACCTGCAGGTTGCGATCGACGAGCGTCACCGGGATGCCTCGCCGGATGAGGTTCTCGGTCATCTCGAGCCCGATGAATCCGCCGCCGATCACGAGGGCCGACTGCGGCGCCCGCATCAGGGCTGCCATCGCCGCGTCGACGTCGCCGATGTCCCGGAGGGTGAGCATCCGGTCGGCGCCCGGGACGTCGGGCCGCACCGGGTTGGCGCCGGGGGAGAGCACGAGGGCGTCGTAGTGCTCATCGGACTCGATGCCGGTCGCGAGGTCGCGCACGCGCACGGTGCGGGCCGCTCGGTCGATCGCGACGACCTCGTGGCGCACTCGGACGTCTAGCTCGAAGCGCGAGCGCAGCGACGCCGGGGTCTGCAGCAGGAGACGGGAGCGGTCGTCGATCACGCCGCCGAGGTAGTACGGCAGGCCGCAGTTCGCGAACGAGACGTGGCCGCCGCGCTCGAACACGACGATGTCGGCGTCTTCGAGCAGGCGGCGCAGCCGTGTCGCGGCCGACATCCCGCCCGCGACGCCGCCGACGATGAGGACGCGCCTGGAGGTCATGCACCCAGGCTAGCAGATACCCCCGGGGGTATGCACTCGACGGTGTGGGATCACTCGGATCGGTCGCGCTGCTGCGCGCGGAGGGCGCGCTCGACTCCCGCGAGGTTCTCGACCACCAGGCGGCGCAGGGCCGGGATGTCGGGGTGCGTGTCGAGCCAGGCCCGCGTCGCATCCACCAGCTCCTGGCTCGCGAGCGCGCCCGGATAGAACCAGATCGCGACGTACTCCGCGATCGTGAACGGACGGCTCTTCCAGGTGTCTTCGAGGGCCCCGAAGTACCGGTCGATGAGCGGCTGGAGGTCCGACGGATCGTTGGAGTGCTGGAATCCCAGTCCCGACGAGCGCAGCACGATGTTCGACAGCGAGGCGTCGGTGAGCGCCTGCTCGAGCGCCGCGGCCTTGTCGCCGGTCGCGCGGGCCCGGGCGGCCGACTGCTGGCCGTTCGCGGTGTTGTCCTTCGCGAGCTGCGCGGCGATCTCGGTCTCGCCGGCCTCGCCGAGCAGCACGAGGCCCTCGAGCAGCTCCCAGGTGAGGTCGGCGTCGATCTCGAG
>CAZPJC010000151.1:0-6008 GCA_964586645.1 uncultured Schumannella sp.
CTCGGGCTGAAGCGCTACCCGGAGCGGGACCTCGGCGCGGCCCTGCTCGTCTACGGCTCGGGCGACGGCGGCGGCGGCCCGGGCGAGATCCACCTCGAGGTCACGAGCCGCGAGCACGACCTGCGCGGGCTGCCCCGCGTCGAGTACTCGCGGGCCGCCGACTTCTTCCGCAAGCTCGAGACCCTCGACGTGACCCACCGGTTCACCGGCGAGCTGTACCTCGAGGCCCATCAGGGCACGTACACGACGAATGCCCTGATCAAGAAGCACAATCGCATCGCCGAGCGGAAGCTGCACGAGGCCGAGGCGCTCGCCGCGCTGACCGGCCGCCCGTCGCGTGACGACCTCGCGCCGCACTGGCGCGACGTGCTGCTGCACCACTTCCACGACATCCTGCCCGGCTCGTCGATCGCGCGGGTGAGCGCCGAGGCGGTCGCCGAGCTCACGCGGGTGAGCGGGGAGCTGGATGCCTACGCCGCCCCGCTCGTCGCCCAGCTCCCCCGCGCGGGCGAGGGGCCGGGTGCGCTCAACCTCACCGGGGTCGCCCGCGACGAGCACCTGCGGGTGGGCGACGCGTGGTTCCGGGCGCGGGTCGAGCCGTATGCGGCGAACGCCCTCGAGCCCGCCGCCCCGGCCCCCGAGCTGCGCGCGACCGCCGACGAACTCGGCAACGGCATCCTGACCCTGCGGTTCGGGGCGGGCGGCGAGGTCGTCTCGTGCCTGGACGCGGCCGGGACCGAGCACGCCGCCGACGGGCTCAACCGGCTGGCCCTTCACCGGGACCCGTACTCCTGGCCGTGGGACGCCTGGGACATCGGGCAGGGTTATCTGAAGCGCCGGCCGCGCCTCCTGCGCGCGGTCTCGGCGACGAGCGCGATCGACGGGCCCACCGCCGTGCGCACCCAGGTGTTCCGCTTCGGTCGCTCGAGCGTCGAGCAGCGGGTGATCGTCGAGGCCGGATCCGAGCTGGTGCGGGTCGAGACCACGATCGACTGGCGCGAGCGGCACAGGATGCTCCGTGCCGAGTTCCGGCCGACGCGGTACGGAGCGACGTCGAAGAGCGAGATCCAGTTCGGCCACATCTCCCGGCCGACGACCGAGGCGGACGCCGTCGAGAGCGCGCAGTTCGAGATCTGCGCCCACAAATGGATCGCGACCGAAACCGTCGACGGGGGTTTCGCGGTTCTGAACGACTCGAAGTACGGGCACCGGGCGAAGTCCGGGCTGCTGAGCCTCAACCTGCTCCGCGCGCCGACGTTCCCCGACAAGACCGCCGACCGGGGCGTGCACACGCTGACCTACGCGTTCCGGCCGTTCCCCGCCGGCGACCTCACCGGCGTGATCCGCGACGGGTACCGGCTCAACAACCCGCTTCGGGTCGAGCCCGGGGTGTCGTTCCCGGCGTTCGCGACGACGAGCGACCCGGGTGTCATCATCGAGACCATCAAGCCGGCCGAGAGCGGCGACGGGGTGGTGGTGCGGATGTACGAGAGCCTCGGTCGCGCCACGACGACGGCGCTGCGCACGACCGCGGCGCACACCCGCGCGACGGTCACCGACCTGCTCGAGCGACCGCAGCATCCCGCCGACCTCGGCCACCTCGAGCTCGGCCCGTTCGAGATCCTCACGATCCACCTGGAGACCCGATGACACCCTCCACGACGACGTCGGGCCGCACGCCCCGCATCCCCTCCCCGCGCGCGCAGAACTCGGCGATCGTGACCGCGGCCTTCGGCCAGAACCTGGTCTACGCGACGGTCAGCACGTTCCTGCTGTTCTACCTGGTCGAGATGGTCGGGCTCAGCACGGGGGCGATCGCGGTCGTCACCGCGGTGCTGACCGCGGCCCGCATCGTGGATGCCCTCGCCGACCCGTTCGTCGGCAGCCTCGTCGACCTCACCCGCACCCGCTGGGGGAAGTTCCGGCCGTTCATCCTGTTCTCGGCGCTCCCAGTCGCGGTGCTGACGGTGCTGATCTTCGCCGTGCCCGACATCGAGGAGTCGGGTCAGCTGTGGTACTTCGCGGTCTGCTACCTGATCTGGGGTCTCGTCTACGCCGCGTGCGACGTGCCGCTCTGGGGCCTCATCGGGTCGGCGTTCCCCGAACCGGATCGGCGCGCCCGGGTGATCGGCAACGTCCGCGCGGTCGGCGCCGTCGCGGTCGGCCTCTCCACCCTCGGCGCGCCGGCCCTCGCCGCGGCCCTGAGTTTCGGTCCCGAGGCGACGGCCGAGGGCTGGACCCGCACGATCGCGGTGATCGCGGTCGCCGGGATGGGGATCTTCCTGCTCGCGTTCTTCGTGCCGCGCGAGCGGGCGAGCACGGGCGAGCAGACGACCTTCCGGAAACTGTTCGCCGCGCTGTTCCGCAACAAGCCGCTGCTGCTGGTGCTGCTCGGCTCGGTGCTCGGCTTCGGCCGCTCGATCGTGCAGGCCGGCGGCGCCGTGTTCGTCGTCGTCGCCTACGGGAACTCCGACAACTTCACCCTGGTCGGCGCGGCGATCATCGCCGGCATCATCCTCGCCTCGATCGCGACGCCGTTCGCCATGAAGCGGCTCAGCGGTCGCAGCCTCATCCTCCTCAGCTCGCTCGTCGCGGCCGCGACCCACGTCGCGATGTACCTCGCCGGGTTCCAGGACCTGCTCGTGCTGATCGGGCTGATCTTCGTCACCGGGCTGATGCTGGGCGTCTTCCTGGTCGCGCAGGCGACGATGATCGCCGACGCCGTCGACCACGCCGAGCGGGCGACCGGGCTGCGCAACGACGGGATCTCGTTCGCGACCCTGACCTTCGTGACCAAGGTGATGAGCGCGTTCTCGGTCATGGCGTTCGGCATCGTCGTCGTGCTCGCCGGCTACGAGAAGGGCGTCGAGGTGACGGCCGGGATGCAGAACATCGTCTTCATCGGCATCACGCTGGTGCCCGCTGTGAGCTGCCTCCTCTCGGCGATCCCGTTCTTCTTGTACCGCCTCGACCCGCCGTCTCGCTCCACTTCCTGAACGCGGAAGACCGCTCCGCTGCCACTCAGCGGAAGTTTCGGGCTCGAACGTTATCGAAGCGTTACCGTTTAGATTCACAACTTGAAGCCAATACGGGCGAACATGGCTACGCCCCGCCGAAGACGACGGGGTACCAAGAGGGGTCAACCTCACTTTCGATGAAGAAGGGGAGAACCGTGAAGCGTGCTTCATTGATCTCCGTCGTCGCGATCGCCGGTCTTTCGGCCATCGCGCTGGCCGGCTGTGCGAGCGGGGACGGCGGTGGCGAGGCGAATGCGACTCGCGCCTGCGTGATCCTTCCGGATGCGGCGTCCTCGCCGCGCTGGGAGACGCTCGACCGCAAGTACCTGCAGGAAGGTCTCGAGGGCGCTGGCTTCGAGGTCGACATCCAGAACGCGCAGGGTGACACCAACAAGTACGCCACCATCGCCGACCAGCAGCTCTCGCAGGGCTGCGGCGTGATGCTTCTCGTGGACTACAACGGCGCGGGCGCCGCGGTCGCCGAGAAGGCCAAGGCCGAGGGCATCCCGGTCATCGCCTACGACCGTCCCATCGACGGCGCCGACTACTACGTGTCGTTCGACAACGTCGAGGTCGGTCGTCTCGAGGGCCAGGCCGTCGTCGAGGGGCTCGAGGCCGCCGGCAAGGACCCGGCCACCGCGAAGGTCGTCTACATCGGTGGCGACGCCGCTGACGGCAACGCCGCGATGTTCCGCGAAGGCGCCGTCGAGGTCATGGAGGCCGCCGGCATCACCGCGGCCGCCGAGCCCCCGGGAGTCTGGGACGGCGAGAAGTCGGCGACCAACTTCGAGCAGGCGCTGACCTCGCTCGGTGGCGTGGTCGACGCCGTCTGGGCTGCCAACGACACCAACGCCGCGGGCGTCATCACGATCCTCGACAAGAACGGCCTCGTCGTTCCGGTCTCGGGTCAGGACGCGTCGATCGCCGGTCTGCAGAACGTCCTGCTGGGCAAGCAGTGGGCCACGGTCTACAAGCCGGTCAAGCTCGAGGCCGAAGCGGCCATCGAGACCGCGATCGCGCTGCTCGGTGGTGAGACCCCGAGCGCCGACCAGGAGCTCGAGGACGGCACGCCGTACATCGCCGTCGCGCCGATCTACGTGCGCCCGGAGCAGGTCAAGGATGTCGTCGACGCCGGCGACGCCGACGCCGGCGAGCTGTGCGCGGGCGACGTGGCCGCCAAGTGCACCGAGTACGGCATCAGCTAGTCACTCGCACCACTGAAGTACCCGGGGCTCCGGTTCGGCTTCTCGAGGCCGGGCCGGAGCCCTTCTTCTCTTCCCGAGGGGATCACCCTTCCCCTGGGGGACACGTCGCGCCAGACTGAGCGCGACAACGACGTCGAAAGGAACCAGGGCATGGACGTGCCGATCATCGAGCTAGAAGGGGTCGTCAAGAGTTTCGGCCCCGTGAGCGTGCTCAAGGGGGTGAACCTCAAGGCCTACCCGGGCAAGGTCACCGCCCTCGTCGGCGACAACGGCGCCGGCAAGTCGACCCTCATCAAGGGCCTCGCCGGAGTGCAGCCCTACGACTCCGGCGTCGTGCGGTTCGAGGGCACCGAGGTGCACCTCACCACGCCGCGCATCGCCTCGGCCCTCGGGATCGAGGTCGTCTACCAGGACCTCGCTCTGGCCGACAACCTCGACATCGTGCAGAACATGTTCCTCGGCCGCGAGGAGACCAGTTTCGGCACCTTCGACGAGGGCCGGATGGAGAAGGAGGCGTCGGACACCCTGCGCTCGCTCTCGGTGCGCACCGTCAAGTCGGTGCGGCAGAAGGTCTCGTCGCTCTCCGGTGGCCAGCGCCAGACGGTCGCGATCGCACGCGCCGTGCTGAAGAAGGCGCGCGTCGTCATCCTCGACGAGCCCACCGCCGCCCTCGGCGTCGCCCAGACCGAGCAGGTGCTCAACCTGGTGAAGCGCCTGGCCGAGCAGAACGTCGCGGTCATCATCATCAGCCACAACCTCGCCGACGTGTTCGAGGTCGCGGACTACATCAGCGTGCTCTACCTCGGCCAGATGGTCGCCGAGCTGGAGACGGCGAAGACGAGCCGCGACGACGTCGTCGGCTACATCACCGGGGCGAAGACCCTCGAAGGAGCGGCGTCATGAGCTACCAGCACGACGGCACCGAGACCGGCCACGTCATGGCTCCGACCGACATGATCGGCAGCGGCCAGGAGGGCACCCTCACCGACCAGATCAAGGCCTGGTGGTCCCGGATCCGGGGCGGCGAGATGGGAGCGCTGCCCGCGGTCGGCGGGTTCATCGTCCTCAGCATCCTGTTCTCGATCCTCAGCCCGTTCTTCCTCACCGAACGCAATTTCGCCAACCTGATGACCCAGGCCGCGACGCTCGTCATGCTCGGCATGGCGCTCGTCTTCGTCATCCTGCTCGGCGAGATCGACCTCTCGGCCGGTGTGACCGCGGGCGCCTCGATGGGCATCTTCGTCGTGCTGGTGTCGCGGTTCCAGGTCAACTGGATCGTGGCGCTCGTCGTCGCCTTCGCGATCGGCCTGGCCATCGGCACCTTCATCGGGTTCTTCGTCGCGCAAGTCGGGATCCCGTCGTTCGTCGTCACCCTGGGTCTCTTCCTGGGCCTGCAGGGCGTGCAGCTCGTCGTCATCGGCAGCAGCGGCGCGATCCGCATCCAGGTGCCGGAGATCCTCGCGATCCAGAACAGCAACCTGCCCGCCTGGGCCGGGTGGGTGCTCCTCGCGGTCGTCGTGCTGGTCTCCACGGGCACGTCGTTCTGGGACCGCGCCCGTCGCACGAGGGCCGGAGTGCCGAACCGCACGATCGCCCTGGTCTGGGCCAAGCTCGGTGCCATCGTCGTGCTCGGCGGGGTCGCCGTGTACCTGCTCAACCGCAACCGCGGCCAGGCCGGCACGGTGCTGAACGGCGAGACGATCGGCGGCAACGAGGTGGTCGGCGTGCCGATCGTCGTGCCGATCGTGCTGGCGATCCTCTGGCTCGGCACGTTCGTGCTCGACCG
>CAZPJC010000152.1:0-5944 GCA_964586645.1 uncultured Schumannella sp.
CCGCCCGCGCCCGACCAGCCCGTCGTGTTCGGCACGAGCGGGCACCGCGGCTCGAGCCTCGACGGCGCCTTCACCGACACCCACATCGCGGCGACCACCCAGGCGATCGTCGAGTACCGGGCGTCCCAGGACATCCAGGGGCCGGTCTTCGTCGGCGCCGACACGCACGCCCTCTCGGCGCCCGCGCAGCAGACCTGCCTCGAGGTGCTCGCCGCCAACGGCTTGACGGCGCTCGTGGATGCCGAGGGCGGCTTCGTGCCGACGCCGGCCGTGTCGCGCGCCATCATCAGCTTCAACCGCGGACTGCCGGTCGGCGGCGCCCAGGCCGACGGCATGGTGATCACGCCGAGCCACAACCCGCCGCGCGACGGCGGCTTCAAGTACAACCCGCCGCACGGCGGACCGGCCGATTCGGATGCCACCGGCTGGATCGCGGGGCGCGCGAACGAGATCATCGCGGGCGGCAATCGCGAGGTGAAGCGCTCCGCCGACACCCGCGTCGAGGGTTACGACTTCCGCGGCGAATACGTCCGGGACCTCTCCTCGGTGCTGAACCTCGGCGCCATCGCGGCCTCGGGCCTGCGACTGGGCGCCGACCCGCTCGGCGGCGCGAGCGTCGAGTACTGGAAGCTCATCGCCTCGCACTACGGCCTGCCGCTCGACATCGTGAACCCGTCCGTCGATCCGCAGTGGGGGTTCATGACGCTCGACTGGGACGAGAAGATCCGCATGGATCCGTCGTCGCCGTCGGCGATGGCATCCGTCGTCGCACGCCGGGCGGACTTCGACATCCTCACCGGCAACGACGCCGACGCCGACCGCCACGGCATCGTCACCCCCGACGGCGGGCTGATGAACCCCAACCACTACCTCGCGGTCGCCATCCAGTACCTCGCGACGCACCGCGACGGCTGGTCGCCCGACGCCGCGATCGGCAAGACCCTGGTCTCGTCGTCGATCATCGACCGCGTCGTCGGCTCGCTCGGCCGGAAGCTGTGGGAGGTGCCGGTCGGGTTCAAGTGGTTCGTGCCGGGGCTCATCGACGGCTCCGTCGTGTTCGGCGGCGAGGAGAGCGCCGGGGCGTCGTTCCTCGAGCTGGACGGCTCGACCTGGACGACCGACAAGGACGGCATCATCCTCGCCTTGCTGGCGGCCGAGATCCGCGCGGTCACCGGGAAGTCGCCGTCGGACCTCTACCGCGAGCTGACCGCCGAGTTCGGCGACCCCGCGTACGCGCGGGTGGATGCCGCCGCCACCCCGGCACAGAAGGCCCGGCTGGGCAAGCTGTCGGGCTCCGACATCCATGCCGACACCCTCGCCGGCGAGAAGATCGTCGACCGGCTGTCGGCGGCTCCCGGCAACGGCGCCGCCATCGGCGGGGTGAAGGTCGTCACCGAGAACGCCTGGTTCGCGGCACGGCCCTCGGGCACCGAGGACGTGTACAAGATCTACGCCGAGTCGTTCCGCGGGCCCGAGCACCTCGCCGAGGTGCAGGCCGAGGCGAAGACGATCGTCGACGCCGCCCTCGGCGACTAGCCGCGGGCGACAGCACTCAGTAGGTGGGGGTGGCCGGCAGGCCGAACATCTCCTCGAGCGTCATCACGCCCGTGGTGTGCATCTCGGTGGCGAGCGCGACGCCCACGTAGCGCACGTGCCACGGCTCGTACTCGTAGCCCGTGATCGGGGTGTAGCCGTCGGGGTAGCGGATGATGAACCCGTACTCCCACGAGTGCGCGGCGAGCCACTGGCCCTGCGAGGTCTGCGCGAAGCACTGGTCGAGGTCGCACTGCGCGGGGACGGCGCCGAGATCCATCGCCCACCCGGTCTGGTGCTCGCTGAAGCCCGGGCGCGCGCTGGTCAGGTCCGCGGCCTCCTGCCCCAGCTGGGAGACCCAGCCGTTGTAGACGTCGACCTGACGGGAGTAGCTGCGGTAGGTGGAGACCGATCGCATCTGCTGACCCGTCTCCGCCGTGTACGCGGCGAGCAGGGCCTGCATCTGCGCCGCGGCTTCGGCACGCAGCTGGCCGTCGCCGGGGATGTTGAGCGGCGTGAGGTCGGCCGGCGCGTAGTCCTGCGGGTTGAGCTGCCGCTGCTTGTTGACCACGAGCCACGGGCTGGCGGGGTCGTCGATCGAGAACTGGTCGAGCGGGAAGGTCGGGGTGGGCGTCGGGGTGGGGGTGGGCGTCGGGGTCTCGCTCGGCGTCGGGCTGCCGGAGGGAGACGCCGGGGCGCCGCCCTTCGGCGCGAAGAGGAAGAAGGCGCCGACGATGGCGGCGAGCACGACCACCACGATCCCGACGGTGACGATGCGCCGGGTGCGGATCTGCTGCGGGGTGGGACCACGGTGCCGCACGCGGAGCATGGGTTCGTCGGTCACCGCGACAGTTTACGGGCCCGCCGTGTTGCCCAATGTCTTGCTGCGGATGTAAATTTGCAGTCTCCGCAAATTTCTTGCAGCCGTCTCACGCCCACGAAGGACCCATGTCCAGTCATGCCGCCGCGCCCACGGGCGCGCCGTTGCTCACGCAGCGGCAGATCCTCCTCATCATCGTCGGCCTCATGGCCGCCATGTTCCTGTCGTCGCTCAACCAGACCGTCGTCGGCACGTCGATGCGCACGATCGCCGACGACCTCGGCGGGCAGGCCCTCCAGGCCTGGGCGACGACCGCCTTCCTGATCGTGTCGACGATCACCACCCCGATCTACGGGAAGCTCAGCGACCTGTTCGGCCGTCGCCCGCTGTTCATCGCCGCGATCGTGCTGTTCCTCGCCGGCTCGCTGCTGTGCGGCCTGGCCAACTCGATGTACGAGCTCGCGGCCTACCGCGCCGTACAGGGCCTCGGCGCGGGCGGCCTCATGGCGCTGCCGCTGACGATCATGGGCGACATCCTCGCCCCGCGCGAGCGCGCGAAGTACCAGGGCTACTTCCTCGCGGTCTTCGGCGTCTCGAGCGTGCTCGGCCCGCTGATCGGCGGACTGTTCGCCGGCCAGCAGGAGCTGCTGTTCCTCGACGGCTGGCGCTGGGTGTTCTTCATCAACCTGCCGATCGGCATCGGCGCGCTGCTGCTCGTGCTCGCCTTCCTGCACGTGCCGCACCACCGGCGCGACAAGGTGCGGGTCGACTGGTGGGGCGCCGCGACGATCGTGATCGGCCTCGTGCCGCTGCTGCTGATCGCCGAGCAGGGCCGCGAGTGGGGCTGGGATTCGCCCGCCGCCTTCGCCTGCTACATCGTCGGCGTCGTCGGCATCGCGGCGTTCATCCTCGTCGAGCGGGCGATGGGCGACGACGCGCTGCTGCCCCTGAAGCTGTTCGCGAGCAGCACGTTCTCGATGGCGACGGTGCTCGGCATCCTCGTCGGCTTCGGCATGTTCGGCGCGATGATGTCGCTGCCGCTCTACCTGCAGCTGGTGAACGGCGCGACGCCGACCGAGGCGGGCTGGCTGATGATCCCGCTCGTCGTGGGCCTCATGGTGTCGTCGATCGCGAGCGGCCAGATCATCTCGCGCACCGGCAACTACCGGATCTTCCCGATCATCGGCACGGGCCTGCTGACGGCCTCGTTCGCCTACCTGGCGCTCATCGCCCACTACGACACCCCGGTGATCCTCATCATGGTCGGGATGCTGGTCATCGGCCTCGGCTTGGGGCAGCTCATGCAGACGCTCACCCTGGCGAGTCAGAACTCGGTCGGGTCGCGCGACATGGGCGTGGCGACCTCCGCGTCGACGTTCTTCCGTCAGATGGGCGGAACCGTGGGCGTCGCGGTGATCTTCTCGGTGCTGTTCAGCCGGCTGCCCGACACGATCGCGGCGGCGTTCGGCAAGACCGACCTCATCCGGGCCGCGCTCGACGGCGCCCTCGACCCCGCCGTGGCGTCCGCGCCTCAGAACGCCGGGATCATGGATGCCGTCTACGACCCGATCGTCGGTCAGATCACGGCGAACCTGTCGGCCGGCGTCGACCTCTCGGACGACACCGTCCGCGGCGGCGTCGTCGACCAGGTGCTCGCGAACTTCGACCCCGCGGCGGGCGCCGGATCGGGTTCGCTCGGCACGTCGCTCGACGGCGACACGTCGTTCCTGAACTCGGCCGATCAGGCCCTCTCGGCGCCGTTCCTCGACGGGTTCGCGAACGCCACGGTGACCGTGTTCTGGGTGGCGACGGCCGTCGTCGCGGTCGCCTTCGTGCTCTCGTTCTTCCTGCGCGCGCAGCCGCTGCGCGAGAAGTCGGCGGTGCAGGAGGCGCACGACGACCGCATCGCGCAGACCGCGGCGGAGGCCGACGAGCTGATCGACGAGCTGGCGATGGACGCCCAGGCCGCGGCGAACACCGTCGGCGCCTACGCGAGCCCCGGGCTCGTCGCCGATCTCGAGGAGAGCGCCGAGGGGAGCGCCCCGACCCCTCGGTAGCGGACGAGACTCATCTCGCGCGTCACCAGCCCGGACGCACCCGCGTCTTTTCCGGGGATCTGGCGGCCTGCGGGATTCACAACGGGTGGAGCGCTCCCAAACCGCGCTTGACAGTCGACGAGCGCCGTGCCTAGTGTGTCCATCAATCCCGTGAGAGGGCTCCCACGAGACTCCGTGGGAGCGCTCACCTAGATGACGGGGTCAGCGCCACCTACCATCTGCACCACACACAAAGGAGTGACTGTGAGAACTTCACGACGCACCATGGCCGCGGCGATCGCCGCTGCGGCCACCCTCGCCCTCGTCGCGACCGGATGCTCGGGAGGAGGTGGGACCGCTTCGGAGGATCCGGAGAGCCTCACCCTCGCGACGTTCAACGACTTCGGCTACACCGACGAGCTGCTCGCCGAGTTCACCGCCGAGACCGGCATCGAGGTCGTGCACAACAAGGCCGCGACGTCGAACGACGCCCGAGCGAACTACTTCCAGAAGCTCGGCAGCGGGGGCCTCGCCGACGTCGAGGCCGTCGAGATCGACTGGTTCACCGAGGCGATGCAGTACGCCGACCTCCTCGAGCCGGTTCCGGCTGACCTTCAGGGCCGCTGGCTCGACTGGAAGGAAGCGTCCGCGACCGACTCCGAGGGCAACCTCATCGCGTACGGCACCGACATCGGCCCGCAGGGCATCTGCTACCGCAGCGACCTGTTCGCTGCGGCCGGCCTGCCGACTGACCGCGAAGATGTCGCAGCGCTGTTCGATGGCGACTGGGACAACTTCTTCGACATCGGCGCCCAGTACACGGCCGCCACGGGCAAGCCGTTCATCGACTCGGCCAACTCCGTGCTCCAGGGCATCGTGAACCAGCTCGACATCGCGTACGAGGAGACCGACGGCTCGATCGTCGCGACCGAGAACCCGGACATCCAGGCCGCGTACGAGGCTGTGACCTCGAAGGCCGTTCCTATCGCGGCCTACGCGGGTCAGTGGAGCGAGGACTGGTTCGCCTCCCTCGCCGGCGGCGAGTTCGCCGTGATGCTCTGCCCCGGCTGGATGCTCGGTGTCATCTCGGGCAACGCCCCCGACACCACGGGCTGGGACATCGCTGACGCGTTCCCCGGCGGCGGCGGAAACTGGGGCGGTTCGTACCTGACCGTTCCGGCCAACGGCGCCAACGTGGAGGCTGCGAGCAAGCTTGCTGCCTGGCTGACCTCGCCCGAGACCCAGATGAAGGCGTTCGCCAACGCGGGCACCTTCCCGAGCCAGGTCGAAGCGCTTGACAGCGACGAGCTCGCTGCGGCGACGAACGAGTACTTCAACGACGCCCCCACCGGTGAGATCCTCACCTCCCGCGCCGAGGCCATCACGGTCGCGACGTTCAAGGGCCCGAAGTACTTCCAGTACCACGACGCTCTGCAGAACGCCGTGACCCGCGTGTTCGACGGTCTCGAGGACGCCGACACCAGCTGGGACACCTGGGTGACCGAGGTCTCGGCCTTCTAGGTCACCACCGAGCTAGGTCACCCCTGAGCTAGTT
>CAZPJC010000153.1:0-5926 GCA_964586645.1 uncultured Schumannella sp.
GTGCGCTGGCGGAGGGCGCCGAACGGCTGCGGGCGCTGGGCGGCTCGGCTTAGGAAGCGGCGCGGGCGGCGCGGCGGGCGGCGCTGATGTGGACAAGCCGCTCGGCTGCCTTGGCGTCGGCATTAGCCTCTCGACCGCTGCATGCTTCGGTCAGGGGGTGGGCTCGTCGTGAGCGTTTCGCCGCATGACGGCGCGACCGGCCAGTCGGGTCTGATCATCCCGGAGAACATTCCCGGTGCCGATCTGGATCCGGCCAAGCTGGAGGGTGTCGCGAGCACGTTGCGGGCGGCGGGGACGTCGGCGTTGACGCAGGCGCCAGAGAGGGCGACTCATGGCCATGATCGTCTACGGAACGCGGCGCCTAGTCAGCGACCTCGTCGTGGTGTACTCGTTCGGCCCGACAAAGGATCCCGAAGCGATCACGGGGATTGCGATCACCGACCCGACGGACCTCAATGGGATGAAGGTGTTTCCGCTCAACGCCTCCACCATTCATGGCCAAGCCGTATTGGGCGTCGCGCACCGGGAATTTGAGCGAACGGGTGAATGGCCCGAGACCGTCAGCCACTTCTCGTGAAGTTCCTGCGCCGAACCATCGGAAGGTCGACGTTCACGCGGAGGGCGCCGAGCGGCTGCGACCGCTGCGCGGCTGGCTCAGGAGGCGGCGCGGGCGGCGCGGCGAGCGGCGAGCTCGTCCGACGGGTCCTCGGACGGCGAGAACTCGACATCCACGAGGTTGCTCTCGACTTCGCGCAGGACCTTGCCGACAGCGATGCCGAAGACGCCCTGGCCCTGGCTGACGAGGTCGATGACCTCTTCGTCGGAGGTGCACAGGTAGACGGAGGCGCCGTCGCTCATGAGCGTGGTCTGCGCGAGGTCGTTGATGCCGGAGCTGCGGAGCTGGTCGACGGCGACGCGGATCTGCTGGAGGGAGATGCCGGTGTCGAGGAGGCGCTTGACGAGCTTGAGCACGAGGATGTCGCGGAAGCCGTAGAGCCGCTGCGATCCGGAGCCGGCGGCACCGCGCACGGTGGGCTCGACGAGCTGCGTGCGCGCCCAGTAGTCGAGCTGGCGATAGGAGATGCCTGCGGCCTTCGCCGCGACGGTTCCGCGGTAGCCGGCGGTCTCATCGAGGTCGGGGAGACCGTCGGTGAACAGCACGGGCTCGGCCGCATACCGCGACGCGTCGGTCCGCGTTACTTCCGCCATGTCGCTTCCCTAACCTTCAGGTTGAACTTGAGGTTCAAGCTCCTTCGCGTCCTCACGCTACCCCGCTCTCGAAGACGCGACAATGACATCCGGGCGTGTCGCGCCCCGAAAGCCGGATTCAGAGCTTGCCCGGCGTTACGGCTTGCCCAGTTACAGCTTGCCCAGCGCGCTGCGGATGAGGCTCGACCGCACGATCTCCAGCTGCCCGGCGATCTCGCGCGCCATCTCGAGCGCCTTCGCGCGGCTCGAGGCGTCCTTGCGCCGGGTGACCGGGATGAGGGCGCTCTCGATGAGCCCCAGTTCGCGCTCCGCCGCCGCCCGGAACCCGCGCAGGTGGCGCGGCTCGATGCCCGAGCGCTGCAGTTCGACCAGCGCGCGCAGCACCGCGAGGGCGTCCTCGCCGTAGTGCTCTCCCGCGACGACGAGGGATGCCGTCACCGCGTCGTTGAGGAGCATCGCGTTGGCGCCCGACTCCTTGATCAGCTCGGCGCGGGTGAGCCGGCGGTCGCCCGACAGCATCGACGGCGCCGCGACCGTCGCACCGCCGGGCAGCACGGGCTCGCGCCCCGCGTCGAGGTCGTCGAGGTAGGAGCGGATGACCTTGAGCGGCAGGTAGTAGTCGCGCTGCATCGACAGCACGAGGCGCAGCCGGTCGAGGTCCGCAGGCGAGAACTTGCGGTAGCCCGACTCGGTGCGCGACGGCGTGACGAGGTTGCGCTCCTCGAGGAAGCGCAGCTTCGACGGGGACAGGTCGGGGAACTCGGGGCTCAGCCGGGCCAGGACCTGGCCGATGCTGAGAAGGGTGGATCCCCCCGACGCACGCGCCGGGGATGCAGCTCCAGCCACTAGTTGCCCGTCGCCTTATCGAGGCGAGAGGCGTAGAACGTCAATCGGAACTTGCCAACCTGCACTTCGGCTCCATCGCTCAGCAGGGCGGATTCGATGCGGACTCCGTCGAAGTACGTGCCGTTGAGCGACCCGAGGTCGCGCACCTGGAACGCCGTGCCCACCCGCACGAATTCGGCGTGACGACGCGACACCGTGACGTCGTCGAGGAAGATGTCGGCGTCGGGATGACGGCCGGCGACGGTCGAATCGGCGTCCAGCAGGAACCGGGCCCCGACGTTGGGACCACGCCGCACGACGAGCAGCGCCGACCCCGACGGCAGCGCCGTGATCGCCTCCCGTTCGTCGGGCGAGATGCCGGCTTCCATGTCGGCGAGCTGCGAGACGAACTCGTCGGTGAAATGCGCCGTCGTGTCGTTCGAGGCCGCTGAACCGTCTCCGGCTGCTGGCTCGTTCGGCTCGACCATCCTGACCTCCTAGCGATCCACAGTATCGGATGCGCTCGCCGGTGAACCCGAGACCTCGCGGATCATCCGAGCTGCCTGGAGAGCGTAGGCGACCCCGGCCCACCAGTAGAGGAAGACGCCCCAGATGCCCGCCGCCCAGCCGACGGGCAGGGCCAGCCAGGCGGTCTGCGGGAAGGCCGCGGCGAGCAGCAGCACCGGCATCGTGAACAGGATCGCGAACGTGCCCATCTTGCCGAGGTGATGCACGGGCAGCGGGCCGAAGCGGTGGTTGGCGAGCACGACCCCGAGCACGAGCAGCAGCACGTCGCGGGCGACGATGACGGCGATGAACCACCACGGGAGCACGCCGACCAGGCCGAGGCCGATGAGCGTGGTGAGGATGAACAGCCGGTCCGCGGCGGGGTCGAGCAACTGCCCGAGGCGCGTGATCTGGTTGAAGTGACGGGCGACGTAGCCGTCGACGAAGTCGGTCACCGCCGACACGGCGATCAGCAGCAGGGCCCAGGCGAGGTGCCCGGTGAGGAGCAGCACGAAGAAGACCGGGATCAGCAGCAGCCGGATCAACGACAGGATGTTCGGGATCGTCACGATCCGCGTGCTCACCGGCGGCGCCATGTCATTGTGTCGCACTGCCCTACCTCCCTCGCACATCCTAGGCTCGATCCCATGCATCCCCTCCTCGTCGTGATCGCGGTCGCCGGCGCCGTCGCCGCCTTCTGCTGGATCGCCTCCCTCGTCAGCCACGATCACTCGTGGGTCGACCGTCTCTGGTCGATCGTCCCGGTCGTCTACGTCTGGATCTTCGCGGGAGCCGCGGGCTTCGCGGATGCCCGGCTGGATGTGATGGCGGGCGTCGTCACTCTCTGGGGTGCGCGGCTCACCTTCAACTTCGCGCGCAAGGGCGGCTACACGGGCGTCGAGGACTACCGCTGGCCCGTGCTGCGCGCCCGCATGACGAAGCCGCAGTTCGCGGTGTTCAACATCCTCTTCATCTGCCTCTACCAGCACGCTCTGCTCGTGCTGATCACGCTGCCCGCCTACACGGCCTACGAGAACCGCGGGACGCCGCTCGGCATCCTCGACTTCCTCGTCGCGTTCGTCTTCCTCGCGCTGCTCGCGGGCGAGACGATCGCCGACCAGCAGCAGTGGGACTTCCAGCGCGCCAAGCAGGCCCTTCTCGCGGCCGGCAAGGAACCGGGGACGCGCTACCTGCGGACCGGGCTGTGGCGGTTCTCCCGGCACCCCAACTTCTTCTTCGAGCAGGCGCAGTGGTGGGCCTTCTTCTTCTTCGGCGCGATCGCCGCGGGCTCCGTGCTGCAGTGGACGGTGGTCGGCGCCGCCCTGCTCACCGGCCTCTTCATCGGCTCGACGATCTTCACCGAGAGCATCACGAAGTCGAAGTACCCGGAGTACGCGGACTACCAGGCGACGACCTCGATGCTCGTCCCGCTTCCGCCGCGTCGTGCCCGGGTGCCGCGCACCGCCTGAGTTAGCGTCGACCCCATGTCGTGCATCCGGTTCAACACCCCGGCCCAGCGCAAGCAGATGGCGGCGATGGCCCCGGCCATGCTGACGGCCGCCGAGGCCGCGGCCCGGCATCCGGCTCCCCCGGTCACCGCGGGCAAGATCGCCCGGCTGCGGCTGCTCGCGGTGCACGAGAACCCGAAGATCCGCGAGAGCGTCGCGAGCAGCTACCACGCTCCCGCGGACGTCGTCGCAGCTCTCGCGAAGGATCCGGATGCCGGCGTTCGCGCGTGGCTCGCCCGGAACGAGACCGTGTCCTGCGATATCCTGCGCGAGCTCGCCCGCGACGAGTCGGAGACCGTGCGCGGTTTCGTGGCCGTCAACTTCTACGTCCCGGCCGACGTCATGACCGAACTCGCCGACGACCCCAGTGAGGTCGTGCGCGGTCTCGTCGCCTGGAAGGCCGCGCTGGCCGCGGAGTCAGGGCAGCAGCAGCTCGTCGAGGCGTGACCTGAGGTCGGCCCAGCCGGCCCCGAACCCCGGATGCAGCGGGAGCGCGGTGACGTCGTCGAACGGCACCCAGCGCAGGTCCTCGCTCTCGGCGTCGCCGATGACCGGGACGAAGAGCTCGTCCGCCCGGGCGAGGACCGTCGTGTACGACCAGTAGCCGAGGTCGAAGACCGAGGTGCCGAGCACGGTGATCTTGTCCGGCGGCACTCCCGCCTCCTCGTCGGCCTCGCGGATCGCGGCGGCCTCGGGGGTCTCGTGGGACTTGCGGGCCCCGCCGGGGAGCCCCCAGGTGCCCCCGAGATGGCTCCAGATCGCACGGAGCTGCAACAGCACCCCGGCATCCGGGTGGGCGAGCAGCAACCCTGCGGCGCCGAACGTGCCCCAGTACCTGCCCCGCGGCCCGTCGACCCAGGCGTCCTCGGGACCTCGCGGGCGTCGTGCCTCGGGGTCGTGGGTCGCGCGGGTCACGCTTCCCACTTTAGGGTCGAGCCATGGCCGATCGCCTGGATGCGTGGATCTGGGCCGTGCGCCTCGTCAAGTCGCGCTCGGCGGCGACCGCGATGGTGCGCGCGGGCCACGTGCGCCTCAACGGCGAGAGGGCGAAGGCCGCGCAGCCGGTGAAGATCGGCGACGAGGTGCGGCTGCGCACCGGCGACGTCAACCGGATCGTCGTCGTTCGCCAGGTGCTCGCCAAACGCGTCGGGGCGCCGCAGGCCGCGGTCGCCTACGACGACCTCACCCCCGCCCCCCTGCCGCCCGAGGAACGCGTGCTCGTCGCGACCCGCGAGCGCGGAGCGGGCCGGCCGACGAAACGCGATCGGCGCCTCATCGACCGGCTCAACGACCCGTTCGATCTCGACTAGCGTCGGGTCACCTTCCGACGTTCACCAGCCCGTTGAAGCCCTCGGGCACGACGACGAGGTTGCCCGACGCGGCGAGCTCCTTGAGCGTGTCGAGGTAGCGCTGCTGGAGGATCGCGTCGGTGAGGCTCGCATTGAGGATCGCGTTGGCATCCGCCTCGGCCTGCGCCTGCACGACCTTCTGCTGCGCCGACACCTTCGCCGCCTCGAGCTTCGCGGTCTCGGTCTGCACGTTGATCTGGGCCTCCTGCGCCGCCGCGTAGGCCGCGGTGACGCTCTCGCCGTAGCGGATCTCCTGCAGCGCGACGTCCTCCACGATGATGCCGTCGTCCTCCCAGCGGCGCTCGAGCGCCTCGAGGATCGCGTTCTGCACGGCGTCGCGGTCGGTGAGCATGTCGAGGGTGTCGAAGCGTCCGGGCACGGAGCGAACGACCGACCGGATGTCGTTGAAGATCAGGCGCGTGCGGAGGTTCTCCTCGTTGTAGTAGGCGCTGTAGATGTCGATCACCGCGTCGGGGTCGAGCGAGTAGCGGATCGCGATGTCGATGTTCGCCGTGACGCCCTCCGCAT
>CAZPJC010000154.1:0-4622 GCA_964586645.1 uncultured Schumannella sp.
CGGGTGAGCGCGTCGAGCTCGGCGAGATACCCGCCGGGGAGGTTCGACCGCATCCAGTGATCCATCGACGCGAGAGTGGCTGCGAGCTGCCCGGGTGTCGTCGTGAAACGCTCGGCCGCGAGCGGACGCGGCTCGACTCCGACCACCTCGAGCGTCAGGCGGTCACCACTCAGCGTGGCGGTCACCTCGAAGGCGTCGTAGACGAGCAGCCGGTACCAGGAACCCGCACGGGCCAGCTCTTTCGACGCGGCCCGATGGCCCCAGTGACGGTCCACGGCGTCCGCAACCTGAACGATGTCCATCGTCACGCCCCCGCTCACCAGTTCGCCCCGGGAACCGCCGTCATGGTCTCGGGATCGTAGAGATAACGACGGTACTCCAGCCACGCGAGCTCCTGGCCGAGGAAGCTTCCGTCCATCTGCGGCGGGCGCGAGAAGTGGAACGTCTTCCCGGAGCGCCCGCATCGGTTCCGATCAGTCGCTGGAGGTAGGGGGGTGACGTCGGGCGTCACGAAATCATTCAGCTGCCGAGTTCCGTCCGCAGCGTCTGCAGCCCGGAGGGAGGGATGTCGAAGCCGTCCGGCAGTCCGGGGTTGACGACCAGACCGTCGGTCGGGCTCATCCGTCGCAAGAGCTCCTCACCCGTGAACGTCACGAGCCAGGGAGCCAGGTCGCCGAGCGTGCCGGCCCCGTCGGTCGTCGTGAACACGGCGAGCATCTGCTGCTCGTCTTTCGGGTAGTACACGGGACGCAGATTCTCGAGCCGGTCTCCGGGATCCGCGCCGCTCGGGACGTACACCGTCGACGCGGCCAGAGTCCAGAGCACGCTCTGCATCGTGAGGCGTCCGTCGCGTGCATGAGCGACGGCTCGTTCGACGAGCGAGACTTGTTTTGTCATCCTCTGACCTCCTCCGGGAAGGCGCGACGCCCGTGAGTTCCTTTCGCGCTTTCGGAGCCCCAGCGATCAAGGTACAGGCGGGGCCGCGTAAGAGTCGAGGTACTTGTCGGGGGTGCGCAGTCGAATCGGGAAAGCGCTCCGACATTCGTCCCGCCGTCGGCATGCACCCGGGTGGAGCTGTGCGCCTGCCGACACCCGCGTGGGCTCGAGCCAACACAGCGGCACGACGTGGTCGGCGACGGCGACGAAGCCGCTGCCTCTGAACCGGTCGCCGCGACCAGTCGCGTGAACGGCGTCGCCGGGAACTCTTCGCTCTGTCCCACCCCTCAGCACCGTGACGAGCCCTAGCCGAATCGGCCGGGCTGCCGGATCTCGACGTCGCCTTCGGCCCGGGCGGCGACCAGCAGATCGGCGAGGGTCCCGTCGGCGGGCACGTCCCCGACCGGCATGCCGTCGCGCACCTCGAGTACGACCTGCACCGGCACGCCGTCGACCGGGTGGAGGGCGCTCGCCGGCGTGAGCGTGGAACCCGGGAGGATGGCGATCTCCCGCGCCGCCGGGTCAGCCGAGAGCGGGGCGACATCGCGGCCCGCGACCGAGACGATCGCCCAGAGGGCGCCGGCGGTGAAGTTGCTCGAGGCGACGCGCGGGTCCCGACTGGTCGGGAGCGGTGCGGGCAGCGGGATGCTCCCGGAGAGTGCGCCCGGGGCACCCCGCCAGGTGATGCCGACGTAGGGCGGGAGCTTCTGGAGCGCCTCCAGAAGCCCAGCAGGGGCGTCGGTCATCGCGGTTGCTCCTTCTCGAGTCGTCGGTACCAGGCTCCCACTGTCTCCGTTCCGAGGACTAGTGCGGTCGCCGCGCGGCGCGCGCGCCCGGCGTCGGAGAACCACGGCCAGGGCGCGTCCGTCGGGCCCGCGGGCACGATCCAGCTGAGCGCGTCGTCCCGGCCGGACTCGGCGAGTTCGCGCTGGATCCCCGCCACCCACGACGAGAAGGAGTGCTCGCGGGAGGGGGTGACGATCGGATCGAGGAGAGCACCCTCGGTCGCGATGACGTCGCTCCACACCGCACCCCAGCGCGCATCCGCGACCGCGTCGATCAGGAGCGGCGCGAGACCCGGACGCGCGAGGATGCGCCAGGCATCCGTCGGAGCCGGTCGGTCGCGGAGTTCCCAGAGGTCGAGCCGGATGCGCACCTCCCCGTCGAACACGAACTCGGGCGCGTCGCCGGCGACATCGGGCCGCAGGAACATGCCGTCGGGCAGCACCGCGAGCAGGGCGTCGAGCGCGTCGCCCCAGCGATCGCGCGCCCGGTCCCGGTCGCCGCCGCCGAGGAACTTGACGATGCTCACCTGCCCGACTTCGCGGAGCAGGGTGGCTTCGGCCGCGTCGAAGAGGGCGATCCGTTCGGCGGGCGTGATCAGGCGACTCACGAGGGCGGGATCTCCCGCAGGGTGATGCGCCACATCCCGCTCTCGTCCTGGAACTTCGCGATCACCTCGAACTGAGTGCCGCGCCGCCGGCGAGCACACGGCTTCGAATGCTCCAGGGCGAACACGAGCGACATACCGCGGCGGTGCTCGAACGGCACGATCGCCTCGGTCACGAAGCCGGTGCCGCCCGGAAGAATCGACCTCGAGCCGTATGCCCACTCGAGGTCGACGGTGGTCTCGATGAGGACCGAGGACATCGTCACGCGCGCGCCTCGTCGGATGGCCGAGCCTGCCTGCTCAGGCCGAGATCTCTGTGCGGAAAGCTGCCACGCCACGCGCCGGCACCTCGAACCCGAGTTGACTGCGCGGGTTGACAACGATCCCGACGCCGTCCGGCATCCGGCGGATGAGATCCTCCCCGGCAACGGCGACGAGGTAGGGCGCCTCGGCAGCGAGCAGATCGGAGTTGACCGTGTTGGTGAAGACCGTCAACAGCGATTCGCCGTCCCGTTCGAAGAGCACCGGCTGCAGGTCCGACAGGTCAGGCTGCGGTTCGGCCGTGCTGGCGACGAGCACGACACGGGACGCGAAGACCCAGAGGAGGGTCTGCATGCCGAGCTCGCCGTTCCGCGTGCGGACGATAGCGCGGTCGATGAGATCGACGCTCGAAGTAGTCATGTCAGCACGCTATCCGGAAACAACCGCTGCGCTTCGTCGAGCGACACCATCTTCGCGAGACGCTCCGTCTCAACCCACAGCGTGCCGCAGACGGCGCATCGATAGAGCAGATATGGAGTGCCGACGGGCGTGAGGAGCTCAGGAGTCCGCCCGACATACCATCCCTCGCGGCAGACGTCGCAGCCACCCCCCGACGGGCGTAGCTCCCCGGTCATGGCATCCTCCTGAGCACTTGTAGGCCTTCCGAGTCGATCCGGACGAGTACAGACCCGGGCCCGATCTGCCAGCCCGCGGGAGTCACGAGTTCGCGTGTTGGGTTCCGCAGGAAGAAATTGTCTCCGGCGACCGCGGTGTGGCCCCAAGGACCCGTCGCATTCGGCTCGTCGAGGAAATGCGCCCAGACGCCTTCCGGTGTTCCGAGACCCGCGTCGACAGGCGTCGGACGGGCGAGTGGAATCCCGTCAGTAGGGAACAGAATCCCATAGACGCCGTCGCCACCCGCGTACTTGCTGTTGTTTCCCATGTACGTCGCGAGAGTCGAGGGGGACATCCCGGTCTGGCGCGCCGCGGAGGCCGTGTCGGTGACCCGCAGGATGTCGTCGGCGGGCATCAGGAAGAAGCTCGCACCCGATCCCGGAACACCGAGCGTCGGCTGCGGGACGTAGTAGTGCTCAAGCAGGTTCGACCCGAAGACGGCCGCGCCGTAGTTGCCGTTGATGATGCGGTACATCTCATCAGGCTGAATGAACTCGCGCACGGCGAGCTCACTGCCACCGCCGGTCGCCGAGACGGGGAGCGGGTCGGGCACCGACCGGACGGAGTCGGCGACGTCGACGCGCGGCACGCCGCCGTCGGGCGCGTCGACCCGGAACAGGTCGCCGAGCTCGGCCGCCCCCGGCGGGATCTCGAGGTCGGCGAAGATCTCCTTCGTCTGCTCGGTCAGTCGCGCGACCTCGTCGGCAGGGAGGTCGGGGGTGCGCAGCTGGTCGTAGATGTCGTGACTCGCGGTCTTCGCCGCGAAACTCTCCGCCGTGTGGAACTGCACCTCGAAGACCCGGCCGGTCGACGGGTCGACCCAGCTGGAGTTGATGCCCTTGTAGCCCTCGTCGCCCCAGGTGTCCTTGAATTTGACGAGCTCGTAGCCCTCGGTGCGGAGGCGCTCCACGGTCTGGCTGACCGTGCCGGTGTAGTCGGTGACGTTCGACTCCACCGTGTACCGCACCGAGTCCTTCACCTGTGCGAGAGCACCCTCGACCGTGAGCCCGGGGTTCTCGAGCATCTCATCGGCGACCTTGCCCTTGAGCGAGTCGGCGAACTTCACGGACTCGTCGAGACCCACGAGGCGCGAGTCGGGGGCGGCATCCGAGACGATCCGGTCCAGCTCGGGCCGGATGCGCTGCTCGATCTCGAAGCTCTCCTCCGCGTACCGCGAGACGATCGCGTTCTCGTCGGGGTCGAGGTGCAGGCCCGGCTTGCCGTCCCAGCTGCCGTCGGGGTTGTTGCCGAGCTCGGGGTCGGTGCGGTCGAGCGAGCGAGGATCGACCGGGTCGGTTCCCCCAGATGGAGGCGGTGTCGTGTCGTCGGTGGCAGGCGGCGGCGTGTCGTCGCCGCCCTC
>CAZPJC010000154.1:4722-5921 GCA_964586645.1 uncultured Schumannella sp.
GCGCGTCGTCGGGCCACCGGTGTCGTCGGTGCGCGTCGTCGGAGTGCTGGGCTCGTCGGTGTGCGGCTTCGGGCCCGCGGGGCTGTCGTCGAAGAACGACGACGGGGTCGACGGGGTGTCGGTCTTGGTGCCGACGTGGAGGAGGTCGCTGTCGGGAAGGTCGATCTTCGTGCCGACGGTGACGAGATCGTCGACCTTGGTGCCGACGGTGGTGGCGTCGCCGACGAGGTTGTCGAGCGCGCCGGCGAGGTTGTCGACCTTATTGAGTCCGGCGAGCCCGGCCTCGCTGAGTCGGGCGGCGTCGCCGGCGAGATCGACGATGCGGGAGCCGGCGGAGAGAGCCTTGACGGCGGCTGCGACTTCGCCCGCGCCGGGGATGAACATGGACCCGACGTTCACGAGCACCCGGCCGGCGGCTTCGGACGGGTTCTCTGCCCAGGTGTCCCAGGCGAGGAGGCCCTTGACCATCTCCTGGCCCATCGTGTTGGCCTCTTTGAGTCCCGGCACCCCGGCCATCCCCAGCAGCTGCAGCGGCGGGGTGACCATGACCAACAGGGCGCCGATGCCCTGCACCGCACCCAGCCACGACTGCCCGGCTTGATCCCAGGACCAGTCGCCGCGCACCCCGTTGTAGCCGATCAGGCCGGCGGCACCCTCGAGCGCCTCCTTGCCGGCGTTGCCGGCCCCCCACCAGAACGACTCGCCGCAGTTGCGGTCCTCGTCCACCCGGGAGCCCCACGGCAGCACGACCGTGTTCTCCCCGGACTGCTTCAGCTGCCACGCCTCGATCTTCTCGACGTCCGCGACGCACACCGTGCGCTGCCGGTTGATCGCGTTCGCGCAGTCCGCCTCGGCATTCTGCAGCTTCGTGTACGCGTCGGCCAGCCGATCCATCAGCGCGTTGTTCTTGTCGATGTGCTCGCTCGACTCCGTCCACGGCGCCAGGATCTGCGGACGCCCGTTCCGGGTGCGCACCGACTCGCCCCGACCCTTGAGATAGGCGATCACGTCGTCGAGCGACGACCCCGTCGAGTACGACGTCGAGTAACTCGTCGACGAGACCATCGCGAGACCGTTGCCCTCGTACTCCTTCGTCTCCGACGGCGACACCCACACCTTCTCGTCCCAGGTGATCGTGGCGCGGAAGTTCACGGCATCCGTCTTGATGTCGGCGAAGGTCTGCTTGATCGGCCGCAACG
>CAZPJC010000155.1:0-5921 GCA_964586645.1 uncultured Schumannella sp.
GGCCACTGGGCCTGCCGATGGACCCGTTCGTGCTGCTCGACCTGGTCGGCCTCAAGGTCGGCGCCCACGTGCTCGACACCCACCACACGGCCTTCCCCGATCGCTTCTACGAGTCGCCGGCGCTGCACGAGCTCGCCGAGGCGGGCGTGCTGCTGGAGAAGGACGGCAAGGGCAAGCCCACCGGCAAGATCGACAAGAAGGCGATCGCGATCGTCGAGAAGCACCGCCCGAAGGACCCGGCGCCGCTGACGGCCGAGCAGCTGCGGACGCAGCTCGAGGACGGTCTCGCCGACGAGATCCACCGGATGCTCGAGGGCAAGGTCGTCGAGGCGGCGGAGGACATCGACCTCTGCATGATCCTCGGCGCCGGGTGGCCGTTCCAGATGGGCGGCGCGACGCCGTACCTCGACCGGGTCGGCGCGAGCGAGCGGGTGTTCGGCAGCACGTTCCACACGCCGCGGATCGTCGGCGTCTCCTAACAGCCGCACGACGAAGGCCCGGGATGCGCGCATCCCGGGCCTTCGTGTGTGACGGCTCTAGTGCCCGGCGAGGAGCGACTCGTCGCTGACCTCGGGCTCGACCGGCTTGCGCACGAGGAACGACACCGCGACGAGTGCGAGCGTCGTGACCGCCCCGGCCAGGAACGCCAGGTGGACGCCCGAGGCGATCTGCTCCGGTGAGGCGACCGTGACGTCCGTCTCCCCCGCCGCCGCCATGCCGATCGCGAGGAAGGCGATGAACATCGCCGTGCCCGCCGCGCCGGCCACCTGCTGGATGGTCGCCACGAGTGACGAGCCGTGCGAATAGAGGTGCCGCGGGAGTGCGCCGAGACCGCTCGAGAACAACGGCGTGAACAGGAACGCGAGCCCGAGGCTCAGCCCGATGTGCGCCGCGACGACGAACCAGAGCGGGGTGTCGGCGCCGAGTCCGAAGGCGAGCGCCCAGAACACCGCGCTCACCATGATCGAGCCCGGCACGACGAGCGGACGGGGGCCGAACCTGTCGTAGAGCCGGCCGACGATCGGGCCGAGCAGGCCCATCGCCAGGCCGCCCGGCAGCAGCATGAGCCCGATCTGGTTCGGCTCGAGCTTCAGCCCGTACTGCAGGTAGATCGGCAGCACGATGACCATGCCGAACAGCGACAGCATGCCGATCGCGAGCATCGACAGCGAGACCGTGAAGGTGCGCGACTTGAAGGTGCGCAGGTCGAGGAACGCCGCGTCGCGACGCTGCAGCGCGAACTGGCGCAGCACGAACAGGGCGATGAACACGCCGCCGATCACGAGCGGGATCCACGGCGGCAGCAGAGCCGCGTCGTCGGCGGCCTCGCCGATGCTCGAGAGCCCGAAGACCAGTCCGCTGAAGCCGATCGCCGAGAGCACGACCGACAGCGAGTCGAGCGGGACGATCCTCGTCTCGGAGACGTTCGGCACCCGCAGGATGCCGATCACGAGCATCACGAGCGCGATCGGCAGCATGACGAAGAACAGCCCGCGCCAGTAGTTGTCGAAGGCCTGCAGCAGGAACCCCGACACGGCGGGGCCGATCGCCGGCGCGACCGACATGACGATCGAGATGCGGCCCATGATGCGGCCGCGCAGGTGCATCGGCACGATCGTGAGCACGGTCGTCATCATCAGCGGCATCATGATCGCCGTCCCGCTCGCCTGCACGACCCGCCCGAAGACGAGCAGCTCGAAACCGGGAGCCGTGGCCGCGATGAGCGTCCCGACCGTGAACAGGCTCATCGCGAGGATGAACACGGGTCGCGTCTGCAGCCGCTGGAGCAGCCATCCGGTGATCGGGATGACGACGGCGAGGGTCAGCGCGAACGCCGTGGTGAGCCACTGGCCGCTCGCCGCCGTGATGCCGAGGTCGTCGATGATGGTCGGGATGGCGACGCTCATCGTCGTCTCGTTGAGGAACACGACGAAGACCGCCGCGAGCAGGAGGACGAGCGCCTGCCGCGAGCGCGGGTCGAGGCGGTCGGCCAACTCGGGGACCGGCGTCGAGGCCGCGGGGTTCGAGGAATCCGACGGGTTCGAGGGCGCAGTCGTATCGGTCATGATTCCTCCAGGGATTGCGCCGGCGAATGCGGGACTCTCACGCTAGCGCGAGCCGCCGACACGACACCCCGCGCTCGTTGCGCCGAAAGTGAACAAGCCGCGGAGAGGCCGGGGTATTCCCGATCCTCCCCGCGTGCGCTCAGCGGTTGAGCGGCGACATGTCCGCGTACCGGTCGCCGACCGGCGCCGGCAGCGCGTCGAGCGCGGCGAGCTGCGCTGCGCTCAGGACCACGGCATCCGCGGCGACGTTCTCCTCGAGCCGCTCGACGCGCTTCGTCCCGGGGATCGGCGCGATGTTCTCCCCCTGCGCGAGCAGCCAGGCGAGGGCGACCTGGGCGGGGGTGGCGCCCGCATCCCGGGCCACCGCCTCGACGGCGTCGACGATCGCCAGGTTGGCTCCGAGGTTCTCGAAGCGCGGGTTGACCAGACGGAAGTCGTCGGGCGAGAGGTTCTCGGTCGAGCGGATGGCGCCCGTCAGGAACCCCCGGCCTAGCGGGGAGTAGGGCACGAAGCCGATCCCGAGTTCGCGCAGGAGCGGCAGCAGCTCCGCCTCGGGGTCGCGGCTCCAGAGCGAGTACTCGGTCTGCACGGCCGACACCGGATGCACGGCGTGCGCGCGGCGGATCGTCGCGGGGGCGGCTTCCGAGAGGCCGTACCCGCGGATCTTGCCCTCGGCGACGAGCTCTCCGAGCACCCCCGCGGTCTCCTCGATCGGGCTGCCCGGATCCATCCGGTGCTGGTAGTAGAGGTCGACGTAGTCGGTGCCGAGCCGGCGCAGCGACCCCTCGAGCGCGAGCCGCACGTTCTCGGGGCTGCCGTCGAGGCCGCGCGACCCGTCGCCGCGGTGCAGGATGGTGCCCATCTTGGTCGCGACGACGACCTCGTCGCGACGCGTTCCGAGGGCCCGGCCGAGCAGCTCCTCGTTGATGTACGGACCGTAGATCTCGGCCGTGTCGAAGAACGTCACGCCGAGATCGAGGGCCCGGTGGATGGTGCGGATGGATTCGGCGTCGTCGGTCGCGGCGCCCGTGTAGAACGCCGACATCCCCATCGTGCCGAGCCCGAGCCGGGAGACGTCGAGGTCGCCGAGAGTGGTGTGTTTCATCGTGTCGTGAACTCCTCATAGGTGCGGATCTTGAAATCGATGGCGTCCAGGCTCGCCTGCACCTCGGCGAGCCGGGCGACGACGCGTTCCCGGTGGGCGACGAGCAGCTCGAGTCGGGCGCCAGTCGTGTCGTCTCCCCCGCGCGCCAGCTCCGCATACCGCCGGATGTCGCGGATCGGCATCCCCGTGGCGCGGAGCTTGGTGATGAAGCCGACCCATCGCACGTCGGACTCGGCGTAGCGGCGGTGCCGGCTCCCCGAGCGGTCGACCGTGTCGCGGAGCAGCCCCTCCTGCTCGTAGTACCGCAGGGTCGAGGTCGTGAGACCCGTCTCGGCGGCGACCTCGGAGATGGAGAGCGAGGCGTCGGTCAGCGTCATGTCCTCACGCTAAGACTTCGAGTGCACTCGAAGTCAAACCGCCCTACTCGCCAGGCCGCCTCACTCGTGCAGGCCGCCTCACTCGTGCAGGCCGCCTCACTCGTGCAGGCGCGAGCCCTCCGGCACGTCGACATCGTCCGGCAGCGGGCGGGCGACCGGGATGCGCGTGCCGAGCACTTGGGCGACGATGTCGCGGGCGATCCGCTGGTCGGAGAGGCCGACCTCGGCGAGGATCTCGTCGCGGTCCCCGTGGTCGAGGAACGCGTCGGGCAGCCCGAGCTCGTCGACCGCGGTGTCGACCCCGGCGGCGCGGAGATCCTGACGGATCCGCGTGCCGATCCCGCCGACGCGGATGCCGTCCTCGATCGACACGACCAGGCGGTAGTCGCGGGCCATCTCGATGATCGAGCCGGGCACCGGGATCACCCAGCGCGGGTCGACGACCGTCGCGCCGATCCCCTGGGCGGCGAGCCGCTCGGCGACCTGCAGCCCGAGCTTGGCCATCGGGCCGACGGTGACGATGAGCACGTCGCGGTGCGCGGCCTCGCGCAGCACGTCGACTCCGTCGGCCGTGCGCCGCGCCGCCTCCAGCTCGGTGCCGACGCTGCCCTTCGAGTACCGGAGGACGGTCGGCGCATCGTCGATCGCGACGGCTTCCCGCAGCTCCTCGCGCAACCGGGTCGAGTCGCGCGGGGCGGCGATGCGGATGTGCGGTACCGCCTGCAGGATGGCGAGGTCCCACATGCCGTGATGACTCGGCCCGTCGGGGCCGGTCACCCCGGCCCGATCGAGCACGAAGGTGACGCCGGCGCGGTGGAGCGCGACATCCATGAGGATCTGGTCGAAGGCCCGGTTGACGAACGTCGCGTAGAGGGCGACGACCGGATGCAGGCCGCCGAACGCGAGACCGGCGGCGCTCGTCACGGCGTGCTGCTCCGCGATGCCGACGTCGAAGACGCGTCCGGGGTACTTCTCCGCGAAGCGGTGCAGGCCGGTCGGCCGGAGCATCGCGGCGGTGATGCCGACCAGACGCGGGTCGGCATCCGCGAGCTCGACGATCTCGTCGGCGAACACGCTCGTCCAGGACGGCCGGGACGGCGCCTCGACCGGCTCGCCGGTCTCGGGGTCGATCTGCCCGACCGCGTGGAACTGGTCGGCGACGTCGGCGACCGCCGGGCCGTAGCCATGCCCCTTCTCGGTGATGACGTGCACGATCACCGGCGCCGCGAACTCCTTGGCCTGCCGCAGGGTCTCCTCGAGGGCGGCGAGGTCGTGGCCGTGCACCGGACCGAGGTACTTGATGTCGAGGTTCGAGTAGAGCGCCTCGTTGTTCGTGAAGCGGGAGAGGAAGCCGTGCACGGCACCGCGTGTCCCCCGGTAGACGGCGCGCCCGACGCTCCCGAAGCGGTCGAAGACCTGCTTGCTGGTGCGCTGCAGCCCGCGGTACGAGCGACGCGTGCGGACGTCGTTGAGGAAGCGCGCCATGCCGCCGATCGTCGGCGCGTACGAGCGGCCGTTGTCGTTGACGACGATCACGAGCCGGCGGGAGTTGTCGTCGCTGATGTTGTTGAGCGCCTCCCAGGTCATGCCGCCGGTGAGCGCCCCGTCGCCGACGACGGCGACGACGTAGCGGTCGTCCTGCCCGGTCATCGCGAACGCGCGGGAGATGCCGTCGGCCCAGGACAGCGAACTCGACGCGTGCGAGCTCTCGACGATGTCGTGCTCGCTCTCCGAGCGCTGCGGGTACCCGGCGAGACCGCCCTTCATGCGCAGGCGGCTGAAATCGTGCCGGCCGGTGAGCAGCTTGTGCACGTAGCTCTGGTGGCCGGTGTCGAAGACGACCGCGTCGTGCGGCGAGTCGAAGACCCGGTGGATCGCCATCGTGAGTTCGACAACACCGAGGTTCGGCCCGAGGTGACCGCCGGTCTTGGACACCTCGGTCACGAGGAACCGGCGGATCTCATCCGACAGCTCGGCGAGCTGCTCCTTGGTGAGAGCGTCGAGGTCTCGCGGGCCCGTGATCGACGAGAGCAGACTCATACCGCGAGCCTAATCGTCGCGCCGGGAGTCATCCTGAGGATTGACGCCCGGCGCGACGATCCGCGCTAGACCGGCCGGCGTGAGCCGTCAGACCAGGCTGCGCAGCACGTACTGCAGGATGCCGCCGTTGCGGTAGTAGTCCGCCTCACCGGGGGTGTCGATGCGCACAACGGCGTCGAACTCGACGGTCTGCTTGCCCGCCGGGGAGAACTCGCTGGGCGCCGCCGTGACCTTGACGGTCTTCGGGGTGACGCCCTCGTTGAGCTTCTCGAGGCCGACGATCGAGACGATCTCGGTGCCGTCGAGGCCGAGCGACTCCCAGCTCTGCCCGGC
>CAZPJC010000156.1:0-5913 GCA_964586645.1 uncultured Schumannella sp.
CCGGCCTTCTCGAACATCTCACGTGTGCCGTTGTGCAGGAATGACGACGACGTCTTCTTGCCCGGCACGAGCACGTTCGGGTAGCTCTCGACGACTCCCCCGCCCGCGGCGGCGATCAGCTCGACCGCCCCCTGCAGCGCTTCGTACGCGACGCCGGAGCGCCGGTGGTCGCGATCGACGAAGAAGCACGTGATGCGGTACGCCGCCGGATCGATCCCGGCGGCATCCCGTTCCTTGCGGTGGTAGATGTTCGGCAACTCGACGGGGGTCCCGTACTCGGCCCAGCCGATCACCTGGTCGCCGTCGAACACGAGCGCCGCGTGCGCGATGCCGAGCTCGACCATCCGCCGCTTGAAGCCCGGCCGTCCGAGGTCGTCCTTGGCGCCTTCCGGTTCTTCCTCGTGGAAGTAGGTGCACCAGCATCCGCCCCACACGCCGTTGTGCTTCTCGATGAGCGCGGCGTAGGCGTCCCAGGTCTCGAGCGACAGCGGGCGGATGACGTGCGTCATCCCGACTGTCTACCCGAGACCCGGGACGGCGGCTAGGGCCTGCGGGCCGGGGTGCGGGCGGGAGCGGAGCCGCCGCCCTTCCGGGGCGCCGCGGGCACGCTGTGCACGCCGGGGCGCAGGGTCGGACGCTCGAGCGACGCGCCTTCGACATCCACATCGGGCAGGATGCGGTCGAGCCACTTCGGCAGCCACCAGGCGGCTCGGCCGAGCAGGTGCATGAGCGCCGGCATGAGCAGCAGTCGGACGACGAAGGCGTCGAACAGCACGCCCACCGCCATGCCGAAGCCGAGCGGCCGGATCATCGCGAGGTGGCTGAAGATGAAGCCGCCGAAGACCGAGATCATGATGATCGCGGCGGCGATCACGACGGCCCGGGCTCCCCGCACGCCCGCGACGACGGCCGTGCGGGCCGGGGCGCCGTGCACGAAGGCTTCGCGCATGCCCGACGCGATGAAGAGCTGGTAGTCCATCGCGAGGCCGAAGAGCACGCCGACCAGGATGACCGGCGCGAAGTTGAGCACCGGGCCCGGGTCGTGCACCCCGAAGACCTCGCCGAGCCAGCCCCACTGGTAGATCGCCGTGACGGCGCCGAGTGCGGCGAAGAACGAGAGCAGGAATCCGCCGGTCGCGATCAGCGGCACGAGCAGCGACCGGAACACCAGGACCATGATGAGGATCGACAGCCCGATCACGACCGCGAGGTAGACCGGGAGGGCGTTCGCGAGAGCGGCGGAGATGTCGATGTTGCCGCTCGCCTGGCCGGCGACGCCGAGCTCGATCTCGCCGTTGCCGGCCGAGTCGATCGGCGACAGGTCGCGGAGGTCGGCGACGAGCTGCTCGGTCGAGACGCTCGACGGGCCCTCCTCGGGGATGACCTGGAAGGCGAGCAGCTTCCCGTCGTCGGCGACGCCGACCGGGGCGACCGCGGCGACGTCGTCCTGCGCCATGAGCACGTTCTCGATCTCGACCTGGAGGCGCGAGACCGCGAGGGTGTCGTCGGCGTCGACCGCGGTGCCGGGCTCGGCGGTCACCACGAGCGTGCCGTTGCGCCCGGCGCCGAACTCCTCGGCGACGATCGTGTAGCTGCGGTACTGGGTCGAGTCCTCGGCCTCGCTCGAACCGTCGGGCAGGCCGAGGCGCAGCGACAGCGCGGGGATCGCGGCGACGAGCAGGATGCCGATCGCGATGACCGCCGAGACGATCGCCCGCCAGGTCGGCATCGGCTTCGGCGCGGCGACCGCGTGCTCGGCGAGGCCGATCTTCGCCCGGGCGCGCTTCGAGAGCACGCGCATGCCGACGAGTCCGAGCAGCGCGGGCGTGAGCGTGACCGCGACGAGCACGGCGATCAGCACGCACACGGCGCCCACGGTTCCCATGACCCCGAGGAACGGGATGCCGGTGACGTTGAGCGCGAGCAGCGCGATGAAGACCGTCGAGCCGGCGAACACGACGGCGTTGCCCGACGTGCCGTTCGCGAGCGGGATCGAGTCGCGCAGCGAGACCCCGCCGCGCAGCTGCCGTCGGTGCCGGTTGATGATGAAGAGGGCGTAGTCGATGCCGACCGCGAGGCCGAGCATGACGCCGAGCACCGGGGTGACCGAGGCCATCTCGACGACGCCCGAGAACGCGAGCGACCCGGCGACGCCGACCCCGACGCCGATGATCGACGAGAGCAGCGGGAGCACAGCGGGCAGCAGCGCGCCGAAGACGATCACGAGCACGACCGCCGCGATGAGCACACCGGCGACCTCGCCGACGCCGAGCAGGCCGCCCAGCGAGTTGACGAGCTCCGACGAGAAGTTCAGTTCGACACCGGGGATGTCGGCCGCCGAGAGCTCCGTCGACACCGCGGTGCGGTCGGCGGGGTCGAGGTCGAAGAGGGTGTCGTCGAACACGACGGCCCCCATCGCGGTCGAGCCGCTGTCGGAGACCGTGACGATTCCGCTCGCGTTGCTCAGGAGGGTGGTCGCGAGATCGAGCTGCTCCTGCTGAGCGGCGAGCTCGGCGAGGCCGTCGGTGATGGTCTGCTGCTGGGCGTCGATCTGCGCCTGCTGCGCGTCGAGCTGCGGGGCGGCGGCCTCCGCCATCCCGGCCGCCTCGGCCTGGGCACGGGCCGCGTCGAGCTGCGCCTGGCCCGCATCGAGCTGGGCCTGGCCCTGCTCGAGCTGGGTGCGGCCGGCATCCAGCTGCGCCTGACCGTCCGTGAGCTGCTGCTCCTGGTCGGCGCGGTCGGCGGCGGTCGCGAACGGGTCGACGACGTTCGCGACGTGGTCTAGACCGGACACGTCGTCGAGCGCGGCGGTGATCGCGGCCTTCTGCTCGTCGGTGAACGCCGAGCCGTCCTCGGTCTGGAACACGACAGTGCCGACCGCCCCGCCGACCCCGTCGAGCTCCTCGTTGAGGCGATCGGTGACCGCCTGCGTCGGGGTGTTCGGGATGCTGAAGCCGCTCGCGAGCGCGCCGCCGCTGAGCAGGTACCCGCCGCCGGCCGCGGCGAGCGCGAGCACCCAGCCGATGATGATCAGCCACGGGCGACGGGCGGAGAAGGAGCCGAGCCGGGCGAGCAGTCGAGCCACGGGAGAGCCTTTCGAACGGAAGGTGAATGGGGTGCACGTCGTCGGGCTCGCTCGACACTATCCGACACGTGTTGGAAAAAGGACGTTTGTCGGAGAACTCGCAGGAAACGGCAGGGGAACGGAGCGCGCGGCGGGGTCGACTGCCAGACTGGCGACCGTGGACCCCCGCATCGCCCGCACCCGGCAGAGCCTGCAGCAGGCCCTGTTCGACCTCGCGCGCGAACGCGAACTCGACGACATCTCGGTCGCCGACATCGCCGAGCGCGCCGGGGTCAACCGCAGCAGCTTCTACCAGCACTACTCCGACAAGGACACGCTGCTCGCCGACGCGATCGACGCCGTCGTCGAGGAGGCCGGCGCCGAGCTGCCGATGCTCTACGAGATCTCGCCCGAACCGCCCGCGATCCTCATCGAGTACCTGCGCCACGTCGAGGAGAACGCCGCCGTCTACGCGCGGGTCTTCGGCGAGCACGGCTCGCCGATCGCGCTCGCCCGCCTGCAGGCCCGCATCCAGACGATCGTGATCGACGCGGTCGCGAGCTCGCACGCGGATGCCTTCGGCGACATCCCGTCGGATGTGCTCGCCGCGGGGCTGTCCGGGTCGGTGCTCGGCGTGCTCGGGGTGTGGCTGTCCCGCGACCCCCGGCCGCCCGTGGAGACCGCCGTCACCTGGCTGTGGACCGTCCTTCTCGGGCCGCAGGGCTTCGACCGCAGCCGCTAGTCGTTCCGGCCGGTCCACGCCCGTAGCTCGGCGAGCGGCCAGGTCGTGACGATGCGCTCGGCGGGCACGCCCATTCGCTCGGCCCGCTCCGCGCCGTAGTCGAGCAGCGACAGCTGCCCGGGCGCGTGCGCGTCGGAGTCGATCGAGAACAGGCACCCCGCCTCGAGGGCGAGCGCGATGAGCTCGTCGGGCGGATCCTGCCGCTCGGGGCGCGAGTTGATCTCGACGGCCACGCGGCGCTCGGCGCACTCGGCGAACACCGCCGCCGCGTCGAACGTCGAACCGGGTCGCGTGCCCCGGGATCCCTCGACCAGGCGGCCGGTCACGTGCCCGAGCACGTCGGTGCGCGGGTTGCGGATGGCCCCCAGCATCCGCTTCGTCATCTCGCGCGGGTCGGACTTGAGCTTCGAGTGAACGCTGGCGACGACGACATCCAGCTTCCCCAGCATCGCGTCGGTCTGGTCGAGGGTGCCGTCCTCGTTGATGTCGCACTCGATGCCCGTGAGCAGCGTGAAGCCCGCATCCCGGAACCCGTGGACGACACCGATCTGCTCCTCGAGGCGCTCGACGGAGAGCCCGCGCGCGATCGTGAGCCGCGGCGAATGGTCGGTGAGCGCGAGGTACTCGTGTCCCAGCCGGAGCGCCGCCGCGACCATCGCGTCGATCGGGGTCGTGCCGTCGCTCCACTCCGAATGGGAGTGCAGGTCGCCGCGCAGCTGCGCGCGCAACTCCGACGGCTTCGGGCCGTTGCGCTCCCGCAGCTGCACCAGGCGCTCGGGCACCTCGCCGGCGAGCGCCTGCTGGATGACCGCGAACGTCGAATCCCCGATGCCCGGCACCGCCTTGAGCCGGATCGGGTCGTTCAGGATGGCGGGGTCGAGGTCGGCGATCGCCGCACCGGCCGCGCGGAACGCCTTCGACTTGTAGCGGGAGGACCGCTCGCGCTCGAGGAGATAGGCGATCTCGGTCAGCGCGTCGAGGGGATCCACCGCCTCAGTCTGTCGCGGCGGCTTCGTAGACTGAAGCCGCTCCTCGCGGGAGTGGTGAAATGGTAGACACGCAGGATTTAGGTTCCTGTGTCGAAAGACGTGTGGGTTCGAGTCCCACCTTCCGCACCAACCTGGCACGCGCGACCCGCATCGTCCCCGGGACCTGCAAGAAGCGTTATCAGCGAGTCATACCTGCTCTGGTCGCAGACATCCCTCGCTTCGATCGCCTGAGCCCTCACGACTAGCACTTCCCGGTCTGACTTCAAGAAGGTGACCCAGCCGCTGTCTTGCTCGAGCACATAGCCAGACACTCGCTGGGCGGGGTCGCCCTTCAGCGTGATCACCTCTTGCGGCAACCAGAAACCGGTGGGGAAAACAAGCACGACGAGTAGCGGGGCGGAAAGCGCGAATATCAGCCATCGGGGGAAACCGTTGCTGACGTACTCGCCGTGCGCAGGCGGCCGCAATGCGACAGCCCACCGTCGACCGGCGCGTCGATTGATGACGATCGAAACCACCCACCAGATAAGTGCAACCAGTACGGCACCCGCGACGACGGCCCCGACCGCCCACGCTGTCGTGGGCCAGGGCCCGATCGCCAAGTAGATGGCCATCACCAGAAACAAGAGCAGTCGACGAAGCCACCTTGCGCGTCGACCGCCACCGAGAGCCTTTTCAATCGTTCCGGGATCCTGATTGAAGGGCTGAATTAGGGCCCAGAGGAGAACGGGCATCGTGGGGAGCAGAGTCCCCAAGACGACGGTAGGGACATCGAGCGTTGAGATGAGAACTCGAAGAAGGACCGGATCGCCGCCGGAGAAGAAAAGGAGGCGAAGGGCGGCGAGGGTCACGGGCGCGATAACAACAATTACGCCCACGTCCATCCAGGAACTCGCCCACCGCCTGGAAATGCGCGGAAGCGAGAACTCTTGGGCCTCTGATGTCACGCGACGAGGCTAGCCGTCGCAATCTCCCAGCACATCGCTCGGGAGCAAGCCGAAACAGCACGGCGATAGCGATGACCGTAAAGGTCAGAGACGATCAGCCACGCCGCGGGATGATCGCGACGAGGCCGGGCACCACGGAGACGCCGATCAGCACCCACGACAACACGACGT
>CAZPJC010000157.1:0-5884 GCA_964586645.1 uncultured Schumannella sp.
TCACCGACTTCGTGCTGCCGTACGTGATCTTCGAGACGATCTGGAGTCTCGTGCAGTACCTGGTCGAGGGCCGGCCGGTGTTCAACCCCTCCGAGCCGTCGTGGACCCTGTGGTTCCTGCTCGCGCTCGCGATCTTCCGGCTCGTGCTGCCCTACCTCGTGCTCGTGCGGTGGCCGCTCGCCTGGGCGGTGCTGCTGAGCGTCGGCGTGGGGTATCTCGCCAACGTCGACTCCACCTTCTCGCTCTCCCGGGCCATCGGCATCCTGCCGTTCTTCGTGCTCGGCTGGCAGCTGCGGCAGTGGAACCTGATCGAGCGCTGGCGCGACCTCGGCGCGGCGATCTGGGGCTGGCGCGCGGTCGCGCTCGGCGTGTTCGCCGCCTGGCTCGCCACGGTGGTGCTCAACATCCGGGCCTTCCGCGCCTTCGACCTGCGCTTCTGGTTCTTCTACGACGACTCCTACCAGGCGCTCGGCGAACCCGTCTGGTGGGCCGGGCTGCTGCGGCTCGGGCTGATCCTGCTGGCCGTGGTGCTCAGCGCGGCGTTCTTCGCACTGATCCCGCGGCGCGAGACCTTCTTCAGCGCCTTCGGCCAGGCGACGATGTATGTCTACCTGCTGCACAGCTTCGTGCTCTACCCGTTGCGCGAATCGGGCGTGCTGCGCGACGACCACTCCTCGGCGACCTGGCTGCTGACGATGGTGTTCGCCTCGACGGCGATCGCGATCATCCTGGCGAGCCCCGTCGTGCGCCGCCTCTTCCGTCCGCTCGTCGAGCCGAGGCCGGCCTGGCTCTTCCGGGTCGCCGACGATCCTCCCGGCGAGTCCCGGACGGATGCCGTGGGCGCCCGCCGGGAGCGGTAGCGCGTTACGCCGCATTGCAGCGACCGCGACGGCGTGCGCCGAGGCGACCTAGGCTCGCATCCGGCGGGGCGATCCCCGGTCACCACTCACGCAAGGAGCACCCATGTCGGACTGGAAGTTCGAGACCAAGCAGATCCATTCCGGCGCGGCCCCCGACCCCGTCACGAACGCGCGGGCCACCCCGATCTACAAGACGACCTCGTACGTCTTCAACAGCACCGACCACGCCAGGAACCTGTTCGCGCTCGCCGAGTTCGGCAACATCTACACGCGCATCAACAACCCGACCCAGGCGGTCATCGAGGAGCGCATCGCCGCCCTCGAAGGCGGCACCGCCGCGCTCGCCACGGCATCCGGATCCGCCGCGATCACCTACGCGGTGCTCAACATCGCCGGTGCCGGCGACCACATCGTCTCGTCGTCGTCGATCTACGGCGGCACCTACAACCTCTTCAAGTACACCCTCGCGAAGCTCGGCATCGAGGTCACCTTCGTCGAGAACCAGGACGACGCCGAGGAGTGGAAGGCGGCGATCCGCCCGAACACCAAGCTGTTCTTCGCCGAGACGATCGGCAACCCGCGCATCAACATCCTCGACATCGAGAAGGTCGCCGAGGTCGCCCATCGCGCCGACCTGCCGCTCATCGTCGACAACACGATCGCGACGCCGTACCTCATCCGTCCGTTCGAGTTCGGGGCCGACATCGTCGTGCACTCGGCGACGAAGTTCCTCGGCGGCCACGGCACCGTGATCGCGGGCGTCATCGTCGACGGCGGGCGATTCCCCTGGTCGCAGCACGTCGACAAGTTCCCGGGACTCACCGAGCCCGACCCGTCGTACCACGGCGCCTCCTACACCGCCGTGCTCGGCGACGCGATCGCCTACGTCATCAAGGCCCGCGTGCAGCTGCTGCGCGACACCGGCGCCGCCCTGTCGCCCGACAGCGCGTTCTCGCTGATCCAGGGCGTCGAGACGCTCTCGCTGCGCATCGAGCGCCATGTCGAGAACGCCCAGGCGGTCGCCGAATGGCTCGAGGCCCACCCCGACGTCGCCTCGGTGAACTACTCGGGGCTCCCGTCGAGCCCGTGGTTCGAGATCGCCGCCAAGTACGCCCCGAAGGGCGTCGGCGCCGTGCTGTCGTTCGAGCTCAAGGGCGGGGTGGATGCCGGCCGCGCCCTCGTCGAGAACGTGACGCTGTTCAGCCACCTCGCCAACATCGGCGACGTGCGGTCGCTCATCATCCACCCGGCGTCGACGACGCACTCGCAGCTCACGCCCGAGCAGCAGCTGACGACCGGCGTGACGCCGGGCCTCGTGCGGCTCTCGGTCGGCCTGGAGAACATCGACGACCTCACGGCCGACCTCGAGGCCGGCTTCGCGGCCGCCCGCAAGGTGAGCGCGGCCAACGCGAACTCCTGAGTCACCACCCGGGTGGACGTAACACTCCACCCGGGTGCGTCAGAATCGGGAGCGATGGACTGGCAGACTCCCGAGGACGCCGCGCCGTCGGCGTTCGTGACGGAGTCGCAGCGCCGACGTGTCGCCGGCAAGCCTCCCGCGACGGGCGCGTGGCGCGACGGCGACCCCCCGGGCGACCGGCGGTTCGCCGCGATCGGCGACCTCGAGCTGGAACGCGGCGGCGGCATCCCGAACGTGTCGATCGCCTACGAGACCTGGGGCGAGCTCGACCCGGACCGGGCGAACGCGATCCTCGTGCTGCACGCCCTCACCGGCGACAGCCACCTCGTCGGACCCGCCGGGCCGGGGCATCCGACCGGCGGCTGGTGGCCGGGACTCGTCGGCCCCGGCAAGGTGCTCGACACCGATCGGTACTTCGTCGTCGCGCCCAACATGCTCGGCGGCTGCCAGGGCTCGACCGGCCCGGCGTCGCTCGCGCCGGACGGCGCCGAATGGGGGCCGCGCTTCCCGTACCTGACGATCCGCGACCAGGTCGCCGCGCAGGCCGCCCTCGCCGACCTCCTCGGGATCGAGCGCTGGACGCTCGTCGTCGGCGGCTCGATGGGCGGGATGCAGGTGCTCGAATGGGGCGCCGGCCATCCGGACCGCGTCGAGCGGATCGCCGTCCTGGCCGCTCCCCCGCTCTCGAGCGCCGACGAGATCGCCCTCAACTCCGTGCAGGCCGAGGCGATCCGGATGGATCCCGCCTTCCGCGGCGGCGACTATTACGACGCCGCGGAAGGCGAGGGACCGCACCGCGGGCTCGCCCTCGCCCGCCGGATGGCGCTGCTCAACTACCGCTCGCCGACCGAGCTCAACGACAGGTTCGAGCGCTCCTGGCAGAGCGGCGTCAGCCCGCTCGGCGCCGGCGGACGCTTCGCCGTGCAGAGCTACCTCGACTTCCACGGCAACAAGTTCACGCGGCGCTTCGACGCCAACAGCTACCTCGTGCTGACGGATGCCATGGACTCGCACGACCTCGGCCGCGATCGCGGCGGGGTGGCCGCGGCGCTCGCGGGCGTGACGGCGAAGGCGCTCGTGCTCGGGATCGACTCCGACCGCCTGTTCCCGGTCGAGGGCCAGGAGATCATCGCACGGCACCTGCCGGGCAACATCGACGGCGACGTGCCGGTCGTCATCTCGTCGCCGTTCGGACACGATGCGTTCCTGATCGAGGACGCCCTCGTCGGCGCCGAGCTGAGCCGGCTGCTCGGGAGCTGACCTGGCGAAGGGTCGCGCCGCTCGTCTCGAGCGGGTCACGACCCTTCGGACACCCCCAGGTGATGTGGCGTGCCGGCCGGACCGGCGTTCGCGCCCCTCTGCACCCCAGCAGTGCGTGGAACTGTACCCCGTCATCGTACCCCCGCCTCCCGCGTGGCACCCCCCTTTCGCGTGGCACGGTGTGTCACGATTGCCCGCAGCATGGATCTCATCAGTAAGGAGCGAGACCGTCTCCTCCAGCGCAGCGCCCGCGTCTACGGTCTGAGTTTCACCGCGGTCTCCGCCGTGTGCTTCGCGCTTCCCGGCGCCGTGCCCGTCCCGGTCCTGCTCCTGGGCATCCCGCTCTACCTGATCCTCGCCGCGGCGCTCGTCGCCGTCGGCATGAGCCGCGCGATCTGGTGGCCGATCGTCGCGCTCGCCGCGGGCACCGGCATCGTGCTCGTCATCGCGATGCTCGGCGGCGCCCCCAGCCCGTCGGCCTCGCTCGCGATCATCCACGTCACCGCCGCGGGGCTCGCCTCCCTCGCCCTCGTCCTGACCACGAGCGTCCCGCGGATCGCGCTCCTCACCGCGGGCGCGCTGAGCGGCGTCGCCGTCGTCGTCTTCGCCGAGATCGACACGCCCGCGCAGGCGCTGCGCAGCGGCGGGACGGTGCTCGTCGGCTGGGGTCTCGCCACGCTCGTCACGGTGTGGATCAACGCCGGCGTGCCGCAGGTGGCCAAGCGCATCGCGAGCATCGGCCGCGCCCACCGGGCCGAGCGTCAGGCGAGCGAACTCGAGGCGCAGCGCCGCCAGGGGGCCCGGCTGCTGCACGACACCGTGCTCGCCAGCCTCACGCTGCTCGCCCACTCCGGCGTCGGCGTGAAGCCCGAGGCGCTCCGCCAGCAGGCCGCCGAGGATGCGCGGCTGCTCCGCCAACTGCGGCTCGGGACGGCGCCGCAGCCGGCGGAGCCCACCGAGACCGGCACGATCCCGGTCGTGAACCCCGACGAGACCGTGCTCGGCACGACCCTCGAATCGGTCAAGCAGCGCTTCGGCCGCATGGGCCTCACCGTCGCCTGGCACGGCACGGGGCAGGTCCTGCTGCCGAGCGAGGTGCTCGACGCGTTCCTCATGGCCCTGGCCGAATGCCTCGAGAACGTGCGGCGCCACTCCGGGGTCACCGAGGCGCACGTCACGATCACCGACGACGACAAGATGGTGCGCGCCCTCGTCACCGACGCCGGGGTCGGCTTCAACATCGACGACATCGACGAGGCGAAGCTCGGGTTCGCCGAATCGGTCGTCGGCCGCCTGCGCGAGGTCGGCGGCAACGCGCGGCTGTTCTCGGCACCCGGATCGGGCACGACCGTCGCCCTGGAGGTTCCGCGCGGATGAGCAAGTCCGACACCATCCAGTTCTCCCAGCCGGAGGAGAACACCCTCGGCGTCGTCGTGGGCAACGCCCGCCGCGCCGTGCAGTCGACGGCCCGGCGGTTCAGCCGCGCCGCGAGTGCGCACCGCGCGAGCCTCGGCACGGCGTTCCTCGGACTCGGCGCCGTCATCGTCGTCGGGCTGCGCGCCGTCTACGGCCTCATCTGGTTCGTCTCGCAGTGGGAGGTCTACCCGGAGCCCTTCGCGGCCCTCGCCGCCTGGATCGTGCTCGCCGCCGTGCTGATCGGCGCGATCGTGATGTCGCGGGTCAGCGGCGACCGGCTGCCGGACTGGATGTTCGGCCTCTTCCTCGCGGGGCTCGCGATCGCCTTCGCCCTCGACGTCATCGCGATCTGGGAGCTGCGCAACATCGGCGGGCACGCGACCGCGGCGCTCAGCGCCGGCATGGCGCTGCTCGTGCTCGTCGCCCTCCGCGGCCGGATCGAGATCCTCGCCGCGGCGGGAGTGCTCGGTGTCGCGCTCATCCTCGTCATGTTCCTCGACGCGCCGGTCGGCGCCTTCGCGGACTCGGGCTGGGTCGCCACCCAGGTGACCGCGATCGCCGGATCCGTGCTCCCGCCCGTCATCGGCGTCGTCATCGTCGAGAGCTTCCGCCGCATGGTGCAGGTCGAACTCGACCGGGTCCTCGTGCAGAGCACCGTCTCCGCGCCGCGCTTCGCGGTCGGGATGCTCGCCTCCGAGGAGCTGGCACGCCTCGACCTCGCCGCCGAGGAACTGCTGGATGCGGTGGCCAATCAGAAGACGAAGCTGCCGCTCACCCCGAAGAACGCCTCGGTCGCCGCCCAGCTCGCGACCGAACTGCGCCTGCACCTCATCGAGGGGCGACGGGAGACCTGGCTCTACCACGCGATCAGCGAGTCGGAGCAGCTCGGCAAGTCGGTGACGCTCTCCGACAAGTCGAGCCTCGCCGG
>CAZPJC010000158.1:0-5785 GCA_964586645.1 uncultured Schumannella sp.
AGCAGGCCGAAGGTCTCGGCGAACCAGGACGCCTGTTCGGGCGCGATCGTCATGGAGGGTCCTCTTTCGTTCCGAAATCAGTGGTCGCAGGGCAGGTCGTAGCTGAGGGAGTTCAGGCCCGTGTACGCGGGGTCGGTCCAGGTGACGGTGAAGTGGTAGGTCCACTGATCGAAGAAGCCGAAGCCGGTGTCCTCGACGGTGACGGCGGGGTCGAACTTGCCGTTCGCGTGCGCGGTGCCCGTCACGAATCCGGCGATGACCTCGGGATCGGTCTCGTTGTCGAACGGGGCGCCGCACGAGGGGAAGGTGATCTGCACGGCCGTCGGCGGACCGCCCTCGGCGGCCGTCATCGGCGTCGGGGCGGAGCAGCGCGGCTCGCCGCCGAGGGTGCGGCAGAACAGCACCTCGATCGTCGGGGCGGCCGTCGGCGAGAGGGCCGGGAGGTTGTTCTGCAGCGCTCCCCCGTCGATCCGGTAGCGGGTCTGGAATCCGCTCGGCGGCCCAGGCTGGGAGTAGCTGCCGACGTTGTAGGTCTTCGTCGCCCCGCCGTTGGAGTTGGTCGGCGAGGACGAGATCGTGAAGGTGAGCGGACCGGCCGGCGCCGCGGGCGGCTCGAACGTGTACGAGTCGATCGGCGCGGAGGCGACGGCGCCGAAGCCGAACGACGCACAGGCCGCGACCCGGTACTCCTCGTTCTCGACGAGGCCCGAGATCGTCGACGTGGCCGAGGTCTGCTCGGCGCCGGTCACCTGCTGCCCGCCGGAGGGGGTCGACGTGCAGGACGGCGTCCCCGACCGCCACGCGTAGTAGGTGACGGCGAGCGCCTCGCTGCTGTTGTTGGGAGAGAAGGCGACGGCGTTCAGGGTGAGGCTCGTCGCGCCGGAGGTCACGCTGCCGTTCGCCGAGACGAGCGCGGAGCCGGCGGGTTGCGCCGTGATCGTCCGGGCGTCGCCCTCGTTGCTGCCCGAGATCGGCGGCGAGAACCGGCTGATCGGGATGACCTCGAGCAGGCGGCTGCCCGGCTGGAGGCTCAGGTCGGCGGTCGTGGTCGATCCGGTGCGGCTGATCGTCGTGAGCGGCGTGCCGTTGACCAGCACGCGGTAGGCCTGCGCGTCGTCGCCCGCGGTGATGCTGATCGCGACGACCCCCGTGGACTGGTTCGTGGTACCGGGGCGGAACACGCTCTCGACCGCGAGGCCCGTGATCTGCGGCTTCGTGTACGAGTGCGTCGTGTGACTCGTCGTATCGGGCGACTCCCCGACCGAGTTGACGGCGCGCGCCGTGAAGCTGTGGTTGTCGCCGTTGGTGAGCCCGGTCACGACGCACTGGTAGTCGGGCCCGGCCGCGGCGCAGGTCGAGTTCGACGCCCGCGTGCCGCCCTCGTAGAGCACGACGCCGGTGACATCCGGATGCGCGTTGCGGGCGTCGCCGAGGTCGACCCGGAGCGTGACGGTCGACCCCGTGTAGCCCGTCGTCGTGACGCTCGCCGGACGCTGCGGGTAGCCGTAGACGTCGACCGTGAGCTGACCCTGGCCCGTGCGCCCCTGGGCGTCGGAGACCGTGTAGCTCACGACGCACTCGCCGCCGACGGGCTTCGGGCCCGACGGCCAGGTCGCGACGACCGAGCGCTGGTCGAGCGCGCGCACCGTCGCCACCGGGCAGGTCACCGAGCCGCTCGTGCCGACGCCGACCAGGTCGAGCCCCGATCCGACCTTGCCGGCGAACGGGTCGTACTCGCCGGACTTGCCGACGACCTGGATCGTGCAGCTGGCGCCCTGGCTGACGTCGCAGCGCTGGGTGAAGTTGGCGCCGCGCGGGGCGTCGGGCGGGGCGATGCCCACGACGAGCGAGATGCCCGCGGTCAGCCCGCCGTAGGCATCGACCGAGATCCGGATCGTCTCGCGGGTGCCGGGGCGCGCGTCGGCGCGGACATCCACCTGCACGGCGCCGTTCGCGGTCTGGCTGACCAGGAAGGCGGAGCCGGAATAGTCGACGCGGTAGCTCAGCGCCGACGTGTCGCCGACCCGGCCGCCCTCCCAGGAGGTCATCTGGTCGTAGAGGTCGACGGTGTCGGTGCCGCCCGGCGCGATCGTGCGGCTGATCGAGTTCAGCAGCGCCTGCGGATCCTTGGGCTCGATCACGAGCGGCACGCCGAGCAGCGTCCAGGTGCTCTGGCCGGCGATGCGCACCGGCACCGTGCAGGTGTCGGTCCACGGGGCCTCCCGGCCGGCCGCGTAGCTGACCCGGGTCGCTGACACGGGCGTGCAACTGGAGTTGGCGCGCTGCACCGCGAACGTCGCGTCGTCGCGGATCTCGACGTCGTCGGCCGCGACCAGGTCGAGCAGGTCGCGCACCGTGAACTCGCGCGACTGCTCCTCGCCGACCGTGATCGGCTCGGTGGTCGCCTTCAGCTGGATGCGCATGTCGTCGAACGCCGGGATGCGCAGGAAGCCGTAGCTGGTGACCTCGCCGCCGCTCGGGGTCGGACCGGTCACCGAGAACGCCACCAGGGCGCCGTCCTCGGGCAGCGGTCCGGAGATCCGCCGGCCCTCGACCGCGTAGTCCGCCGCCGACGGGCCCCAGAGCGCGAGTTCGAGGTCGGCGGGGTCACCGCTCGCCCACTGCACCTTGCCGCTCACGACATCCAGTCCGGTGTCGAGCTGCCCGCGGTTCTGCGCGGTCACGACGGTGTCGGTGACGAGCGGCGCGTCGGGCGAGGGCGCGTCGGTGACCTTGACCACGATCAGGCCCTCCGCGGTGCTGAACGAGGTCTGCGACTCCGCGGTGTAGACATACGAGTGCACGCCGAGCGTCGCCCCGGCGGTCAGCCTGACCTCTCCCTCGGTGAGGGCCGAGACGTCGATCAGCTCCTCGAGCCGGGTGTACTCGGTCGTGCCCGCGGGGGCGTTCGGCACGACGCTGAGCAGCTCGAGCCGCCCCTGCAGCGGATCGCGGTCGTTGAGCAGGGGCGAGACGGTGAGCGGTGCCGTCGTGCCCGCCTGCACGCGCACGTAGTCGCCGTAGGTGACGGGCGCGACGTCGGAGACGTCGGTCGCGAGCACGCCGACGCGCACGATGCCCTCCGCGACGGCGCCCTCGGCGTCGCGCACCCGGTAGGCGAAGGAGACCTGCCCGTCCGGCACCCCGTTGCCGGGCGCGGTGTAGACGATCGCGTCGCCCTCCGCGGAGATCTCGGCGATGCCCCGTCCCGACTCCGGCTGCGAGACGTCGGCCAGCACGACGCGGTCGCCGTCGGGGTCGATGCCGGAGCCGGCGAACGGGATCGCGACCGACTGCCCGGCGACGACCCGGGCGGTGAGGATCTGAGGCTGCGGGTCGCGGTTCGAGCCGCGCGGGAGCACCGTGACCGTCACGGTCGCCGTATCGAGCAGCTGCGGCGAGTTCTCGAGGTAGATCGAGTACAGCAGCGTGTAGACCCCCGGGGCCGACGGGGCGAGGTAGCGCAGGCGGTCGCCGGCGACGAACGCGAGCTCGCCCTCCGTGCCGGAGCCCTGCACGTCGGGATGCACGACCACCAGCTCCCCGCGCGGGCTCACGTCGTTGGCGAGCACGAGGATGTCGGCCTGCGACCCCGCCCGCACGGTGGCCGTGTCGGGCACGGCCACCGGGGCGGTCGCCGTCGAAGCCGCCACGAGGAACACCGTGATCGTGCCGTCGACGCTGTTCCCGGCGCCGTCGGTGACCGTCACCGTCGCGGTGCCGATCATCCCGGGCTGCCCGTCGGGGGTCGAGCCGCTGACCCGCACGCGCGCCTGCGCGACGACGCTCACGCCCAGGTCGGGACTTCCGGAGGACGCGCCCGAGACGATGAGCACGCGCCCGGTCGTGTTCTGCACGGCCGCGAGCACGTCGACGGTCGTGTCCTCGTTGGGACGCACGAACGCGGTGATCGGCGCGATCGAGAGCGGCGCGCCGCGCCCGACGACCGTCACGCGGAGGATCGACGACTGCTGGGCCTGCGTGCGCAGGTCCTGCACGGTGTAGGTGACGACGTAGTCGCCGGGGGCGCTCGCCGAGAGCTCGATGCGACCCGACGCGGCGTTCGGCACGACGACCAGCCCGCCGGCCGCGGAGGTCTGCACCGCATCGACGATCGCGTACGACCCCGACCCGCCGCGCACGTGCCGGGTGACGTCGACGCTGAGCTTCTCGTCGACCCCGGCGACCGCGGCGATCGGCTCCGCGACGAGGGCGGGGTTCGCGGTCACCCGGACCTCGAGCGTGCGGGTCGCGGTCGCGCCCCGCGCATCGGCGACCGTCACCGTGATCGGGATGACGGCATCCCCCGCGTTGGGGTCCTGGTGCCGCACCACGACGTCCCCGTCGGCGGTCGCGACGACCGTCACCGGGGCGGCGTCGTCATCCTCCCGGGCGTCGGCGAGCACGATGACGTCGCCCTCGTGGTCGACCCAGCCGGAGAGCACCGGCACCGTGACGGTGCCGCCCGCCGAGATGCCGGGCGACGGCCACTCCTGGACGCAGGCGTCGACCCCGCACCACTCGGGGGCGGTGTTGACGTCGTCGCCGACGACCGTGAGCGTGACCGATGCGGGCGGCGAGACCGAGACGCCGTCGGTGACGCTGTAGCTGAAGGTCGTGGACGTCGCCCCGGCGGCGACGCGCACGACCGCCTGCTGGTTGTTGCCGGCGAGCGAGATCGTGCCGAAGCCGAGGCTCTGCTGAATCGACTCGGGGACGATCGTCAGCACGTCCTTCTTGTTCGGGTCGTGGTCGTTGAGCAGCAGCGGCAGCGCCACGAGCCCGCCGGCCCGGACGCCGAAGGCGTCCGCCACCGCGACCGGCGGCTCCTGCTCGGCCACGTCGTCCACCTGGATCGTGCCCTCGTCGCGGTCGTTCTCGTCCTCGAGAGTCCACTGCGCGACCGGGATGAGCTTCCCGTCGGGGATGCGCCACAGCATCCCGGACGCCGTCTCGTTGAGCACCGCGCGCGCGCCGTTGGAGCGCAGCACGGGCACGATCGCGTCGAGATCCTCGAGGTCGTCACCCGACACCTCGAGATCGACGTCGCCGCCGCCGGACGTCCAGAGGTGGCCCGAGGAGGCCGAGACCCAGGCCGCCACGAGGTCGCCCGCGACGACGATCGGGCGCGCGGGGGTGCCGCCGCCGTCGGTCAGCGTCTCCTGCTCTCCGGTGCCGGCATCGACCGCGACGAGCGCGTCGGCGTCGGCGACGTGCACGCGCGTCCCGGCGGCCGAGCTCGCCTGCAGCACCGCCTCGGCGCCGAGGCCGAGATCGACGGGGGCGGGACGATCGGCGAGCCGGAGCAGGCTCTCTGCGGCGTCGAAGAGCGCCCAGCCGCCGCCGACCAGGGCCAGCTCGAGTCGCGCGTCGGGCTCCGGCGGGGAGGCGACCTCGACCGGGTCGCGGAACTCGTCGCGGCGCGCGTCGTAGATCCGCACCGCCCCCTCCTCGGCGGAGTACAGGGCGACGAGCCCGTTCTGGTCGACCGTCATGGCGGTCGCGACGTAGCTCGGCGGCTCCTCCCCCTCCGCGACGTCGACGTCGCGGAACGGGTCGACGAGGATCGGCAGCGGCACCTCCCCGTCGCTCGTGAGCTCGCTCAGGTAGGTGCGCCCGGTGGTCGTGAGGTAGGCGACGAACCGTCCGGATTGCACGACGTCGCGCGTGCCGGTCGGTGTCGCCTCGCCCGACACGACGTCGGCGACGCCCTCGGCCGGCGCCGCGGCGGAGCCGCCCAGGTCGCCGGGATTCGCCGGATCGATCGGCCACATCCGCCCGTAGC
>CAZPJC010000159.1:0-5706 GCA_964586645.1 uncultured Schumannella sp.
TGTCGGCGATCTCGGCGCTGATGTCGGCCTGCGTGGGATGCCCGGGCGGGTACGTCGCGGCGCTCTTCGGGATGTCGTCCATGTCACTCCAATGTGGTCTCCGCGATTCTCGCGTCCAGGAAGTGGGGAACCGCTACGTCGTCCCACTCAGTGGAAAAGTGGCTGCGGCGAGTGCGGCGAGGAGTATCACGCTTCCCGCCGCAGCGGCTCCGTCACCGGGTGGGGTCGAGACGCTGTTCGATCGCCGTGAGGGCGCGGCGCAGCAACGGCACGAGACGCACCTCGTCGGCCGCCTCGGCGTGCGCGACGATGCCGATCGCCGCAGGCGGCAACCCGGGTCGCGCGCGGAGCGGCATCGCGATCGACACGTTGCCGAGCGTCATCTCCTGCCGGGTGAACGCGTAGCCCTGCTTCGCCTCCGCCGCCACCGTCGCCCGCAGCTGCGCCGGGTCGAGGATCGTGTGACGGGTCTCCGCCAGCAGCGGCTCGCGCAGGTACGCCTCGAGCCACTCCGGCTCGCGGGTGGAGAGGATCGCCCGCCCGACTCCGGTGGCGTGCAGCGGATGCCGCATCCCCACCTCGCTGAGCGTCGGGATCGCCCGCTTGCCGGTCGCCTTGGCCACGTACAGCACCTCGGAGCCGGCGAGCACCCCGAGATGCACGTTCTCGCCGGTGAGATCGTACAGCTCGACGAGCTCCGGCAGCGCGGCTTCGCGCAGGCGGCGCAGCACGGCGGAGCGCTCGCCGAGCTCCCAGAGCCCGAGGCCCATCTCGACCGTGCCGTCGGGCAGCCGGTCCAGCGCCCCCAGCCGCACCAGCTCCGCGGCGAGGCGGTGCGCCGTCGACACCGGGAGGTTCGCACGGCGCGCGAGGTCGGGGACCGTGATCGGCGCGCCGTCCTCGGGGAAGGCGCGCAGCATCCGGGACGCCCGCTCCAGCAGCGAGACGCCCGGCTCGCCCGATCGGCCGGCCATCAGGAATGGTCCGCGACGGCGGCGTGCGCGTGCTCGGGCAGGAAGCCGAACCGTCGGCCCTGGTACAGCTCGATGAGACCCTCGGCGGTGGCCGGGCCGGCGGCGATCCGGAGGGCGATGGCCCGCTCCTCGCCGGTGGGGTCCTCCTCGAGCAGGGTGAGCAGCTCCTCGGCGAGCGCCTCGACGCTGGTCAGCGGAGTCGCGAGCACCTCGATGCTGCGCGGGATGCCGGCGGCCGCCGCCGAGCGGAACCACCCCGTGCCGTCCCACCACGCGGCGTCGCCGAGCGGGGCGACCTCCTCGACCGCCGACCGCACCCAGCTCGGGGCGCCCTCGGACAGCAGCGCCGGGTCGGCCCAGGCCTCCGCGTCGTCGAGTTCGGCGTCGAATCCGGTCAGCACGGCCGCGCCGGCACGCAGGACGAGCAGCTCGAGGCCGCTGCCGATCGGATCGGCGTGGGTGTCGGACGTCGTGCTCGTCGCCCACAGGTCGGGGAGCCCGCCCGCCGCCGAGGCGATCGCCAGAGTGCGCCAGCGCGCACGGATCGTCGGCAGGTCGGGGAGATCGACGGCATCCATGGTCGCCGCCTAGACCAGCAGCTGGTGCTTCGCGAGGTCGCGGTACAGCGGAGTCGACTTCACGAGTTCGGAGTGCGTGCCGACGCCGACCACCTCGCCGTTCTCGAGCACGACGATCGCGTCGGAGTCCACCACGGTGCTGAGCCGGTGCGCGATCACGAGCAGCGTGCGGTCGGCGGCGACGGCGTCGATCGCCTCGCGCAGCAGCTGCTCGTTCATGCCGTCGAGGCTCGACGTCGACTCGTCCAGCAGCAGGATCGGCGGCGCGGCGAGCAGTGCCCGGGCGATCGCGAGTCGCTGGCGCTCGCCGCCGGAGAGCATGATGCCGTCCTCGCCGACCGGGGCGTCGAGACCCGCGGGGTCGCGGTCGAGCACGGCGCCGAGGTTCACGTCGCGCAGCACCTTCACGCACTGCTCGTCCGTCGCGTCGGGGCTCGCCAGCTTGAGGTTGTCGCGCAGGGATCCGGCGAGCACGGGGGCGTCCTGCTCGACGTAGCCGATCTGCGCCCGCAGGTCGTCGCGGGGGAGGCCGCGGACATCCCGCCCGTCGAGCCGCACGACCCCGGAGTCGGGGTCGTAGAACCGCTCGACGAGGGCGAACACCGTCGACTTGCCGGCGCCCGACGGCCCGACGAGCGCGACCCGGCTGCCCCGGGGCACCTCGAACGTGATCCCCTTGAGCACCTCGCGGATCTCGGGTTGAGGTGTCACAAATGGCTGCCCGACTGCGTCCGGGGCAGCCATTTGTGACACCTCAGGGGGTACCGCGTACGAGAACCGCACGTCGTCGAAACGGATCGCGGCCGAGGTCACCACCGGGGCGGCGGGCTCGATGCGGGCATCGCCGTCGGTCTCCGACGGGATGACGATGATCTCCTGGATCCGGCCGAGGGCGCCGAGGGCCTGGTTGACCGAGTTGACGGCGCCGAGCGCCGAGCCGAGCGGCATCACCAGGAGGAAGAGGAACAGGATGAACGACACGAGGGCCGAGATCTCGATCGCCCCCGTCGCCACGCGGTAGCCGCCGACGCCGATCACGACGAGGAACGCGACCTGCAGCGCGATGCCGGCGATCGGCACGACCATCGCCGAGATCTTCGCCACCCGGAACCCGGCCCGCTTCGCCGCCTCGGCCTCGACGATGATCGCCTCGGTCTCGCGCTCGGTCGCGTTCGCAGCGCGCACGGTGCGGATCGCGCCGATCGACCGCTCGACGGCCGAGGCGAGGGCGCCGACGCGTTCCTGCTGCTCCTTCGACGCGGGGCGGATGCGCGACGAGATCAGCGCGCCCGCGCCGAGCGCGAACACGATGACGAGGAGGGTCAGGCCGAGCAGCACCGGGTCGACGATCAGCATCCCGATGAGCGCGCCGACGAAGGTGATCGCGCCGCCGAGGGCATCCAGGAGCCCCTGCGTGATGACGGCGTAGAGCAGCGTCGTGTCGGAGCCGACCCGCGACACCAGGTCGCCCGTGCGGCGGCGGTCGAACTCGGCGACCGGCAGGCGCAGCATCCGCCGTACGAGGGCCGAGCGCGCCGAGAAGACGACCGACGTGCCGATGCGCTGCAGCAGGTAGTGCTGCACGCCGCTGAGGATCGCGCCGACCACGAGGAGCCCGACGAGCAGCCAGACCAGCCCGCCGAGGGCTCCGCCGTCTTCGACGATGCCGACGACCTGCCCGGCGAGCAGCGGCTGCGCGAGCGACGTGCCGGCTCCGACGAGGGAGAGCACGAGCGACGCGGCGAGCAGGCCCCGGTGTTCGAGGATGTACGGCAGCAGCTGCCGGAAGGACGCCCGGGGGCCGTCGTCGTTCTTGCTGCGACGCAGGAATCCGCCGCGGGAATCACTCACCGTTCGAGACTAGCTGCCGCCGACCGAGCAGCCGGTCGCCGAGAACCGGTCGGACCAGCTCTCGTTGGGCGCCCCGAACTCCGCGCCGAGCGGGGTCAGCGCCGAGGCGCAGGACGAGAAGACGACGTCGGTCGAGCCGAGGTCGCCGGGCAGCACCGCGGAGAGGCCGAACTCGTGCAGCGTCCATCCGGTGAACGGCTCGAGGTCGTTCACCCCGGCGATGTCCTGCGGGATGCCGAGGTACAGCGTGCCCGCGCCGAGACCGTCGAGCACGGCCGGCTGCCGGCAGTGCGGCACCGCGTCCGGATACACGCCACTGGCGTCGGCATCCACCTGGCGCAGCCCCGTGGCGGCGACGTTCGTCGACCCGACCTCGGGGTTCGGCTGCGGCAGCACGGCGAGGGTCAGGTCGTGGGGCCACTCGCCGTCGCGCGCGGTCAGGCTGATGTCGACCTGAGTGAAGGTGTAGCCGCGCCCCTGGATGACCGCGTCGTCCACCTCGCCGGTGCACCAGGCGACGGTCGCGGCCACGGCATCCGCGGCGTCGGGCACCATCCACGGCAGCGACGCGTGCACGGTCACCGCGAGATCGGCGGTCGCGCCGTTGGGAGCGGTGAGGATGCCGACGAGCCCGAGCACCGCATCCTCGGGGAGCACCAGCTCGGCCGGCGTCTCACCCGGGTCGGTCGCGGTCGGTGTCGGCGCCGGGCCTCCCGCGCCGCACGCGGTCAGCAGGGCGAGCACCGCGAGGCCGGTCGCCGTCGCTCGGATCCGCATGATCCCAGCGTAGGCGGGAGCCTCGCCGCTACCGGTCGACGTCCTCGACGAAGTTGCCGAACCGGCAGAGCCCGTCCTCGATGACCTCCTCGTACGGCTCGCCCCAGCCGGACTCCTCGCCGAGCGGGGTGACGGTCAGCACGCAGTCGCTGAGGTCCTCCGCGGCGGAGATCGACGAGAAGCCGTAGTTGTGGTTCGCCCAGCGGGTGAATCCGCCGGCGGCGCCCACGGCATCCGTGTCGCCGTGCAGGCCGACGACGATCGTGCCGCTACCCGGCGCGGTGATCGTCTTGAGCCGGAAGCAGTGGGGCACGTCGGACCCGGCCGACGCATCCTCGCCGAGCGCGCCGGTGTCGGCGACCGCGGTGTACTCGGGGTCGGGGAAGACGTTCACGCCCTCGCCGACCGGCCAGTCGCCCTCGATCGCGGCCGCCGTGACGTCGATGAGCGTGAAGCTCCACAGGTCCTGCTCGTAGACGCTCGCGTCGAGGTAGCCGGCGCACTCGGCGGTCATCGTCGCCGGACGGTCGGCGGCGGCCGGGTCGTCCCAGGCGGTCGATCGGCGCACGACCGAGAGCACATTCATCGTCGCGCCGTTCGACGCGGTCGCCGTGACGCTCACCGCGAGCAGGGCGTCTTCCGGGAGGTCGGGCTCGCCGTCCCCCTGCTGCTCCTGGGTGGGCTCGGCCGCGGGCGTCGACGGGGGCGTCTCGCCGCCGGATCCGGGGTCGCCGGGGGCGCAGGCGGCGAGGACGAGCACCAGCGGGAGGGCTAGGAGCGCGAGCAGCGGGCGGCGGGTCATGGGCCGCAGATTAGCGGCTTCGTCGCCCCGCGGACAGGAGGGGGAGGGATGTTTCCGCCGCGTCGGGGGTGCGACCTAGGCTCGGGTCCCGTGACCGCAGCTCCGGTGATCGTCGCCTCCGATCTCGTCAAGACGTACCAGCAGACCGCCGCCGTCGATCACATCTCGTTCGAGGTGGCGGCGGGGGAGTCGTTCGGACTCCTCGGCCCGAACGGCGCCGGCAAGTCGACGACGATGCGGATGATCGGCGCGGTGTCGACGCGCACCTCCGGCCGGCTCAGCATCCTCGGGATGGATCCGGATGCCCACGGCCCGGAGATCCGCGCGCAGCTCGGGGTCGTGCCGCAGCAGGACAACCTCGACAACGAGTTGCAGGTGCGCGAGAACCTCCTCGTCTACGGCCGGTACTTCGGGTTGCCGCGTGCAGCCGTCGCGGCCCGGGCCGACGAGCTGCTCGCCTTCGCCCAGCTCGAGGACCGCGCCAAAGCGAAGGTCGACGAACTCTCCGGCGGCATGAAGCGCCGCCTCACGATCGCACGGGCCCTCATCAACGACCCGCGCATCCTGCTGCTCGACGAGCCGACGACGGGCCTCGACCCGCAGGCGCGCCACATCCTCTGGGACCGGTTGTTCCGGCTCAAGGAGCAGGGCACGACCCTCGTGCTCACGACGCACTACATGGACGAGGCCGAGCAGCTGTGCGACCGGATCGTCGTCGTCGACA
>CAZPJC010000160.1:0-3698 GCA_964586645.1 uncultured Schumannella sp.
ACCACCTGGGCGTTCGAGAAGTTCTGGATCGCCGACGCCCTCGACGCCGTGCTCGAAGCCACCGGGCACGACCTGGCGAGCCCGGTGGGCCACCGCCGGCACTCCTTCGCCGAGCGGATCGAACGCCGGGGGCCGATCGCCCGGGCGATCGCCGGCAACCTCGCCGGCCCGCGGCTCGTCGCCGCGCACGTCACCACCGGTCTCATCGACGAATGGGTCACCTCGGCCGCGTACCGGAAGCTCGGCGAGCTCGCCGCGGCGGTCAAGTCGGTCGCCGACCTGATCATCGAGATCAAGGAGCGGCACATCGCCTTCCTCGCGGAGGACGCGCAGCGCCGCCTCGCCGAATCCGCGCGCGCCCGGCAGCTGACGATCAAGGAGGTCAAGCGTTCCGCCTGGCCGCTCGGTGCGATCGACAGGTCCGCGGAGGACCGGACGTTCTTCGAGACGATCGTGTTCGGGGGCAAGGAGGGCGCCGCGCGCGCCGCGGAGATCGCCGCCCGCATCGCCGCTCTTCCGGGGCTGAGTCCCGTCGCGCCCGTCGTGGCTGCGAGACTGGTCCCGTGACACCGAAGAAGGCGACCACGGATCTCGGCACGGCGAAGGTCTTCCTGACCGGGGCGACCGGCTTCGTCGGCCAGGCGGTGCTCGAGCGCCTGCTCAACGACCACCCCGGAACGACGGTCACGATCCTCGTCCGGGTCAAGGGCGGCGCGAACGCGGAGGACCGCGTGCGCAGCCTCCTCGGCAAGCCGGTCTTCGCCGCCTGGCGCGACAAGGTCGGCGAGGAGGGCGTCGAGGACGCGGTGAAGAACCGCATCAAGGTCGTCGAAGGCGGCCTCGGCTCGCCGATGACGCTGCCGAAGGACCTCGACCTCGTCATCCACAGCGCGGCGAGCGTGTCGTTCGACGACCCGATCAACGAGTCGTTCGAGGCGAACATCGGCGGCGCGATGAACCTGTACGAGAGCCTGCGCGCCGCGGGCGGCGACCCCCGGGTCGTGCACGTCTCCACCTGCTACGTGCAGGGCCTCCGCAAGGGCGTCGCCCCCGAGACGAGCCTCAAGCACGACGTCGACTGGCGCGCCGAGTACGCCTCGGCGTTCGCCGCGCAGTCCCGCATCGAGAACGAGTCCCGCGAGCCCCACCGGCTGCGCGGCTTCATGGAGGCCGCCCAGGCCGAGCACGGCAAGGAGGGCCCGCAGGCCGTCGCGAAGTGGAGCGAGGTCGCACGTCTCGCCTGGGTGAAGCAGGAGCTGGTGGATGCCGGCCGCACCCGGGCGCAGAGCCTCGGCTGGACCGACGTCTACACCCTCTCGAAGGCGTTCTCCGAGCGCGCCGCCGAGGAGCTGTGGGGCCGCGATCACCGCCTGTCGGTCGTGCGGCCGGCGATCATCGAGAGCGCACTGAAGCACCCCTACCCGGGATGGATCGACGGCTTCAAGGTCGCCGACCCGCTGATCATGGCGTACGGCAAGGGCCAGCTGCCCGAGTTCCCGGGCCTGCCCGACAGCATCCTCGATCTCATCCCCGTCGACTACGTCGTCAACACGATCCTCGCCGCCGCCGCGAACCCGGCGAAGAAGGGCGAGCCGGAGTACTTCCACGTCGCCTCGGGCGCGTCGAACCCGGTGCCGTTCCATCAGATGTACGAGAACGTGCACGAGTTCTTCGTGAAGAACCCGCTGACCGACCGCGCCGGTCGCCCCATCGTCGCCCCGGTCTGGAAGTTCCCCGGGCCGGACAAGGTCGAGCGCGGCATCACCCGGCTCGAGCGCCGCGTCAAGGCGGGCGAGCGCGCTCTGCGCCTGCTGCCGAAGACGAAGGGCTCGCAGAAGACCCTCGCGCAGCTGCAGAAGGGCGTCGCCGATCTCGCGACCCTGCGCAACTTCGTCTCGCTCTACCGCGTCTACGTCGAGACCGAGCTGATCTTCGACGACTCGAACCTTCGCGCCCTCCACGACGCCCTGCCGGCGAAGGAGAAGGCCGACAAGGGCTTCGACATCGCCGCGATCGACTGGGACGACTACCTGCAGAACGTGCACTTCCCGGCGATCACGAAGCTGACGAAGGCGTTCTCGCGCGCGCGCCAGGCCGAGCGGGCCGCCGCCGTGCCGACCCGCAGCGCCGAGCTGCCGCCGCGCGGCGACGTGCTCGCGGTGTTCGACATGGAGGGCACGGTGGTCGACTCGAACATCGTGCAGCAGTACCTCTGGGTGCGTTCCGCCGGCTACCGCAAGGCCGCCTGGCCGGCCGAGGTGCTGAGGATCCTCGGGTCCGTGCCCGGCTACCTGCGCGCCGAGCGGCGCAACCGCGGCGAGTTCATCCGCGGGTTCCTGCGCCGCTACGAGGGGATGCCGGTCGCGCGTCTCGAGAAGATCGTCGCGGGCGGCTACGGCGACACGATGCGCCGGCACACCAGCCACGAGGCGCTCGCCCAGATCCAGGCCCACAAGGACGCCGGCCACCGCACGGTGCTCGTCTCCGGGTCGATCGGGCTGCTCGCGAAGCCGTTCGAGAACCTCTTCGACGAGGTCGTCGCGACGACGATGCACGAGCGCGACGGGGTGCTCACGGGCTACCTGACGAAGCCGCCGATCGTCGACGAGTCGCGGGCCGCCTGGCTCACCAGGTACGCGAAGGAGCACGGCGCCGACCTCGCCGCCTCGTACGGCTACGGCGACAGTCACGCCGACCTGGGCTGGCTCGAGATGCTCGGCCACCCGACCGCCGTCAACCCCGATCCCCAGCTCGCCAAGGAGGCGCAGAAGCGCCACTGGCCGGTCGAAGACTGGAGGAAGGGCATGCGTTCACCGAAGCGTGCTTTGATGGACGGCAATCCGGTGCCCGCCGCGGCTCCGAAGCCCGAGAAGTAGCAGACCGACCCCCTCCGACCCAAGGGAGCCACCCGTGGCGTTCGACATCGACAAGTACACCGCCAACTCCGAGCCGGTGACCTGGACCGATCTCGACCTGGAGTCGTTCGAGACCAACCCGCTGCCGGAGTCGAGCCTGCGCGTGCTGCGCTACATGTGCGACGTCGAGTACCACACGGTCTGCTACCTCCGCGATCTGCTCACCACCCCGTCGCACAAGGAGCCCGAGGTCGGCTCGTTCATGACGATGTGGAACCGCGAGGAGTTCTGGCACGGCGAGGCCCTCGCCGCCGTCCTCGGCAAGCACGGCATCACGGTCGACTTCGACGAGCTGAAGGCATCCCGCCTCAAGCTCGGCTGGAAGGACCGCCTCGACCCGATCAAGCAGTCGATGCTCGGCGGGCTCGTCGGTCACGACTTCGTCGCCGTGCACATGGCCTGGGGCGCCGCCAACGAGTGGTCGGCCAACGCCGCCTACCTGCGCATGGCCCGCCAGGAGAACCACCCCGTGCTCGCCGAACTGCTCAAGCGGATCGCGGCGCAGGAGACCAAGCACGTCGCGTTCTACGCGTCGCAGGCCCGCGACCGCCTCGAGAAGAGCAAGAAGGCCCAGGTCATCGCCCGCTTCGCGCTCAGCAAGTTCTGGGCCCCGGTCGGCTCGACCATCTCGCCCGCGAGCGAGGTGTCGTTCGTCATGGGTCACCTGTTCGCCGGCGCCGAGGGCCGCAAGCTCATCCGCAGCATCGACTCGCACATCGCGAAGCTGCCGGGCATGACCGGGCTCACGATCGTCGAGAGCGCGCTCGACAAGCACGGCATCTC
>CAZPJC010000160.1:3798-5667 GCA_964586645.1 uncultured Schumannella sp.
TGAACGGGACGCTGATGTCCCAGACGGAGATGCCGTATCCCCCGGTGTCCGGGATCCAGCCGCCGGGGCCGGTCACGACCCCGTTCTCGAGCAGACCGATCGCGGTCGCGGTCCCGGTCGGGAAGAGGGACGGCGGCGCGCAGTACGCCTGGGCGGTCTGATAGTCGCCCGCCCACGTCGCGGCGAATCCGGGAGCTCCGAACGAGACACCGGCCTCGGACACGTAGCCGCGGGCCGACATCCGCAGCTCGGTCGTCACGTGCAGATACGCCGGGTCCGTGATCGTCGGCGGGGTCACGAGGAGCGCATCCGGCGGGCAGTGGACGGACGCGGCGAAGGCCGCCGCATCAGCTGCGGCGTTCGCCTGCGTCGGGGCCTCGACGGTCATCGTGGCGTCGACGATCGTGCCGCCGCCGGGCGCCTCGAACGTGCCGGTGACGACGAACGCCACCCCGGCGGGGAGGGTCGGTGCGGGCGCCGGCGAGGCCGTCTGCGGGGTGGTCGGCGCGGGGCTCGGCACGGGACCCGGGCAGGCGGTGAGGAGCACGGTCGCGGCGAGCGTCACGAGAACGGGCCCGATAGCGCGGCGAACGATCATGGCACGACCCCCGGTGTGATCTTTGCTCACACTTTATCGGGGCCGCGGCGCCCGGGCTAGCGACCGGCGATGCTCACCCGGTTGCGGCCGCCGTTCTTCGCCCGGTACATCTCCGAGTCGGCGATCTCGAGCAATTCGTCGGTCGACGGCCGGTGATCACCCGATCGATGCACGACGACGCCGACGCTGGCCGACACGGCGAATCCGGCGGGGAGCCACTCCATCGGCATCCCGACCGCCTCGCGAAGCCGTTCGGCGATCAGCTCGGCCTGCTCGTCGTCGGTCTCCGGGCAGAGCACGATGAACTCGTCGCCGCCGAAGCGGCCGATGACATCCGATTCCCGGACGACCGAGCGCAACCGCCGCGCGACCTCGCGCAGGACCTCGTCGCCCGCCGTGTGCCCGAGCCTGTCGTTGACCGGCTTGAACCCGTCGAGGTCGAGGAACATCATCGCGACCGGCTGGGTCGTGCGCTCCGCCGCGGCGAGCGCCGAATCGATGTGCTCGCGCAGCAGCGCCCGGTTGGCGAGTCCCGTGAGCTGGTCGTGCAGCGCGAGGTGCGCGAGCTCGTCCTGCAACCGGATGCGGGCCAGCGCCTGCGCCGCCTGCAGCGCGATCGCCTGCACGAGTTCGATCGCCGCCGGTTCCAGCTCGCGGCGACGGGCGAAGAACGCCGCGACGATTCCGAAGGGAGCGTGATCGCGCAGCAGCGGGAACGCGGCGAGGCCCTCCAGACGGGCGGTGCGCATCGCGGCCGCGATCACCGGATAGCCGACCTCGACCTCTTCATGACCGGCGAAGACGAGCGGCTGACCCTGCCGCAGGGCGTCGGGACCGGGGCGCGGGTCGGAGCGGTCGTAGAGACCCTCGAGCGGGTTCACCCCCGCGATCACCTCGAGTTCGGTGTCCTCGTCGACGATGGCCACGCAGGAGACCGTCGCGACGAGGGCGTCGGCGACGATCCGGTTGAGCGCCTCGGCGAGATCGACCTGCGTCGCCGCGTCGGCGAACTGCACCGAGGCGTTCTGCAGCACCTGCACCCGGGCGGCCGCCGACTCGGCGGCGCGGCGCTCGGCGACCAGGTCGCGCTCGTACTGACTGCGCTCGGTCGCGTCGAAGATCGCCGAGCGCACGAGGCGCGGCTGCTCGTCCGCCCCGAGGACGAGCACCGAGTTGATGAGGATCGGCAGCACCTCGCCGTCCTTGCGGCGCACCCCGAGCACGACCTCGCGGGTCTCGCCCTCGAGGTGCAGCACCGGCACGTGCCGGGT
>CAZPJC010000161.1:0-5645 GCA_964586645.1 uncultured Schumannella sp.
ATGTTCGGCGAGACGATCCGGGATGCCCTCTTCCGCCACCTCGAGAAGGACCTCGGGCCGATCGCGTTCCCGCAACTGCCGGCGAGCCCGCTGCCGTTCCAGGTCGCGGAATACTTCCCGATCCCCGGGCTCAGCCCGTTCCTCGACGAGCGGCAGCACGCCGTCTCGCTCGCCTACGTCGTGCCGGTCACCGGCACCTGCGAACCGCGTCAGGATGCCCTCGAGCTCACCTGGATGACGCCCGCCGAAGCCTCCTCGCCCGACGTCCACGCCGAGATGGAGGGCGGCCGTGGCACCCTCCTGCGTGCCGCCCTCGCGTCGGTGGGCGTACTGGGCTAGCCGCCCGGGGTACACCAGACGGCGTTTCGCGGACCCGGGTCCGGTTTTCGGGGGACGCGCGCGTCCCCCGTCCGAGTAGCGCCCCAATTGGGCCGATGACTCCCCCCGGGGCCCGGACATAGCGTGGCCACGCGGCACCCGAAGCCGCAGGCGGAGGGACACGCCTGGCCGGGCCCGCATGTTCCTGGGGGTCTCATCAGCATGTCTTGGCGCGGAACCATGCGAAGGGTCATCTCGCGCGTCGCGCTCGTCGCCGCGCTCGCCGGGCTGTCGGGCGGGGTGCTCGCCGCCGCTCCCGCGGTCGCCGCCCCCGAGGACTTCAGCGCGGTCCTGCAGATCTCGAAGACCGTTCAGGATGCCACCCTCGCCCCGGGCGACACCCTCTCGTACACGATCGCGGTCGAGTGCCTCTCGACCGACTGCATCGACGCGACGGTCACCGACGTCCTCCCCTCGCGAACACCGGATCCTCGCCGCTGCTCGCCGCGCAGCTGTCGCTCGCCCTGCTGGTGATGGGCGGCATCCTCGCGGCCCTGCGGCGGGCGCTTCCCCGCCACCGCGCCGGCCGCACGCGCCCCTAGGCGCCCCTCCGACACCGCCCCGCGATCTCGTCCCAGGTCGCGGGGCGGTTCACTCTCTACCGCCGCGCGGCGATCACCCGGCGGATCCCGCGCGCGCGGTACTGCCACAGCGCCCAGCTGCCGACCCAGACGAACGGGGTGAGGACACCCGCCGAGATGTCGAGGCGGTCGCGGTAGAGGGTGCGGCCGTCGGGCAGCGGCGACACCGCCATCCGGTGCCGCCACGACCTGACGAGGCCGAGAGCACCCGACACCGGTCCGCCGGAGTCCTCGAGGATGCGCGCCCCCGCCCGGCGGGAGGTCGAGAGGCGGATGTTCTGGTCGCCGAGCGGCAGGATGCCGAACAGCCGCAGGCGCACGAGGTGGTCGCCGGCGGTCCAGGTCGGCGGGAACCGCCGGTGCCCGACGGGATCGACCGTGAGAAGGGGCGCGACGACCTGTCCGAGCGCGAGGGGATCGTGGAGCATCGCCCACACCTCGTCGGGGTAGGCGTCGATCTCGAACCGCAACTGGACCCGCATGGGCTCAGTCTGCGCGGTGTCATCCGTCGGGTCCAGACTCTTGCGCGTGCGGTACTGGCTCGCGGTCGTCCACCGGGATCACGTGCGCCGCGGCGTCGAGCAGGGCATCGCACAGGTCAATCACGGATCGCGCGCCGGCATCCAGCGGATGTCTCCGGGCGACGGGCTCGTCTACTACTCCCCGAAGGACGCCTACCCCGAGGGGTCGCCGCTGCGGGCGTTCACCGCGATCGGGCGGATCGCCGACGGCGCCCCGTGGCAGGCCGCCCCGGTGGCGATGCTGACCAGGGGCGAGGTGCGCCCGTGGCGCCGCCGCGTCGAGTACGTCGACGGGGCTGCCGAGACGCCGATCGCCCCGTTGCTGCCCGTGCTCGAGCTCACCCGGGAGACGCCGAACTGGGGCTGGCTGATGCGGCGCGGGCTGCTCGAGATGACGCCGCACGACTTCGCGGTGATCGCCGGCGAGATGGGCGCGGATACCCTCGTTCCGTGAGTGATGCGCCCCGCAGCCAGACCAGCTACCAGGTGCGATTCGAGTGGGGCGCCTCCGGTGCCGCCGCCGTCGCGGTCGAGGCGGATGTCGTCGCCTGGGTCGATGAGATCGGCGCCGAGCCCGTGCCGTCGGGTGCCCGCGTGACGTCGCTCGCCGAGGCCTCGTCGTTCGCCGACTGGTGCCTCGCCCGCCAGGAGGAGCTCGGCGGGCGCTTCCGCATCGCCGTGGTCGCGGCGGGGGCGACCCAGTCGGACGGCTCGCTGCGCTTCGCGGTCGAGGACCTGCTCGCCGCCGGCGCGGTCATCGACGCGATCGCGGAGCTCGGGATCGACCATCAGTCGCCCGAGGCCGCCGCGGCGGCCGCCGCATACACGGGCCTGCGCAACGCGACTCGCCACCTCGTGAACGCCTCCGTCTCGGCGCGCGAAGAACGCCTCGCCGGGAGCTAGCCGGACAGGACTAGAGCGCCGCAGCCGCGCGTGCCCTGTGCGCGCGCACCTTGGCCCGGTTGCCGCAGCGCTGCATCGAGCACCAGCGCCGGTTGGCGGTGCGCGACTCGTCGCGGAAGACCCGGCGGCAGTCCTCGGCGTCGCAGCGGCGGATGCGCTCGGGCTCGACGGCGAGGATCGCGATCGCGTCGCGGGCGAGGGTCGAGAGCACCTGCCCGATCCGCAGGCGGCCGGCTCCGGCCTGACGGCGTCCGCCGGGGAGGGCGGGCGGGATGTCGGGGGTCGCACCGAAGAGGTTGATCGTGTCGATGTCGTCGGGGTCGAGGGTCTCGCGATCGGCCGCGGCGGTCGCGAGCCTGTCGATCGCGGCGCGGAGGGCGAGCGCGTCGGTGAGATCACGGTCGGAGGCCTCGGCGGCATCCAGCCGGTCGTAGCGGGCGGCGAGCCACTCGCCGAGGTCTCGCGCGTGCACCGGCTCGGGGGCCGCGGCGAAGTCGAGGCTGTCGGCGCCCGCGTCGAAGAACCAGCTGATGCCTTCGGGGGCGATCAGCCACTGCCCCGTGCTCACTCAGTCCCCAGCTTCCTATCAGGCGCTGTGCGGCTCGGATTCATGTAACTCAGTCTGGCGGTTACTGTCCGCACTTCGGGGGACCCACGCGATCTGGAATCTCGTGTCGAAGGTCTTCGAGCATTTCGCGCAGGACAGCGCCCGCGTCGGCCTGCGATACCGGTAGTGCACGTGACCGTTCGGGCACGTGCCGATCCAGGTGGCGAGGTCGGCGGCGATCGCCCCGCCGTGCAGTCGCGTGCCCTCGTAGCCGATCTGCTTCGCGATCTTCTTCCAGCGCGGCCCGTGGCCGGCACCGGCTCCGGCGAGCGCGTGCGCGACCTCGTGCAGCAGCACCTGGTGGATCTCGTCGTCCTCGTAGCGGCTCGCGAGGTGCCGCGACACCGTGATGCGCGTCGCCCGGTAGTCGCACAGGCCGGCGCGCGTTCGAGCGTGATCGAACCCGAAGGTCCACACCTCGGGGTCGAGGTGGAGCGCGATGAGGGCGTCCGCCCAGCGGCGGACCCGGTCGAGGTCGGCCACGCCTAGCCCTCGACGAGAGGGGTCAGGCGGACCTGCATCAGGCGGTCGTCCCCGTCGCGCGGGTCGCCGCGCCCGTCGGTGTTGTTGGTCAGGAACCACAGCGACCCGTCGGGGCCGGCCGCGACGTCCCGGATGCGTCCGAACTCGCCGACGAACCACGGGGTCGCCCCGGCCGAGCCGTCGTCGGCGACGTCGATCGCCCACACCCGCTGGCCCTTCAGCGACGCGAGGAAGAACGTGCCGCCGACGTAGGCGAGGCCGCTCGGACTCGCGTCGTCGGTCGCCCACTGCAGGACGGGCTGCACGAACCTGTCGTCGTCGACCTGGCCCTCGACGATCGGCCAGCCGTAGTTGGCACCCGGCTCGATGCGGTTGAACTCGTCCCAGGTGTCCTGCCCGAACTCGGCGGCCCAGAGCTGCCCGTCGGCGTCCCAGGCGAGACCCTGCGGGTTGCGGTGGCCCATCGAGTAGACGAGCGACCCCGCGGTCGGGTTGTCGTCGGGCACCCCGCCCTCGGGCGTCATCCTCAGGATCTTGCCGTTGGGGGACGCCGGATCCTGCGCGCGGTCGGGCACCCCGGCATCGCCGACCGTCGCGTAGAGCATGCCGTCGGGCCCGAAGGCCAGGCGCCCGCCGTTGTGGTTTCCCGCCTTCGCGAGCCCGTCGAGCACGATCTCGGGATCGCCGAGCGACTCGTCGTCGTAGGGCATCCGCACGATGCGGTTGTCGTCGGCGGCCGTGAGGTAGGCGTAGATCCACTCCCCGTCGTCGGTCGCCAGGAAGGCGAGCCCGAGCAGCCCGCCCTCGCCGCCCGGGACGACGCCGGGCACGACGCCGACCTCGACCGGGGAGCGGTCGGACGCGACCGAGAGGATGCGGGCGTCGTCGCGCTGCGAGACGAGGGTCTCGGTGTCGGAGACGCGCAGGATCGACCACGGTGCCGCGAGCCCGGTCGTGACGTCGACCGGATCGCCGGCCGGCTGGACGCCGTCGACCGACGTGGGCGCGGGGGTGCCGGGGGAGATCTGCGGCGACGCCCCGCAACCGGTCAGCAGAGCGCCGGCGAGCAGCGCGGTCGTCGCGCAGGCGGCGAGGAGCGGGAGGCGGCGCATGCCCCGACCCTACGTCCGGTCGCCGTCACCCCGGCCCGGGCGTACCTGGAAGATGCTCCGCGCCGGCGGCGGCGACGGTGTGGAGGAGGCGTCGGTCACGATCGGTGCCCCCGCGATCCAGTCCCGCAGCTCCGTGCCGCGCAGCACCGACGCCGGATGCGGCCCGCCCGCGAGAAGCCGCGGCACCCACTCGATCGGCAGGTCGGCCGGCGAGGCGACGAGCACGAAGTTGCCGTAGCGGCGGCCCTTCAGCACCGCTGACTCGGCGAGCAGCGCGGTGTCCTCGAAGACGTAGCGCAGTGTCGACGCCTGCCCGCGGGCGAAGCCGAGCGACCCGCCGTCGGCGACGTTGACCAGCAGCACCCCGGTCGGTGCGAGGAACGACGCGATCTCGCCGTAGAACTCGGCGCTCGTGACGTGCGCCGGGATGCGCGATCCGCCGAAGACATCCACGATCGCCAGATCGACGGCCCCCTTCAGCGCCGCCGGGAGCTTGCCGAGCGTCTCCCGCGCGTCGCCGTAGCGGATGCGGATGCTGGCGTCCTTCGACCACGGCAGGTGCGCGCGCACGAGGTCGACGAGCCCGCGCTCGAGTTCGAGCACCTGCTGCCGCGAGCCGGGCCGGGTCGCCTCGACGTAGCGCGGCATCGTCAGCGCGCCGGCGCCGAGGTGGAGCGCCGTGAGCGGTCCTGCCGGGAGCTGGTCGACGACGTGACCCATCCGGCTGATGTACTCGAAGAACAGCTCGGTCGGCCGCGCGGGGTCGACGTGCGACTGCGGCGTCCCGTCGACGACGAGCAGATAGCTGCCCGGGGTGAACAGGTCGTCGCGGATGACGGCGTGCAGCCCGCTCTCGAGGGTCACTTCGGCGATGTCGGCCACGGCATCCAGTCTTTCACCGGTCTCGATCCGCGCCTGCGGCACCCCTGGGCACCGAGGATCCGGCTTATAGACCCAGTCGCGGGAGAAAGTCAAGGAATAGCTGGACGTGTCGCCGAGTTGGGTCCTATAGTTGATCCTTGCGCCCACTACCACTCTCGCCGTCATATTGCGGTCGGCT
>CAZPJC010000162.1:0-1202 GCA_964586645.1 uncultured Schumannella sp.
CCGAGACCGAGCTTCTTGCGGGTCATCTGCACGAGGCCGAGCGAGGTGACCTCGGCCACCTGGTGCTTCGTGCGGTCGCGGCTCAGGCACTCGACGAGGCGGCGCAGCACGAGATCGCGGTTGGACTCGAGCACCATGTCGATGAAGTCGACGACGATGATGCCGCCGATGTCGCGCAGCCGCAGCTGGCGCACGATCTCCTCGGCCGCCTCGAGGTTGTTGCGCGTCACCGTCTCCTCGAGGTTGCCGCCGGAGCCGACGAACTTGCCGGTGTTGACGTCGACGACCGTCATCGCCTCGGTGCGGTCGATGATGAGCGAGCCGCCGGACGGCAGCCAGACCTTGCGCTCGAGCGCCTTGTCGATCTGCTCGCTCACCCGGAACTCGTCGAACGAGTCGCGCTCGCTCTCGTGCTTCTGCACGCGCTCCACGAGGTCGGGCGCGACGGCGTTCAGGTAGCCCGAGATCGTCTCGAGGGCGTCGTCGCCCTCGATCACGAGCTTGTGGAAGTCCTCGTTGAAGACATCCCGCACGATCTTCAGCAGCAGGTCGGGCTCGCTGTGCAGCAGGGCCGGAGCCGGCTGGGTCTCGACGGCGCGGCTGATCTCGGCCCACTGGCTGATCAGGCGCTGCACGTCGAGGGTCAGCTGCTCCTCGGTGGCGCCCTCGGCGGCGGTGCGCACGATGACGCCGACCTCGTCGGGGAGCACCTCCTTGAGGATCTTCTTGAGCCGCGCGCGCTCGGTGTCGGGGAGCTTGCGGCTGATCCCGTTCATCGAGCCGTTCGGCACGTAGACGAGATAGCGGCCCGGCAGCGACACCTGCGAGGTCAGCCGGGCGCCCTTGTGGCCGACCGGGTCCTTCGTCACCTGCACGAGCACCTTGTCGCCCGGCTTGAGCGCGAGCTCGATCTTGCGGGCCTGGTTCTTGTTCCCGTCGCTCTCGGCGGCGGCGGCCGCGGCATCCCAGTCCACCTCGCCGGCGTAGAGCACGGCGTTGCGACCGCGGCCGATGTCGACGAACGCGGCCTCCATCGACGGCAGCACGTTCTGCACGCGGCCGAGGTAGACGTTGCCGATGAGGCTCGCGTCCTGCGCCCGGGCGACGTAGTGCTCGACGAGCACCCCGTCCTCGAGCACGGCGATCTGGATGCGGCCGAACTTGCTCCGCACGACCATCACCCGGTCGACGCTCTCGCGGCG
>CAZPJC010000162.1:1302-3331 GCA_964586645.1 uncultured Schumannella sp.
CTTCTCGGCGCCGGCATCCGCCTGCTCCTCGGCCTTCTTGCGGCCGCGCCGGGGCTTCTCGGGGGCGACGTCGTCGACCGGGATCAGACCCGTCTCGACGTCGGCGGAAACATGGGATGACGCGCTCTTCGGCGCTTCCTTCTTCACCATCGCTGGTGCACTCCTCGGCCGGAGGTGCCGCGCAACCCGCCGGTACATCTCGAGCGAACCGACTGCGGTTCGCGAATCTGAAGTCTGGATGCGGCCCCCGTTCCCCTGAACGGTGTTCTGGCCGCGTGCTCTGCTGAGCAATGCGTGCTCTCACCACGCCCGCCCTCTCACGGCGGTTCGGAACTGGCATCCGACGCGGTGCACGACTCGCGTTGGAAAACGCTGTCGGCACTCGCGGCCCGGTCTGGTCGCCCGGAAAGCTTTGATCGGCGCGAACGGGCGCGGCCCGCTCGACTTGCACCTCAGTATCGCACGCCGGGACCTTGGTCCCGGTATTCGCGCGACGCGGGGTTGGGATAATCGGCGAGTGACCGACACCGAGACCCGCCACCGCCCTCCCGTCGCCTTCGCGATCTTCCTGATCGTCGCGGGCATCCTGGGGTGGTGGGCGTCGTTCTCGCTGACGGTCGACAAGATCCTGATCCTGCAGAACCCCGACGCCGACCTCGACTGCAACTTCAGCCTCATCGTGCAGTGCGGCAAGAACCTCGAGTCCTGGCAGGGCGCCGTGCTCGGCTTCCCCAACCCGCTCATCGGTCTCGGCGGCTTCGTCGCCCCGATCGCCGTCGGCGTGGGGCTGCTCGCCGGGGCGCGGTTCGCCCGCTGGTTCTGGATCGCGTTCAACGTCGGCGTCGCGGGCGCCCTCGCCTTCGTGATCTGGCTGATCTCGCAGAGCATCTTCGTGCTCGGCACGCTCTGCCCCTGGTGCATGCTCGTCTGGAGCGTGACCATCCCGCTGTTCTGGGTCGTCACCTCGCGCAACCTCGCCGAAGGCGTCTACGGTCCGCGCGCGACGGGCGTCGGGCGTTTCCTGCGCTCGTGGGTCATCCCGATTACGATCGTCTGCTACGCGATCGTCGTCTTCCTCGCCCAGCTCCAGCTCGACGTCCTCAGCCGCCTCGCGGTCGGGACCCTCTGAGCCAATCCATAGAACTCACCGGATAAGGTTGCCGATCGTGGCCCAGGAACGTCTCACCAAGGATCAGCGCCGGGAGCAGGCACGCGAGATCGCGCGCCTCGAACGCGAGCAGCGCATGAAGTCGCAGCGCCGCAACGGCATCCTCATCCGCGTCGGCGCGACCGTCGCCGTCGTCGGCGTGCTCGCCGCCGTCGGCTGGGGCATCTGGGCGGGCACCCGCCCGGCGGGCCCCGGACCCGCGAACATGGCGGCCGACGCGATCCTCCTGCAGAGCGACGGCGAAGGCGGGATCACCGCGGTCTCGACGCCCGGCGTCCCCGCCGACGGCACGCCGACGGCGACCGACCCGAGCGACTACGACGTGCCGGTGCACATCGTCACCTACCTCGACTTCGGCTGCCCGTACTGCCAGGTGTTCGAGACCGCGAACGGCGCGCAGATCCGCGAACTCGTCGCGCAGGGGTACGCGACCCTCGAGGTGCACCCGATCAACCTGCTCACCAGCGCGTTCCTCGGCGACCGCTACTCGGCGCGTTCCGCCAACGCGGGCGCGTGCGTCGCCGCCTACGAGCCCGACTCGTTCCTCGACGTGAGCGACGCGTTCTTCGCGCAGCAGCCCGCCGAAAACGGTCCGGGGCTGACCAACGCCGAGATCATCACCCTCCTCGACGGCGCCGGCGTGAAGTCGCAGGAGGTCACCGACTGCGTCAACAACGAGTCGTTCAAGGGCTGGGTGGCCGCGGCGACCGAGCGCGCCCTCACCGGCCCCCTGCCGAACACCGACGAGGAGAAGGTCACCGGCACCCCGACCGTCCTGGTGAACGGCGTCAAGTACTCGCCCGCCGACCTGTCGAGCCCCGACGAGTTCGCCGCCTTCGTGGCGCAGAACGCCGACTTCGC
>CAZPJC010000162.1:3431-5633 GCA_964586645.1 uncultured Schumannella sp.
CCGACGGTTTGCGGCATTCGTCTCCGGAGCGGATGATCTGCGAGATGGCGGGGGTTCTCGCGCTCCCAGATCTCGTCGCCGCGATCGACCACGTCGTCGGCGATCGGGAGCCGGTGACGACTCTTGCCGCACTCGCGGAGCGGGTCGCTGTCGGCGACCGCATCGCGCGGCCGAGGATCCTGCCCGTCGCGCTCGCGCTCGCCGACCCTCGGGCGGAATCGCCAGCCGAGAGCCGACTCCGTGTACTGCTCGCCGGGGCGGGGCTCTCGGGCTGGTCGGCGAACCACGAGGTCACCGGTTCCTCGGGACGCCGATTCCGTCTCGACCTCGCACGCCCGGAGAGCCGTGTCGCGCTGGAGTATCAGGGCTCCTACCACCTGACGCCGGAGCAGCGGCGTCACGACATGACCCGCCGGTCGCAGCTCGAGGCCGACGGCTGGCGCATCCTCGAGATCAACGGCGACGACCTCGGTGACCCTGCGGAGCTGGTCGCTCGGGTTCGGAGGTTCGTCGACCTCAGGTGAGGCTGTTTGCCCGAGATGGGGCACTCAGCGCAGCGCAAGTGCCCCATCTCGGGCAAATAGCCAGGACGACCCGGGGTGAACCCGGGCAAAGAGCCGAGGGGGTCAGCCCGCGGAGGGGAACCAGAGGGCGAGCTCCCGGGCGGCCGACTCGGGGGAATCCGAGCCGTGCACGAGGTTCTGCTGCACCTTGAGGCCCCAGTCGCGGCCGAGGTCGCCGCGGATCGTGCCGGGGGCGGCGGTCGTCGGGTCGGTCGTGCCGGCGAGCGAGCGGAAGCCCTCGATGACGCGCTCCCCCGCGAGCCGGATGGCGACGACGGGTCCGCTTTCCATGAACTCGACGAGCGGCTCGTAGAACGGCTTCCCGAGGTGCTCCTCGTAGTGCGCGGCGAGCAGCTCGCGGTCCGCTTCGACGAGACGGATGTCGACGAGCGAATAGCCCTTCGCCTCGATGCGGCGCAGGATCTCGCCGGTCAGGTTCCGGGCCACGCCATCCGGCTTGACCAGCACCAGGGTTTCTTCGACGCTCACGAGAGATCTCCTTCTGCGGCGGAGAGCCGCGACGTTTCGATGCGCCGGGCGCGCACCAGACACCACACCCACAGCCCCGCGAACACGGCGCCGATGACGAACATGAACGGATGCACGATCCCGGTCGCGATGAGCACGACCTGCAGGATGCCGCCGAGCACGACCCCCCACGCCCAGCGTTGCACCAGCGCGACGAGGACGAACAGCACGATGAGTCCGCCCCCGACGGCGACGACGAGGACGGTCGGGATGTCGGTGAGCCCGTTCACCGCGAGGGTCGCGAAGAACAGGATGGCGGCTTCGAGCGCGAGCACGACCGAGAGCAGCGTCTCGGTCACCCCGCGCTCGCGTCGCAGCCGTCCGGGCCGGCCGGTGACGGGCGACGTCTCCGCGGGATCCGGGATGCTCACGGCTTCCACCCCCCGGCCTGGGCGAGCGCGATCGCCTCGCCGACGAGGGTGATCGAGCCGGTGATCAGCACGGCGCGCGACGGCCCCGCCGCGGCCCACGAGCGCGCGGCCTCCACGGCGTTCTCGAAGTCGTCGAACGGGTGCACGGCGTCTTCGGGGGCGACGGAGAGCGCGATCGCGGCCAGCTCGTCCACGGGGGTCGCCCGGTCGGAGTGCGAGCTCGTGACGTAGAACTGCTCGGTCACCGGCCACAGCTCGGTCAGGATGCCGTGCGCGTCCTTGTCGCCGAGCACGGCGATGACGACGGTGATCTCCTCGAAGTCGAAGTACTCGGTCATCGCCGCGGCGAGCGCCTTCGCGCCGTGCGGGTTGTGGGCGGCATCCACGAAGACGGTCGGCTCGATGCCGATCAGCTGGAGGCGTCCCGGGGAGGTCGCGTTGGCGAGACCCGCGGCGACGACGTCGGGATCGAGTGCGACGGTGCCGTTGCCGATGAACGACTCGACGGCCGCGATCGCGACGGCGGCGTTCTGGCCCTGGTAGTCGCCGTACAGCGGGAGGAAGACATCCGCATACGTGCCGGCCCGGCCGCGCACGGTGACGACCTGGCCGCCGACGGCGACCGTCGTGGATTCGAGCGCGAAGTCGACCATCTCGATCACCATCGTCGCCTCGTCGTGCTGGGCCGCGGACCGCAGCTCGTCCATCGCCTCGACGACCTGCATCGCGGTGACGACGGT
>CAZPJC010000163.1:0-5617 GCA_964586645.1 uncultured Schumannella sp.
CGGGAGACGCCCTCGCGGATGTCGTCGTCGCCGAGCGCGTACGAGAAGCGCAGGTAGCCGCTCGGGCCGAACGCCTCGCCGGGAACCGCCGCGACCTCCGCCTGCTCGAGGATGAGATCGGCGAGCTCGAGCGACGACGACGGGGTGACGCCGCCCCATTCCCGGTTCAGCAGCCCGGTGACATCCGGATACACGTAGAACGCGCCCTCGGGGGTCGGGCAGACCACCCCCGGGATGGCGTTGAGGCCCTCGACGATCAGCTTGCGGCGGCGGTCGAATGCGAGACGCATCTGCTCGACGCTGTCCTGCGGGCCGGTGAGCGCGGCGATCCCGGCGCGCTGCGAGATGTTCGACACGTTGCTCGACAGGTGCGACTGGAGGTTCGCGGCACCGGCGATCGCGTCGGCGGGCCCGACCATCCAGCCGAGCCGCCAGCCGGTCATCGCGTAGGTCTTCGCGACGCCGTTGACGAGGATCGTGCGGTCGGCGAGAGCCGGGGCGGCCTCGACGATGGACACCGCGCGCACGCCGTCGTAGGTGAGGTTCTGGTAGATCTCGTCGCTGATCACCCAGAGGCCGTGCTCGTCGGCCCAGGCGCCGATCGCGGCGACCTGCTCGGGGGAGTAGACGGCCCCGGTCGGGTTCGACGGGGAGACGAACAGCAGCACCTTCGTGCGCGGGGTGCGCGCGGCCTCGAGCTGCTCGACGGTCACCAGGTAGCCCTGGTCGGCGCCGGCGAAGACATCCACCTGCACGCCCCCGGCGAGCTTGATCGCCTCGGGATACGTGGTCCAGTACGGGGTGGGCACGAGCACCTCGTCGCCCGGGTCGAGCAGTGTCGCGAAGGCCTGGTAGACCGCCTGCTTGCCGCCGTTGGTGACGATGATCTGCGACGGCGCGACCTCGAGCCCCGAGTCGCGGAGGGTCTTCGCCGCGATCGCCTCGCGGAACTCGGGCAGTCCCGCGGCGGGCGTGTACTTGTGGTTCCTCGGGTCGCGGGCGGCCTCGACGGCGGCCTCGACGATGTGCGCAGGCGTCGGGAAGTCGGGCTCCCCGGCGGCGAAGCTGACGACCGGCCGGCCGGCCGCCTTGAGGGCCTTGGCCTTCGCGTCCACCTTGAGGGTGGCCGATTCGGCGATCGACCCGATGCGCTGCGAGATGCGTGCCACGGTGGACGAGCTTAGTCAGCCGATCCGGATGCCACCGAGCCTGATGATCGGCGGGGTGGTCGCCGTCGGCGTCGGGGCCGGCGCGGGAGCCGGCGTGCTCGGCGCGGGTGTCACGGGGGTGGGAGCGGCGGGCGCCGGAGCCGCGGGCGCGGGCGCGACCGGGGCCGGCGCGCTGCCGGTGGCCGGCGCCGGGGCGGCCGCGGCAGCCGGGGGCTCGCCGGTGCGGGTCAGCGACACCGAGTCGATCCGGTAGGTGCGCCCGGACTTCGCGGCGACGACATCCACGGCGAAGCCGGTGTGGGCGCTCCTCGCGGCGAGGGCGACCGACACCTTGAGCCAGCCCGAGGCCGACGCGGTGAAGGCCACCGAGCCTGTCTCGACAGTGCCGCCGAGGGCCCGCAGCCGCACCGTTCCGGTAGCCGACGCATCGGCCCGCACGTAGACGACCACGGTGTGGGTCGACCCGGCGAGGACACTCGCCGAGACGGTCTGCGTGACCGTGCGGTTCGCCGCGCCCGGCACGAGCAGCGATCGCGTGCCGCCCCGTGCGCTGGAGTTGGGTCCGTCGATCGCGCCCGAGGGGGCCGACCAGGCGCCGAGGCCGTTCTCGAACGAGGGCGAGCTCAGCGCGATCGGGACGCCTGCCGGAGCCGCGGGCTCGGCTGCTGCAGGGGTGGCCGACACCCCGGAGCCGGCGGCGGGCTGCGGGGAGACGGGCGCCGGAGCGGGAGCGGGCTGAACGGTGCCGGGATACTTCGCGAACACCTGCGACCAGTACCGCCGGCCGTCCTGCTCGAAATAGCCGATGCCGACCGACGTGTAGTCGTTGACGAGGTTCGCGTAATGGCTCGCGGAGTCCCTCCACGCCGGGACGATCTGCGTGTAGCTGTAGCCCTTGCCGACGTTCTCGCCCGCCCGCTGCCAGCCCGCCGGGATCTGCCGGGAGTAGTCCGGGTTGTGGCTCATCGCGCCGTTCTCGAACTGCCGGCGCGCCCAGTCGGCGGCCACCTTGTCGAGACGGGCGTCACGCACCAGGCCCGGCAGGCCCTGCTGCGAGCGGATGGCGTTGGTGTCGTCGAGGACCCGCTGGGTCATCTGCGCGACGGTCGGGGTCGCCGTCGCCGCGAGCGCGCTCTGCGGGACGACGAGGGCGAGGAGGGTGGCCGCGGCGGCGAGGCCGGCGGCGATCAGGATGCGGGCGCGCGAGAGCGAGCCCGCCGAGACGGCGGTGGACATAGCGGTGCGACTCCGGACGAGTTACCGAACGGCGCGACTCGGACCGGCGGCTGGATCGGGCCGACGACGAGGCGGGGTTCGCGCACACGAGACGCGGGATCGGGCCTCGTGACTACGAGGTTAGGGAGTCGCCCGGGGCGCTGTCGTCCCCCAGCTCAGGGTACAAACCGGAGCCGCCGGGGGTCCGAATACCCGAACCCCCGGCAGCACGAAGCCGGAGTCGTCATTGCTGTGGGGGCCGACGACTCCGGCTTCGTGTACTTCAGCTATCGACTAGCCGCCGATCTCCACCGGGTGGTTGCGTCGGTAGCTCTCCCGCACCAGATAGGCACCCGCTGCCAGCAGTGCGAGGATGACGGCGATCAGCGTCGCGATCCCGATGCCGGTGTAGGCGAGGCTTCCGCCGCCACCGCCGCCGTCCGGAGGCGTCGTGGTCTCGCCGCCGACGTCGCAGCCGTCGGGGTCGGTGCACTCCGGGTCGACGATCGTGGTCACGTTGGGCCCGACCGTCGCCTGCGCCAGGCTCAGGGTCGCCAGATCGTCGCCGAGCACCGAGACGCGAAGAGCGGTCTGCGTGAACTCGCCTCCACCACCCGACCCCGTGCTGAGCTCCTGCACGTTGGCCTGGACCGAGAGCACGTCCCGGAGCGCGTCGCCCACGGTGCCGTCGCCCGAGCCGAGCAGGCCCTCGTTCGCCGGGTCCACCAGGTTGGTGTCCAGGGCGTCCGCCAGGTCCTGCACGGCGCCGTCCCCGTCGAAGAGACCGTCGAGCAGCGTGCCGCCGAGGTCGCTCACGACGGCGTTCAGGTTGAGGTTCGCCGGAACGCCGAGGATGTCGACATCCGCCACGGCCCGCGCCGAGCCGCCGTCGAGCAGCTCGTCGACGGTCGACTCGATGTCGAGCACGACGCTCGTCGTGAGCGGGGCCACCGCCGACGAGGTCGTGTTGCACACGTTGTCCTGAACCGTCTGGTTGACGAAGCCCGTGATGCGCTGCACGGTGCCGTCGACGAGCACGAAGTCGCCGACCTCGTCGAGCAGGCCGTCGGTGAGGGTGCCGAGCACGCCGGTGTTGACCAGCGCGCCGAGATCGCCGAGCAGGCCGTTGGTCAGCAGCTCGAGCGACGTCGCATCCCGCAGGACGGGCGTCGTGAGCACGCGGTCGACGAGCTGGCAGACCTCCTGCACGAGCGGCGCCTGAGCGACGTTCGCCGTGAGGTCGGCGTGGATGTCGACGGTGGCGTCGTGCAGGGCGTCCTCGACCTTCGCGACGACCTGGTCGGCGATGCCGGCGACGGTCGTCGTGATGCTGTCGAGGATGTCTCCCACGACCTCATCGGTCAGCAGCTCGGTGCCCGGAGCGAGGTCGTTGAGATCGCCGCCGACGAAGGCCGCGAGGTCCACATGCACCTCACCGGTCTCCAAGTCGAACGAGATCCCGTCGTCGCCGTACTCCTCCTCGAGGATCGAATGGACGATCTCCTCGAGATCCCCGGCATCGATGGTCGCGGTCACGTTGCCGGTGCCGCCGAGCAGGTTGAGCAGCGGATCGAGGTCGACGAGTGCGCCGTTGACGTCCCCGATCAGCTGGCCGTTGGAGCCCACGAGCTCGCCGAGGGTGTCGACGACCTCCTGCAGCGCGCTGTCGACCTTGGGGGTCAGGTCGGCGATCGCCGGGCTCGAGAAGGTGAGGATCGCGTCCTCGATCTGGTAGTCGCCCGAGGCGGTGTCGAGGTCCGCCTCCGCCTGCGCGGCGATCGCGCCGACCTCGAGCTTGAGGTCGACGAGGGTCGAGGCGAACTCCGGTCCGAGCAGCGCGGCGAGGTCGAGGGTGGCGTTGGCCGGCGGCATCGACGTGTCGGTGCCGACCCCGATCGCGCCGTCATCCGCCACCGCCCCCGCCGCGGCGAGCGACGACCCGTCGCTGCTCGCCTGGGCGAACTGCGCGACCGGTCCGATCTGCAGGACGCCGCCCAGGTCGAGCTGCGGCGACTCGGCCTCGTTCACGACCACGGCGTCTTCGAGCACCGCCGCATCGAGCGGGTCCTTGGAGGTCTGGGTCGTCTGCGTGCCGTCGTTGAAGGCCTCCGCGGATCCCAGCGTCACGACCGTGTCGAGATCGACGCCGAGCAGCGTTCCGGACAGGAACTGGCCCTCCGCGTACGACGTCGGAACGTCGGCGGCGGATGCGGAGAGGGGGGCGACGAGGGCGAAGGCCCCGCCGAGGGCGACCGCGGTGGCGGTCGCGCCGATGCGCGTCGCCGTCCCGTGATGGTTCCGTGCTGCCGATCCCCCTCGAGGAGTCGCCACGCGCGGGTGTGCAGTGGTGAACATCTCAGTGCCTTCCTGGTCCGATACGGACGCAGAAAGCGGAAAACAGGTCGGCGATGACCCCTCACGTGACTGCGGGTCCCCCAGGACCGCCCAGCGTGGGTGAGGCGAACGAGTCTTCGTTGATGAAACCTGATCTCAGCTTCGTGCGCCTGTATTCAGTTGCGAACGAGCGGGCTGGTTGTGTCCCTCTCGGTAGAAGAGACCGTCTACCCCGGGACCTATGACGCGGGTTCCTCGGGAACTTTTCGGATGACGTACACTTCTGGGGTTGGCTGAAAACGCCAAGCTTCGTCGTGCCCGCGCGCATCCTCCCGAGGATGCCGAGGGTGCGAACCGAGGGCGGTGGCTCAATTGGTAGAGCAGCGGTCTCCAAAACCGCAGGTTGCAGGTTCGAGTCCTGTCCGCCCTGCGCAGCGTTAGCTGAAGAGAGCCCCGGGAACACTCCCGGGGATCGACGAAAGGTTGGATGTCGTGGCACGCAAGGTGATCGACGAGCCGAGTGAGGATCTCGTCGCGAACGCCAAGCGGGATCGCGCCGAGCGGCGTGGGCCGTTCGCGCGCATCGCCCTGTTCATCCGTCAGGTGCTCACCGAGCTGTCGAAGGTGGTCCGCCCGACCCGGCGCGAACTGCTCAGCTACACCGGCGTCGTGATCGTGTTCGTCGTGATCATGATGGCGCTCGTCTACGGTCTGGACTTCGTGTTCGGCTGGGCGATCGCCTGGGTGTTCGGCGACGGCTCGGCCTTCCTGCCCGGCTCCTGAGCCCCCGTTGCACTTCCTGCGGCATCCGCAGCACTAGCTATAGAAGGAATCTCAATCGTGTCTGAAGAAGAGCGCCGCGACATCGACCTCGCGACGGCCGCCGAGCAGTCCTCCGA
>CAZPJC010000164.1:0-5589 GCA_964586645.1 uncultured Schumannella sp.
CTCGCCCCGGCCCGAGGCGATGCGCTCCTTGTACTTCCAATGCGCGGCGACGCCGAACTCGGCGCGCTGGTGCATCTCGTGCGTGCGGATCTGGATCTCGATCGGCCGGCCCTTCGGCCCGATCACCGTCGTGTGCAGCGACTGGTAGAGGTTGAACTTCGGTGTCGCGATGTAGTCCTTGAACCGCCCCGGGATCGGGTTCCAGCGCGCGTGGATCGCGCCGAGCACGGCGTAGCAGTCGCGGATGTTGTTGACCAGCACGCGGATGCCGACGAGGTCGTAGATCTCGGTGAACTCGCGCCCGCGCAGCACCATCTTCTGGTAGATCGAGTAGTACTGCTTCGGCCGACCGACGACCTGGCCCTTGATCTTGCCCGACTTGAGGTCGTCGTTGACCGAGTCGATGACCTGCTGCACGAACTCCTCGCGCTGCGGCGTGCGGTCGCGCACGAGGCTCTCGATCTCGACGTACAGCTTCGGGTGGAGCACCGCGAACGAGAGGTCCTCCAGCTCCCACTTGATGGTCTGGATGCCGAGGCGGTGCGCGAGCGGCGCGTAGATCTCGATGGTCTCCTGCGCCTTGCGCTTCGCCGACTCCTCGGGCACGAAGCCCCAGGTGCGGGCGTTGTGCAGGCGATCGGCGAGCTTCACGACGAGCACGCGGATGTCCTTGCTCATCGCGACGACCATCTTGCGCACGGTCTCCGCCTGCGCGCTGTCCCCGTACTTGAGCTTGTCGAGCTTCGTCACGCCGTCGACGAGCATCGCGATCTCGTCGCCGAAGTCGGCGCGCACCATGTCGAGCGTGTAGTCGGTGTCTTCGACCGTGTCGTGCAGCAGTGCTGCGGCGAGGGTCTTGGAGCCGATCCCGAGGTCGGCGAGGATCTGAGCCACCGCGACCGGGTGCGTGATGTACGGCTCGCCGCTCTTGCGCTTCTGCCCGGAGTGCGCCTTCTCGGCCGCGGCGTACGCGCGCTCGATGAGGGCGACATCCGCCTTGGGGTGGTGCGTGCGCACCGTCTTCAGCAGGCGGTCGACGGCGCCCGTGGGCTGCGCCCGGGAGAAGATGCGCGGGAGGAGCGTCCTCAGGGAGGCCGTTCCCGGCGCCTGGGTCTCCGTCATGGAGTGAGTCTAGTTTCCGGCGACGGCGACCGCTGACCGCCCGCCGTCCCCCGAAGGAGGCGTCAGGCGGGGGCCGGGAGCGCCGACTTCGCGCGGAGGTCGAGCACGCGCTTGTCGCGCTTCGCGATCGCGGGCTCGTTCTCGCGGAACCAGACGTAGAGCGGCGAGGCGACGAACGGGGTCGAGTAGGTGCCGATGATCGTTCCGACGAGCAGCGCGAGCGAGATGTCGCGGAGCGTGTCGGCGCCGAGGAAGAACGATCCGATGAAGAGGATCGCCGCGACCGGCAGCGCCGCCACGACACCCGTGTTGATCGAGCGCACGAGCGTCTGGTTGACCGCGAGGTTGACGGTCTCGCCGAAGGTGCGCGTCGAGTCGTCGGACATCTCGGAGGTGTTCTCGCGGATCTTGTCGAACACCACGACGGTGTCGTAGAGCGAGAAGCCGAGGATCGTGAGGAAGCCGATGACCGCCGCGGGGGTGATCTCGAATCCGGTCGCGGCGTAGACCCCGACCGTGATGACGAGGTCGTGCAGCAGCGACAGGATCGCCGCGAGCGACATCTTCCAGGTGCGGAAGTAGATCGCCATCAGGATCATCGCCAGCAGCAGGAACACGCCGAGACCGATGAGGGCCTGCCGGGTGATGTCGGCGCCCCAGGTCGGGCCGATGAACGACGAGGTGACCTCGGTCGAGTCGTAGGCGTCCCCGAGCGCGAGGGCGACCTTCTGGGTCTCCTCGTTCGTGAGCTGGTCGGTCTGCACCCGCACGCCGTCGGTGCCGACGATGCTCACCCGCGCGACGGCGCTCGGGACCACCGAGTGCACGGCGTCCTCGGCGAGCGTCGGGTCGGGCGCGCCGTCGTCGGCGACCGCCGCGTCGGAGACCTGGAACTGCGATCCGCCCCGGAACTCGATGCCGAAGTTGAAGCCGGCGGCGAAGTCGCCCGCTCCGCGCACGAACGGCACCGCGAGGGCGACGAGCATGAGCACCGCCGCGATCGTGAGCCAGATCCAGCGCAGCCTGATGAACGGGACCGACCGCTCACCGGTGTAGAGGTCGTTGCCGAAACGCGTGAGCCCGCTGGCCATTACTTCTTCCCCTTGGACTGGGCCTGCAGCTCGGCGGCCTTGCGCTCCGCGATGGTCTGACGCCTTCCGGCTTCGCGGCTCGCCCCCGCCTTACGGGCCTCGGCGGAGACGCGGAACTCCGCGCGTCCGCGGTAGACGGCGCCGAGCGCTTGCGGATCGAGGCCGCTGAGCGGATGCCCGGACTGGAAGAACCGCCGGGTCGCGAGCAGCTGCAGCATCGGATGGGTGAACAGCACGACGACGAGCACGTCGATGATGACCGTGATGCCGAGCGTGAACGCGAAGCCGCGCACGTTGCCGACCGCGACGATGTACAGCACGATCGCCGACAGCAGCGTCACGCCCTTCGCGGCGTAGATCGTGCGGAGGGCGCGCTTCCAGCCCGCCTCGACGGCGCCGGTGAGCCCCTTGCCGTCGCGGAGCTCGTCGCGGATGCGTTCGAAGTAGACGATGAACGAGTCGACGGTGAAGCCGATCGCGACGATCAGGCCGGCGACGCCGGCGAGCGACAGGCGGTAGTCGAGCCGGCCCCAGGAGAAGATCGTGACCGTCAGGTAGGTGATGACGGCGGCGACGACGAGCGACGCGATCGTGACGGACGCCAGCGCGCGGTACTGGAAGAACGAGTAGATGACGACGAGCAGCAGGCCGATGCCGCCGGCGAGCAGGCCGCTCGCCAGCTGGCTCTCGCCGAGAGTCGCCGAGATCGTCTCCTGACTCTGCGCCTGGAAGCTGACCGGCAGCGCGCCGAACTTCAGCTGGTTCGCGATCGTCGACGCCTCCTCCTGCGAGAAGCTGCCGGTGATCTCGGGCTGGCCGTTGGTGATCGCCGCGTTCGTCTGCGGGGCGATCAGCACCTTGCCGTCGAGCACGGCGGCGAACTGATCGCGCGGGCTCGGCAGGGAGACGAGGCGGGTCGTGATGTCGGCGAACGCCTTCGTGCCGTCGGCGTCGAACGTCGGGTAGACCGCCCACTGACCGGTCGCGGCGCCGTTGTTGCCCTGCCGCTGCCCGAAGCGGGCGTCCGAGATGTTCGAGCCGTCGACCTCGACCGGGCCGAGGATGTACTTGATCGACAGGTCGTTCTCGCAGGTGATGAGCGGCTCGTCGGCCGGCGCGACGTTCGTCGTCGCGGTCGCGAGGCTCGCGCAGTCGAAGGCGTCGTACTCGGCCTGCAGTTCCGGCGTCACCCAGGCGGGATCGCTGCCGTCGGTGGGCGTCGCGCTCGGTGTGGCCGCCGGATCGGGCGTCGCCCCGTCCGTGGCGCCCGGCGTCGCCGCGTCGGTCGGATCGGGCGTGCCGTCGCCGTCGGCATCCGTCCCGTCGTCGACGGTCGACGCCGCCGGCGCCCCGGTCACGAGCACGGCACGGAACTCAAGCTTGGCCGAGGCCTGGATGCGGTCGAGGGTCGCCTGGTCGGGCTCGCCCGGGATCGCGACGACGATGTTGTCGCCGAGGGTCGAGATCTCGGCCTCGGAGACGCCCGTCGCGTCGACGCGCTGCCGGATGATCGACACCGCCTGCTCGAGCTGCTCGGTCGTGACCGCCGCGGCACCCTCGGCGACGAGCGGCTCCAGGATGATCTGCGTGCCGCCCTGGAGGTCCAGGGCGAGCTTGGGCGCGGGAGACCATCCGCCCCAGAGCATCCCGGCGCCGACGACGCCGGCCATGACGGCGATGATCGCGCCCAGCCAGGCGAGCGAACGCGCGGCCTTGCGTGCGGGGCTCGACGACTTCGTGGCCACGCGCCTCTTCTTTCTACGAATCAGGGCACGCCGAACAGGGTGCCTCTCCGGCCCCTGCGGGGCCGGAGACCAGGGTAACGACTACTCGGTCGGCTTCTTGCGCGAACGGGGAGCCGGCTTCGGCTTCTCCTCGCGCTCCCCGAACTCGGGCTCGTCGGTGATGTCGATGTCGGGGTCGGTGATCGCGCCGGTCGACTCGAGGATCTCGGCCTCTTCGACGGCCTCGTCGGCGTCGGTGGTCTCGACGACCTTGGCGATGGTCTGGCTGTGCACGCGGAGCTTCGTGCCCGGCGTGGTCTCGATGATCGCCTCGTTCTTCTCCTCGTCGACCGAGACGAGCGTGCCGTAGATGCCCTGGCTGGTCATCACCTCGGCGCCCGGCACGATCTTCGCGCGGGTCGCTTCGGCGTCACGGCGACGGCGGCGCGAGCTGATGAACATGAAGACGATGAGCACCGCCGCGATGGCGATGAGCGCAAGGGACAGCGGGTCGTTGAACAAGAGGATGCCTTCCGAAGATTCGAGGGGTTCGCGCGGAGCCTAGAGAGCAGACCTGGGCGAGCCCCATGAATCATATGTCATCGTCGAAGAGCGTCCCGGTGGCGGGTCGGCGCACGCCGAGGTGGTCCCACGCGCGACGGGTCGCGACGCGCCCCCGCGGGGTGCGGCTGAGCATCCCGACGCGCACCAGGAACGGCTCGACGACCGACTCGATCGTGTCCGCCTCCTCGCCGACGCTGACCGCCAGCGTGCTCAGGCCCACCGGGCCGCCCTCGAACCGGTTCACGATCGCCTCGAGCACCGCGCGGTCGAGGCGATCGAGGCCGATCGGGTCGACGTCGTACAGCTCGAGGGCGCCGTGCACGGCCGACATCCCCGCTCCCCCGCCACGCACCAGCGCGAAGTCGCGCACCCGGCGCAGCAGACGGTTGGCGATGCGCGGGGTGCCCCGGCTGCGGCCGGCGATCTCACGGCGGGCATCCGGCGGGATCTCGAGCTCGAGCAGCCGGGCCGCGCGGGCGAGCACCTCGTCGAGCTCGGAGTCGTCGTAGAACTCGAGGTTGGCGGTGAAGCCGAACCTGTCACGCAGCGGGTTGGGCAGCAGGCCGGACCGCGTCGTCGCGCCGACAAGGGTGAACGGCGCGAGGTCGAGCGGGATGCTGGTCGCGCCCGCGCCCTTGCCGACCATGATGTCGATGCGGAAGTCCTCCATCGCGAGGTAGAGCATCTCCTCGGCGCTTCGGGCCATGCGGTGGATCTCGTCGATGAACAGCACCTCGCCGGGAGTGAGGCTCGACAGCAGCGCGGCGAGGTCGCCCGCGTGCTGGATCGCGGGGCCGCTCGACATCCGCAGCGGTCGTCCCGACTCGTGCGCGACGATCATCGCGAGCGTCGTCTTGCCGAGCCCCGGGGGGCCGGCGAGCAGGATGTGGTCGGGCGTGCGGTTCTGCATCGCGGCGGCGTCGAGCAGGAGCTGCAGTTGCCCCCGCACCTTCACCTGCCCGACGAACTCGGCGAGGCTGCGCGGGCGCAGGGCTCCCTCGAACGCGAGCTCCGCCTCCGACTCCGCCACGGGCCGCACCAGGCCGATCTCGGTCTCGTCGCTCACGAGTGCACCTGCTGGGGGCCGA